>DATJXU010000001.1:0-17558 GCA_035499915.1 Acidocella sp.
TGCATGGGCGCGTTGGAGGACATGCTGTTCTGCGCATGGGCGGTTTGTGTGGCGGCCAATGGGATGAGGCAGGCCGTGCCAGCGATCATCAACGCAGCAGCCGATTTAACAAATGATTTTGACCCGTTCATTTTGATCTCCGTGCTAATTTTACGTTTGAACAACCGAAGCTAAACGCATTTTTATCTCTCGACTCGATCCCCTCACGCGACGTAAACATCAAAAACTTTCAATCAAAGACGTCAAAAAACCAGCGTTACCACGTGCGCAGCGTCCAGGCCGCAGGCTTGGTCGCGCATGTCGTACGAATGAGCGCTGCCGCGACCACAGCAATAGCCATGCGGGATCTTGGCATGTTGCAATCCATAGAGATTTTTCAATATAACTAAGGAAGAGTTTCATTGCCTTAGGTTTGATCTGCGTCAAAACGGCGTCGATTCATAGTCAATAATTTCGATTTTTTAATGGAACATCTTGGGGCGCTGGTTTGAGCGGCAATCCGTCTTCTCGGGCTCATGCAAGCGCTCTCTGTCGCATGGCTTGGGCACAGGAGACGGCAAAGCCGCGGCAACCTGCAAATCGGCAAAGGGTTTCGGCGCGTATCGGCGCGCCAAGCATCAGATTGAATTAGGTTTTATGGGATCCCCCCCGCGGCGCCGATTCACAGCTGCGGCAGATCTGGCCGATGGGTTCAATTTCGTGGACTCAAAAACCGGAAGCTCGGCTACAATAGTGAGGCTAAATGGCCAGAAGGCAGCTGCTGCAGCGCAAAAAAACAGAATGTTGCGGCATAACATTAGGGGGTAAACAAGATGGACGATACGTCGCAGCAACAGGGCAAATGCCCGGTGCTCCATGGTGGAAACACATCCGTGGGCACTTCGAACATGGATTGGTGGCCGAAAGCCCTGAATCTGGATATCCTCCACCAGCACGACACCAAGACAAACCCTATGGGGAAAGAATTCAATTATCGGGCAGAGGTCAAGACGCTTGACGTTGCCGCGCTCAAGCAAGACCTCACCGACTTCATGACCCACAGCCAGGACTGGTGGCCAGCGGATTGGGGGTACTATGGCGGCCTTATGATCCGCATGGCCTGGCACTCGGCCGGGTCTTATCGCATCGCTGACGGGCGCGGCGGCGGCGGCCGGGGCAACCAGCGTTTTGCGCCGCTGAACTCCTGGCCGGACAACGTGAACCTGGACAAGGCAAGGCGTTTGCTCTGGCCCATCAAAAAGAAATACGGCAACAAGCTCAGCTGGGCCGACCTGATCCTTCTTGCCGGCAACATCGCCTATGAGGTGGCGGGGCTGAAGACCTTCGGGTTTGGGTTTGGCCGCGAAGACATCTGGTCGCCGGAACAAGACACATATTGGGGGCCGGAACAGGAATGGCTCGCCAGCAGCGGCGAGCGCTATGAAACAGAGGAACGCACCACGCTGGAAAACCCGCTGGCCGCTGTGCAGATGGGCCTGATCTACGTCAACCCGGAAGGCATCGACGGCAAGCCCGATCCGCTGCGCACCGCGCAGGACGTGCGCGTCACCTTCGCGCGCATGGCGATGAATGACGAGGAGACCGTCGCCCTGACCGCAGGGGGCCATACCCTTGGCAAATGCCACGGCAATGGTGATGCAAAACTGCTGGGCCCGGCGCCCGAGGCGGCCGATGTCGAGGCGCAGGGCCTGGGCTGGATCAACACGACAACACGGGGCGTCGGCCGCAATGCCGTGACGAGCGGCCTGGAGGGCGCCTGGACCACCCACCCCACCAAGTGGGATAATGGCTATTTCCGCATGCTGCTGGACCATGAGTGGGAGCTGAAGAAGAGTCCCGCGGGGGCTTCGCAGTGGGAGCCGGTCAACATCAAGGAGGAAGACAAGCCTGTTGATGTCGAGGATCCCTCGATCCGCTACAACCCGATCATGACCGATGCCGACATGGCCATGAAGATGGACCCGGCCTATCGCCAGATCTCTGAGCAATTCTACAAGGATCCTGCGCGTCTCGCGGATGTTTTCGCGCGCGCCTGGTTCAAGCTGACCCACCGCGACATGGGGCCGAAGGTGCGCTATATCGGGCCGGATGTGCCCAAGGAGGATCTGATCTGGCAGGACCCGGTTCCTGCTGGCCGGACCGGCTATGATGTGGGCGCGGCCAAGGCGAGGATTGCGGCCAGCGGCCTGAGCATAAGCGACATGGTCACCACCGCCTGGGACAGCGCCAGAACGTTCCGTGGCTCCGATAAGCGCGGCGGCGCCAATGGGGCGCGCATCCGCCTTGCGCCCCAGAAGGACTGGGACGGCAACGAGCCCAGCCGCCTGGCCAAGGTTCTCGCCGTGCTCGAACCCATTGCCGCCGAGACGGGGGCGAGCGTGGCGGATGTGATCGTTCTGGCGGGCAATGTTGGCGTCGAGCAGGCTGCAAAAGCCGCTGGATTCGACATCACCGTTCCCTTCTCGCCGGGCCGCGGGGATGCAACGGACGAGATGACGGATGCCGCCTCCTTCGACGTGCTGGAGCCCATCCATGACGGGTATCGCAACTGGCTCAAGAAGGACTATGCGGTATCGGCGGAAGAGCTGATGCTCGACCGCACCCAGTTGATGGGCCTGACCGCTTGTGAGATGACGGTTCTGGTCGGCGGCATGCGCGCTCTTGGCACCAACCATGGCGGCACGAAGCATGGCGTCTTCACGGATCGCGAGGGGGCGCTGACCAATGATTTCTTCGTCAACCTGACCGATATGGGCTACACGTGGAAACCGGCGGGCAATAATCTTTATGAAATCCGCGACCGCAAGACCGGCGAGGTCAAATGGACAGCTACCCGTGTGGATCTCGTCTTCGGGTCCAACTCAATCCTTCGCGCCTATGCGGAAGTCTATGCACAGGATGACAACAGGGAGAAGTTCGTGAACGATTTCGTCGCCGCCTGGACCAAGGTGATGAACGCCGACCGGTTTGACCTGAGCTGAGCCGGGTTCACGACCTGCGCATGGCGCCGCCTTCGGATCAAACCGGGGGCGGCGTTCAGGGCCGCGATGCGCCGTCCAGATCCAGCCACACCGAATTCGTAAGAGCCGCCAATGGCATTACAAACACGACGCCTTGTGGCGTCGGCTGAAAACGCCCCCCCAACGCGGCAATAAGCGCGCTCGCCCGGGGCGGATACTCAACGTTCTTCAGAAATTCCTGCTCGGAATTAAAGTGCACGCCCGTCACGTCCAGGGAAACCGTCTGGCCAATGTTCTTCAGCTGCACCGTGACTTGTGTATTTGCCGGAAGATTCTGCAAGGCGTAGCGTAAAAACACATTCACAAACATGCCAAAGGTCATGTCCGCATTGACTGTTGGCGTCACGTCAATCGGTGACGACTGGCCGTTGATAATGTTGATGCCATATGAAGAACTGGCGTTGCAAACCGAGATCTCCCGGTTCATCGTCAGATCAAGTGAGGGCGTGTCGCTGCCATGCAGGCGAAGCCGCCTATCCATCTCAACCGAGATCGATGCCACCTCCCGCTCAACTTGCGCCAAGTGATAACGGACCATGGCATCTTTTGACTTATTAAGTTTCTCCGCCACGATCGCCGTAGCGATCCGGATTGCGGCACGGACCTCATGCGCCGCTTCGGTAACAATAAAATCAGCCTGCAGTCCGTGATAATTTTGGATAGAGCGGTCGATATACATGAGCAAGCTCCGTTGTCTTTGCGGGTTAACTCGTCGCGGCGTTGATGATTCGTCCTCGGAAAAAGACCGGCCGAAGCCGAGCGAAACTTGGCCTGATATTCGTAAGTTGAAATATCAAGCCGATATCCTGGCGCAGTCTGCGCCGCGGTCGAAAAGGCCAGAAGGCGGCGTCATGCTTGCGCTGGATTAGGCGGCTGCAGAGTTGAACGTGACGATCATCGTTTTTCGTAGGTCAGACAGTCTCAACCTCCTCTGGCCGAGCACTTTAACATGATTTAAATGTTAGTATGGCTCTCAGAACGGACGCAATTATACGCGCATACTCGTCTTCTACGACCTAGGTCGTAAAATGCTATCATAATGTTGAGCAAGACTAAACGAAAGTATGAGTCGGTGCCGGCGGATTCGTTCATCTACGAAGCTGCCTCTGAGTCCGCGTCCGCGGCAAAGTGCCAAGCGCTTCCAAGATAATGCCAGCATTCCGATTTAATGACAGGGACCGTCAAATTAATGACAGGGACTGTCAAAAGTGATGCAGGCGGCCTGGGCTGCTGCTGGCTTCTTAGACCTCCATCCCCACCATGGCATGAAAAAGGGCCCCGCTATATGGGCGGGGCCCAAGTTGGCCGGCAAGGGAGAGAAGCCGGCTGGGGAGGAATAAGCAAGACCTATCACGCGTGGAAACGCTCTTGATATTGGCTATGTGGATGGGTTGATTGTGATTGTGGAGGGGATACCCTAGACGTAGGTTTAGTCATGAACTGCAAAGCCGGCGCTTGTGCCTTGAGACATATGCGCCACTTGCGCGGCGCGATCATTTGGCTCAACGCCGCTATACGGCACCAGACCGCAGGTCAACGCATCCAGATTTGAAGCAAGCGTTTGATGAGATCCAGCTCAAATGCTGTGAATTTTGGCTCCGCCGCAATGAAGAGGCCGATGCGAGAATGAACACATGGCAGACTCTCGCGGCTTTGTGGTTGCGATCGATGCAGAAACAACAAAAACCCTGCTGTTTTTTGAAGGTTTTACCGTAAAGCCCGCAATGAGGGCTTTCTGCGGTCCAAAGCCGCTGCGTGGCGTCACAGATCGGCATAGGCGGCCCCAGATGATGCATAAACCGAATTGGTGGAGCCTGATCTATTCTGATATGGAAACCCGATGGAACTTAGAACCCTCCGCGCCTTTGTTGAGGTCGTCCGTCAGGGGGGCTTCTCCCAAGCGGCAAAAACGGTCTTCGCGACGCAATCGACCATCAGCAAGGCGGTGAAACAGCTGGAAGATGAGATCGGCATGACGCTGCTCGATCGCATAGGTCACACCAGCAGGCTGACGGCCGCCGGAGAGATCGTCTACCGCCGTGCCATCCGCATGCTGACGGAACGCGACGATCTTCTTCTTGAGCTGGACGAGTTGCGGGGCCTGAAGCGCGGCGCGCTCAGGCTGGGATTGCCGCCGGTCGGCAGCAGCATGGTGTTTGCGCCGCTCTTTGCCAGCTATCGCCAGCTTTATGCCGGCGTGGATATTCGCCTGGTGGAATATGGCGGCGAGCGCCTGCAGGAGGCGGTGCAGTCCGGTGAAATCGAACTGGCGGCATCATTGCTGCCTGTATCGGACGGGTTCGAGTGGCAGGATGTACGGCGCGAGCCTCTGGTGGCGCTGCTGCCGGCAGGCCATGAGCTCGCCGCGCGGCATGTCATCAACCTGGCGGCGCTGAAGGACATGCCCTTCATCCTCTTCGAGACCGGCTTTGCGCTAAACCGTGTCATCCGCGCGGCGTGCCGGCGCCATGGCTTCGAGCCATCCATTGCCGCACGCAGCGGCCAGATTGACTTCATCCTCGAACTTGCCGCTGCGGGGCTGGGGATCGCCTTCCTGCCGCGCATGCTGGCGCAACAGCGGCCCCACCCGGCCTTGAAGCCGATCCTGCTCGCGGAGCCGGAGGCGCAATGGCATATCGCGATGATCTGGCGGCGGGGCGGCTATCTCTCTTATGCGGCCAGGGCGTGGCTGGAGCTTGTGCGCCAACAGGGCAGCAAAATCTGATTTAGGTTTTCAATGCCTATCGGGGCAGGATGCCGGCGCAGTTGAAACGGCCTGTTCGATTGTCACCGCTCACGCATGCCGGTGCTCGCCAAATCCAGCCTTTGGCGCTGAGAATTTTGCGCGATAACTTTCGCGCAATCGAGCAGATACCCGCGGTGAAGAGGCGCGCAGGCGCTTCTTGCCGATTGCGGCGCCAATGCTGACGAAGCGCCAAACGATGCTTGATCGTTCCATTCGACCCCCGCGGATATCGTGCTGAATCTCTACCTCGGCAACCGCAGACATCGCTGGTGCGCTGCCTCACGGCACGCAGGGCTCGCGTTACTGTGCATCCCCCCATGGCGTTTGGCGCGGTTTAACCTGCCCAGGAAAGTGTGTAAGAAATCCCGCCCAGGGAGGCCGTGGCCTCGCCGGGTTCATGTCGCACAGGAGTTATCGGTTGAAAATCGGCCCGATTTTTAGGGGTTTGGCAAGGCCTTCCGCACCGGCGGCCGCGCTTTTGCTGAGTGGCTGCGGCGCGCCATCCTACACTCTTTTCGGCGCGTTTTTTCCCGCCTGGATGTTCTGCGGCGGCATTGGCCTTCTGGTTGCCATCGGCGCGCGCGCGGTTTTTGTCAGCACGGGCTGGAACACCGTCCTGCCGTTCCAGCTCTTTGTCTGCGCCGCCATCGGCGTGATCTTCGGGCTCCTGGCCTGGCTGCTCTGGTTCGGACGCTAGGCATGAAGTCTGCAGGCCAAAAACAATCCCCGCGCGCCTTTAAGCTGGTGTCACTGGGCATCATCGCCCTTGCCGTGCTCGTCGGGGCTTATGCCTGGCACCGCTCGGTCCTGTTTCCCTCCACAGACGATGCGACGATCGATGCGGATGTCGTGCATGTCGCCGCGGCCGTCGGCGGCAGGGTCATTGATATTCCAGTGGCCGAAAACATGCCGGTCAAAAAGGGCCAGGTGCTGTTTAGGATCGACCCCGTGCCCTACCAGCTGGCGGTCGATCAGGCGCGCGCCGATCTGGCGCTGGCGCAAGCCCAGCTCGGCACGCAGCAGCGCGCCGTGGCCACCCAGCAATCGGCGGCAACCATCGCGGCGGCCCAGGTCGCCCGGGCCACGACAAATCTGGATCTGGCCACCCGCACCGTGAACCGGCTGCGCCCGCTGGCGGCCAAGGGCTATGTGCCAGCCGAGCAGCTCGACCAGGCGGTGACGGCGCAGAACGATGCCGAGACCTCCTTGAGCCAGGCGCAGGAGCAGGCCGCCGCCGCGGTCACGGCCGTCGACACGGTGGCCGCGACGCAGGCCGTTATCGCCGCGCGCCAGGCGGCCCTGGCCATTGCCCAGCGCGCGCTGCACGACACCGTGGTGCGCGCCCCGCATGACGGGCTGGTGGTCGGGCTGACCGCCGCCTCCGGCGGCATGGTGGCGCCGGCCCAGTCGCTGTTTACCTTGGTCGACAGCGAGGACTGGTACGCGGTCGGCAATTTCCGGGAAACCCAGCTCGGCTCGATCAAGCTTGGCGATTGCGCGACGGTCTATTCGCTCATCGACCGCGACCACCCGATCAAGGGCGTGGTCCAGGGGATCGGCTGGGGCGTGCTCGATGACTCGCGGGTGGAGGTGCCCTTTGCCTTGCCCTATGTCGAGCGTTCGATGAACTGGGTCAGGGTGGCCCAGCGTTTTCCCGTCCGTATCCTGTTGCAGGACCCGCCGCCGCAGCTCGCCAGGCTGGGGGCCAGCGCCGTGATCGAGATAGGCCGTGGCGCTGCCTGCCGCTCCTGAGCCGGCGGGCCAACCTGCCCGCTGGGGGGCGGCACGCCTGCTGCGCCTGCTCGCCCCATACCCCGGCCGGCTGGAATTTTCAGTAAGGCTGGCGCTGATCTGCGCCCTGACGGCGCTGGTGACGGAGATCTACCAGACACCCGATCCGGCCCTGACCGTGTATGTCGCCTTCTTCGTCATCAAGCCGGACCGGGTGAGCAGCGTCATCGTGAGCCTGATCATGGTGATGGTCATGACCGTCACCATCACCATCACGCTGCTGGCCACCATAGCCGTGGCCGACCAGCCGATGTGGCGGGTGACCGCCATGGCGCTGCTCTCCTTCGGGCTGATCTTTCTGGGCTCGGCCAGCAAGCTGCGCCCGTTCGCGCCGATTGTCGCGCTGATCGCCGCCTACGCGCTGGACCTGCTCGGCACCGTCCGGATCGGCGAGATCGCCACGCGCGGGCTGCTTTACGCCTGGCTGTTCGTCGCCATTCCGGCCGGCGTCTCCATTGTCGTCAATATCCTCCTCGGCCCGGCGCCGCGGCGCCTGGCCGAGCGCGCCCTGGCGCAGCGCCTGAGCCTGGCCGCCGCCATGCTGCAGGGGCCTAGCGAGCCCACAAGACGCGCCTTCCAGGCCACTTTGCGCCGGGGCGTGCATGACATTCTCGGCTGGGTGAAACTCACGGGCATGGAGAAAACCGCCCCCGCCGCCGATCTCGCGGCGCTGCGCCAGGCGGCGGCCTCGACGATGCAGATCATGCTGCTGGCCGATCTGGCGGATCGCGCCCCGGAGCGCGCGCTGCCACCTGCGGCCGCCGGGCTGATCGCCGAGCGGCTGCGGGCCATGGCCGCCATTCTGCGCAAGGGCGGCTACCCGGTCGAGATCGAGCTGCCGGTGGCGCAATTGGACACCCCCCTGGAATCCGCCATGTTCGCCACATTGCGCGAGGCCCTCATCCATTTCGCGGTGCCGCCCGCGCCGGCCGCCCCCCCGGCACCGGCCCCCGCCAAAAAGCGTGGCAGCCTGCTGGTCCCTGATGCCTTCAGCAACCCCGCCCATGTGCAGCACGCGCTGAAGACGACAGCGGCGGCGATGTTCTGCTATATTCTCTATTCGCTGCTGAATTGGCCGACCATCCATACCTGCCTGATCACCTGCTACATCGTGGGGCTGGGCACCGCGGCGGAGACGGTGGAGAAGCTCAGCCTGCGCCTTCTCGGCTGCATCATCGGCGCCGCCACCGGCATCGCCGCGATCGTGTTTCTGGTTCCCGCGCTCACCTCGATCGGCGGGTTGATGATCACGGTGTTTCTCGCCTCGCTTGCCGCCGCGTGGGTTGCCGCTGGCGATGCGCGCATCGCCTATGCCGGATTCCAGATCGCCTTCGCGTTTTTCCTGTGCGTCATCCAGGGGAGCGGACCCTCTTTCGACATGGTCACGGCGCGCGACCGCATCATCGGCATCCTGCTCGGCAATGTCGTCGTCTATGTAATCTTCACAAAACTCTGGCCGGTGAGCGTGGTCAACCGGATCGGCCCAGGGATCACGGCGCTGCTGCGCAAATTCGGCGCCATGCTGACGGCGGGCAACAAGGGCGCCGCCCTGGCGGCCTCGGAAGCGCAGGCCGCACTCGTCGCGCTGGAGCGGGATCTGGATCTTGCCGCTTATGAGCCCGCCTCGATCCGCCCGGGATCGGACTGGCTGTCCCTGCGCCGCGCGGCCGCGGACGACATCACGGCGCTGGCCGGGGTGGTGATGCTGACCGCCGCGCAGGATCCGCAGCTATCGCGCGACATGGCCGGGCGCCTCGCCCAGCTTGCCGATGGTGCCAAGGCGGCGCCGGCGCAGGAGGAAGAGGCACCCGCCAGCGCGGCGTCGCCGCTCGGCGGCTTGCGCGGCTGGATCGAGGCCCGGCTGGACAGGCTGGAACGGCTGCAACACCAGGCGGAAGATAAGAGCAAGATTCATGCATCGACTTAAGATATCCGCACCGCTCTTCCTCGCGGCGCTGACCTTGACCAGCTGCGCCACCTCGGCGCTCGACATGGCGCCTCCACGCCCCGATGCCCCCTGGCCCCCCAGCGCCAGCGCAACCACAACGCCCCCCACCGGCGGCGGGTACGTCTTGCCGCCCAACCCGGCGCTTGCGGCCACGCCGCCACCGCCGCCCATCGACCCCAACCGGGCCTATGCGCTCGCCGGGCTGATCGATATCGCCGAATCCAACAACCCGCAGACCCGGATCGCCTGGGATGCGGCGCGCCAGGCGGCGCTGGCCGCCGGGATCGCGGAAAGCCTCTATCTGCCCAACATCACGGCCAGCGCGCTGGGCGCCTACCAGGACGACAGCTCGCATCAAAGCCTTGCGGGCTTCTCCGGCAACGGCAACAACCAGGCGCATGGCGTGATCTCGGCCATCTCGCTGAACTGGCTGCTGTTTGATTTCGGCGAGCGCTCGGCTGTCATCACGGCGGCCAAGCAGGGCTCGGTGATCTCCAATATCGCCTTCACCCAGGCGCACCAGCTGGTGATCTACAATGTCAGCCTCGCCTATTACGCCTATGCGGCGGCGCGCGCGCGCGATGTCTCGGCCAAGCAGTCGCTGAGCAATGCACAGGACGTGCTGGCGGCGGCGCAGGCGCGCCAGCTTCACGGCATCGGCACGGTGGTTGATACCGCCCAGGCCGGGCAGGCGGTGGCGCAGGCCAAATTCGCGGTGGTGCAGGCCGATGGCGGGGTGCAGGATGCGTATCTGGCGCTGCTCAACGCCATGGGGATTTCGCCCCTGACGCAGATGAAAATCGCCGATCTGGCGCCGCGCACCCTCTCGCCCGCGCTGGATACGCCGGTGCAGACAATCGTCGCCCAGGCATTGGCGCAGCGGCCGGACATGCAAAGCGCCTTTGCCGCGCAGCAGCAGAGCCTGGCGAATATCAAGGCCGCGCAGGCCGAGTTCATGCCGAAGGTCTTTGTCAGCGCGACCGGCAGCTATAATTCCGGGGCGCTGGATGTGACCTCGGTTCCCGGCGTTGGGCAGCAGGCGGCCACCGGCAACCTCTCCGGCAACCATCTCGGCGGCATCATCATGGCCGGCATCACCGTGCCGCTTTATGATGGCGGCACGCGCGCGGCCGTGCTGGCCCAGGCCAGGGCCAGCGCGGATTCCGCCAATGCGGCGCTGGCCCTGGCCCGCGACGAGGCAACCCGCCAGGTTGTTGATTCACAGAACAAGCTGGCCACCAGCCTGGCCGGGTACAGCGCCGCGCAAGCCCTGGTCGCCGCCGCGCAGACGAGCTACGATGCCGCCCTGGCCGCCTATCGCAACGGCGTCGGCTCGGTTACCGACGCCACGCTGGCCCAGACGCAGCTGCTGCAGGCGCGCAACACGCAAAGCGATGCCTATAGCGCCGCCCTTTCCGCGGCTGCAACGCTCGCCTTCACCACCGGGGCGCTCGGCGCCGCGCCGCCATGAAGACGGTGTTTTGGCTGATCAGGCCGGCAGCGCGTCCCGCGCCAGTTGCCGCGCCAGGGCGACAAAATTCAGGACTGTCGCGGCGCGGTGATCCTTGCGTACAGCCAGGCTGATCGGGGCGCGGGGCGCTTCCCCCTCGATGGGCGTGTAGACAATACCGTCCGCACGGATCTGCTCCAGCGATTGCGGGACGATGGAAATCCCGAAACCCGCCGCCACGAGATGGACGATCGAGGAAATCTGCGGGGCTTCCTGCCCCAGCACCGGGCTGAACCCGGCCCGCTGGCAGCCGGCGATGATGCTGTCATACAGCCCCGGCCCGATGGCCCGGGGAAACAGGATGAAGGTCTCCCGCGCCAGGGCGGCCAGCTGCAGGGACGGGCTGCCCGCATGCGGGTGCTGCGCCGGCAGCACGAGCCGCATCGGCTCCTCGGCGAGCGGGTGGAGCGCGATCCCCTCCCCGTCAAGCACCGGCGGGCGCACGAAAGCGACATCCAGGGCGCCGTTATGCAGGGCGTCGATCAAGTGCGGGGTGTTGCTTTGCTCGGGCGTCAGCAGCACGTCCGGATAGAGCTTCCGGTAAGCCTGGATGAGGCCGAGCACGCGTGGCTGGAAATAGGTCGCCCCGGCGAAGCCGAGACGGATGCGGCCCGTCTCGCCGCGCGCCCGGCTCTGGATGCCCGCCTTCACTCGCTCCACATGCGCCAGGATCAGCTGCGCCTCTTCGAGCAGCAGCGCTCCCGCCTCGGTCAGCTCGACGCCGCGGGTGAGGCGGTGAAAGAGCGGTGTGCCCAGCTCTTCCTCCAACTGGCGGATTTGCAGGCTCAAAGGCGGCTGCTTGATGCCGAGGCGTTCGGCGGCCCTGGTGAAGTGCAGCTCTTCGGCAACCGCCACGAAGTAACGGAGATGTCTAAGGTCCATGGCCATACATACCAAAAAGGTATCAAGAATGGATAGACTATATATTAGACCAGCAGATATCCACAGAGGTAGATATCCTGCGAGAGACGGCCCCGCCGTTCTTGCGAAGGACGAGGATGATGAAGAATACGGTCGACCAGCCGGCTGGCGCCGTCACGCGTTCAGCCCCCCCCGGCATTGCGGCCATGGAACACAAGAGTTTACGCGCGGCCGCCTTCGTCGTCCGTTGCGCCGGTTCCGCGACGGCCGCTTATGAGCTGGCCTCCTGCCTCGGTCTGGCAGAGGCAAGCTGGGCAGCCATGTCGGCCGTCATCGTCTCCCAGGAAAGGCTGCATGAAACCCGGTCTTCCCTCACCGGGCGCATTCTCGGCACGTTGTTCGGGATGGTTGTCAGCATCGCTGTGAGCGAGATCGCCTCGCGCATGGCCGTCTCCACTGCCGTGCAGCTGGCGGTCGCGGTGGCCATCTGCGCGCTGGTTGTACGCGAGCTGCCAAAGTTTCGCGTGGCCATGTGGACCTGCCCGGTCGTTCTGCTGACGGCCCGGGCAGCCGAGCCGATCTTCACGACCGCATTCGACCGTGGCAGCGAAGTCATACTTGGCGCCCTGCTCGGCTTTGCGTTTCACTGGGCTGTCGACAAGCTTGCCGATACAATCACCCTGATCCAGCCCAGCCCCCCGCAAGCGGCGCGGCACGGGCATCATTCTGCCGCACGGCGGCATAAACCGAGGCAGATTAAAGGATGATGCCATGACCGGCGGCGCTGACACGGCAACATCCCCGCCTGCGCACCTGACACGCGCGGCCAGCCTTGACACCGTCGCCACCGCGGCGGTGCTGCTGTTCAATAACGGGCAAACCACCGAGCGCGTGGTGCTTGCCGCGGAACGGCTCGGCCATGCCCTTGGCTTGCCGCTCACCTTGCATCCCCATTGGGGGGAACTGGCGCTCCAGGTCGAGGGCGCGCCCTTCTCCGAGATGGTCCCGGCCAAGCCGCTTGGTGTCGATATGGGCAAGGTGCTGGCCGTCATGAAGGTCGTGGAGCAGGTCTGCGACGGCACCTTGCCGGGCCCGCAGGCGCGCGCCGCCCTGGCCGCGGCGGGGCACCTTCCGCCCGCCGCCACGCCGCGCTTCGCGGCTTTTGCCGCCCTTGGCGCGGCGGCGCTGGGGGTGATCTTCGGCGCGCTCGATGTGCCGAGCCTGGTCCTGATCGCGCTCAGCGCGGTCATCGGCGCGCTTGCGCGCCGCGGGCTGGCCAGGCTCGGCGGCAACCCCTTCATCCAGCCGCTCTGCGCGGCGGCCATCGCCGGCGCCCTCGCCGCCATGTGCAGCCGCTGGCAGCTTGCGGGCTCGCCTTCACTCGTCGCGCTTTGCCCCTGCATGGTGCTGGTGCCTGGCCCGCATATCCTCAACGGCGCCATCGACCTCGCGCGGACACGCATCACCTTGGGCATCGCGCGGCTCGCCTATGCCGGGCTGATCATTCTGATGATCAGCGCCGGCCTGCTGGCCGGGCTGGCCGCCTTCCATGCCTCCCTGCCGGTGAGCGGCCCTTCCATGACCGTGCCGTTTGTGGCGGACGTGATCGCGGCGGGCTGCGCCGTGGCGGCCTTCGGGACCTTCTTTTCCATGCCGTGGCGCCTGCTGGTCCTGCCGATCGCGGCCGGCATGCTGGCGCATGCGCTGCGCTGGGCGCTGATTTCGCTGGCCGGCGCCGATGTCGCGGCGGGGGCGTTTGCCGCCTGCATCCTGGTCAGCGTCATCGTCACGCCGGTCGTCGATCGCCTGCATATGCCCTTCGCGGCGCTGGGGTTCTCCGCGGTTGTCTCGATGATGCCCGGTTTCTTTCTCTTCCGCGCCGCGAGCGCGCTGATCGCGCTGATCGGGGCCGGGCAAAGCGCGCCGGCATCCCTGCTCACGGACATCGCCGCCAACGGGGCCACGGCGTTCCTGATCGTCCTGGCCATGACCATCGGGCTGATCCTGCCGCGCATGCTGTTCGAGCATTTTCTGCCGGCGCCCGCACCGCGGCGTCCGTAGGGCTGCGCCGCCCCATCCAATGCTACCGACTGAAAAGGAGACCACCATGTCAACCCAACCCGCCACAGGCTACGCGCTGCTGCGCAATCCGCGGCTGAACAAGGGCACCGCCTTCAGCGAGGCCGAGCGGGCCAGCCTCGGCCTCGAAGGCCTGCTGCCGCCCCGGCCGTTGTCGCTCGAACTGCAGCTCGCGCGGCTGCAGCAGGAGCTGGACGTGCTCGACAACGATCTGCAGCGCTACATGCTGCTCTCCGACCTGCAGGTGCGCAACGAGACCCTCTATTACGCCTTGCTGATGTCCGACCCGGCGCGCTTCATGCCGATTGTCTATACGCCGACGGTGGGCGAGGCCTGCCAGAAATTCGACCATATCTTCCGCCAGCCGCGGGGCATTTATCTGCCGATCAGCGCCCGCGGCAGGCTGCGTGACATTCTCGCCAACTGGCCGCAGAAGGATGTGCGCTTCATCGTCGTGACCGATGGCGAGCGCATTCTGGGCCTGGGGGATCTCGGCGTGAGCGGCATGGGCATTCCCATCGGCAAGCTCGCCCTCTACACCGCCTGCGCCGGCGTGCCGCCGCAATATTGCCTGCCCATCACGCTCGATGTCGGCACCAACAACCAGGCGCTGCTGGACGACCCGCTCTATCTCGGCCTGCGCCAGAACCGCGTGCGCGGCGCCGAGTACACGGCGTTCATCGAGGAATTCGTTGAAGCGGTGCAGACGCTCTACCCGAAATGCTGCCTGCAATGGGAAGATTTCGCCAACCCCAACGCCGCTCCCATCCTGGCCCGCTACCGCGATGAGATCTGCACCTTCAACGATGACATCCAGGGCACCGCCTCGGTCGCGCTGGCCGGCATTTATGGCGCGCTGCGCATCTCGGGCCAGCGCCTGACGGACCAGCGTTTCCTGTTCCTGGGCGCCGGCTCGGCGGCCACCGGCATTGCCGAGCTGATCGCCCAGGCGATGGCGATGGAGGGCATGGAGATCGGCGCGGCGCGGGCCCGCACCGCCTTGTTCGACGTCAATGGCCTGCTGGTGAATTCGCGCACGGATCTGAACGCCTTCCAGCAGCCTTTCGCGCAGGATCATGCGCCGGTCACGAACTTCGCCGACGCCATCAGGGCGTTCCGGCCGACCGGGATCATCGGCGTGAGCACCGTGCCCAAGCTCTTCAACCGCGAGGTGATCGAGGCCATGGCGCAGATCAATGAGCGGCCGATCATCTTCCCCTACTCCAACCCCACATCGCGGTCCGAATGCACGGCCGAGGAGGCCTATGGCTGGTCCGATGGACGGGCCATCTTCGCCAGCGGCAGCCCGTTCGCGCCGGTCGAGATCGGGGGCAAGACGCTGGTGCCCGGCCAGGGCAACAATGTCTATATATTCCCGGCGCTCGGCATGGCCGTGTTCGCCACCCAGGCCACCCGCATCACCGATGAAATGTTCATCGTCGCGGCCAAGGCCGTTGCCGAACAGGTGACGCAGGCCAACCTTGCTCTGGGCCTCATCTATCCGCCGCAGAGCAATATCTTCGCCGCCTCGCTGCACGTGGCGACCAAGGTGGCCGAGTATATCTTCGACAACAACCTGGCGCGGGTCGAACGGCCGGCGAAGGTCGAGGAACTGATCCGGTCGAGCGTTTATCGTCCGGTGTATTAGAGCCTGATCGCTTGAGGTTGACGCGCATGCGTCAACCTCAACCTATCGCGCTCTGATCAGTCTGCGTTCAGATTGAATCGCCTGATTCAATCTGAACGCATAAAATGGCTTGCACGGGAGCCACCAGGCCTTACGCCTCGGCGATCAGCCGGCCGCTCTCATGCATGCCAAGGCTCTGCAGTGCGCGCAGCGAGACATTCAGCCCGCGATGCAGCTGGCTGGCCCGGCGCTTGGCACTGCCGGATTTGCGCGAGAACTGGGCAAGCGATGCGCGCAGCTCCTCTGCCAGGCGGGCGGCCGGCAGCGCCTCGCTCGCGCGCAGCCAGGCGGCGGCATCATCAAAAGAGCGCGCACTCATCTGCGTCATCGCCGCCGAGATGGCGGCAAAGACCGGCTGGGCCTCCTGCATGCGCTGCTCGATCTCGCCGGCGGCGTTCTGGATGTCGTGCGGCTGGCCGGTGAGCATCAGCTTGTCCAGCCGGCTCAGGCAGCTGTTCAAATCCTGCACCACCGCCAACGCATTGGCGAGCGAGGCGGCAATGGCCTCCAGCGTTCCGGCGTCCGGAAGCGCGCGGGCCGGCTCCATCAGCGGGCGCCGCGCAGCACGGTGGCGATCGCCTTGGCGAGATCCTCCGGCGCGACGCTGTAGCTGCCGGAGGCCAGCGCGCCCTTGATCTGCGCCACCGCCTCCTCATCGATGCCCTCAGAGCCTTGCGCGGCCTCCACCAGGCTGGCCGCGCCGGCGGCGCTGTCGCTGAGGGTCACGGCATCGGTCTCCGAAACGGGCATGGCGGTGGGGCCGGCGGCGGAGCTGGCCGCGCCAGCGCTGGTCTGCGTGGCATAGGCGGAGCCGTTTGCCGGGCCAAGCGTGCCGATGGCGCTGCTCATGCGGCATCCTGTGCGGGCGTGCCGCGCAGGTCGCGGTCAAGCTGGGCCAGCGCCCGGTCGAAATCCTCCAGCGCCGCAAGGTCGTTCTGGGCGTTGGCGCGCAGCAGGCAGAACAGCAGCGCGGAGTAGATGGTCTGCAGCGCGCCGCCCAGCTTGGCGCTGTCGCCTGACTGGGCAATGCCGGACATCGTGTTCAGCAGCGTTTGCGCGCGCATGATCATCTGCGCCTTCGTCTCGATGTCGCCGGCCTCGATCGCCTGGCGGGCGCGCCGGCCGTAAAGCCGCAGGGCCCGCCAGCCAGGGGCCAGCCAATCCACCGCGGCGGGGCCATCGAACATGCTGGAACGGTAGGTTGTGGAATTGCTCATGGACATGACCTATCGATTAGCCGGAACTCGAGTTATTGCCCAGGAAAATGGAGAGATAGGACTGGGTGATCGAGGCGCTTGTCTGCGAGCTCTCGGCGGTCGCGTAATTGTTCAGCATGTTATTGATCAGGCTGGTATCGATCTTGCTCATCTGCGTGATCTGGTTGTTGATCGTGGTGTTCGTGGTCGTCAGCCCGGTCACCGCCGCGCCGATCGCGCCCGAGGAGCCCGAACCTGAGCCGATGGCGCCCTTGGTGATGTTGGACAGGCTGGAATAGATGTTCGAGACGAGGCTTTGCACCGCGCTGGGGTTCTGGGCATAGGCCTGGGCGAAGGTGGCGCTGTTAAAACTGATCGCGCCGGAGCCGCCGACACTCAGGCCGATGGCCGCCGCGCTCATGCCGCTGGCCGCCGCCCCGCTCACCGCGCTCACCAACTGGTTGGAAAGGTCGGTGGCGCTTAAATTGCCAAGCAGCGGGCCGCTCTTTGCCGAGGCCGAGGCGCTGCTGGCGGTGCTGGCCGAGCTAGGGGGGACATATTTGATCTCCTTGCCGATAACGGAGATCGCCTTGTTCAGATCGGTCGAGACCTGCGAGAGCGCGTTGGAGAGGCTCGTCGGCGAGGAGGAGACGCTGATATTGGTGCTGCCCGAGGCAACGAGCTTGACCGTCAGCCCCGTGACCGCGTTGGCGAGGGTGT
>DATJXU010000002.1:0-3929 GCA_035499915.1 Acidocella sp.
CCCGCCCCGCCGCGACAATCATTGCGATATTCATGGTGACAGCCTGTTCCTGGCGCTGTGTGTATCCGGGCCGGGACCATACGCGCCGCGCGCTTGTGGCGGCAAGCCGGGCTCCCTAAAATACGGGCAACACGATCGCAGAAAAATGGAGAGTGCAATGTCCGGCTTTGAATTCACGGCGGGCGCGCAAACGTTGGGGCAGCCGCATGTGTTCCTGGGTGAAGGGCATGAGCGCAACGAGTGCCGCACCTGGGCGGTGATCTGGGTCTGCACCGCGATGATGGTGCTGGAGATCGTCGGCGGGCTGTGGTTCGGCTCCATCGCCCTGGTAGCTGACGGACTGCACATGAGCACCCATGCCGGTGCGTTGCTGCTGGCGGCTCTGGCCTACACCTTTGCCCGCCGCCACGCGCAGGACCCGCGCTTCTCCTTCGGCACCGGCAAGCTCGGCGATCTCGCCGGTTTCACCAGCGCCATCATCCTCGGCGTTGTCGCCGTCGGCATCGGCGCCGAGGCCGTGCGCCGCTTCTTCTCCCCGGTGCAGATCCATTTCAACGAGGCGATTCCCATCGCGGTGCTTGGCCTGGGCGTGAACCTGCTCTCCGCGTGGCTGCTCGGCGCGGGGCACCACCACCATGGCCATCACGACCACGATCATGACGACCACCACGATCATGATCACGATCATGACCACATGCACCACCAGGACAACAACATGCGCGCCGCCATGGTGCATGTGATGGCCGATGCCGCCGTCTCCGTGGCTGTGATCATTGGCCTGGTGCTGGCGAAGCTCTTCGGCTGGCTCTGGATGGACCCGCTGGCCGGCATCCTCGGCGCCGTCGTCATCGCCAGCTGGGCGGTGACCCTGGTGCGCGACACCGGCGCCATCCTGCTCGACATGACCCCCGACGCGCGGATGGCGCAGGCCCTGCGCACACTGGTGAAGGAAGAGGGCGACCAACTCACCGATTTCCATCTCTGGCGGCTGGGGCCGGGGCATCTCGGCGCCATTCTCTCGGTGCAGACCGCCTCAAGCCGGGATGCGCAATATTACCGCGCGCGGCTGGAGGAGTTCAGCACGCTGTCGCATGTCACCATTGAGGTTCAGCGCAGCGCATGAGCGGGCGGATGCCTTCGCCGATTCGCTGGCCATGGTAAGGTTGCGCTGAAATGTTTATATTGGCCCCAAAACAAGGAGCGCCGAAATGAGCAATTTCCATTACAAAGTCGTGCCGCACGATGGCGGGTGGGCATACACCCTGAACGGCGCGTTCTCCGAAACCTTTCGCACGCATGATGCCGCGCTGAAAGCCGCTCGCCGCGTGGCCGAGGAGCAGCGCGTGCCGGGCGAGAGCACCTATATCGAGTACCAGACCGAGGACGGGCGATGGCACACCGAGCTTGCGCTCGGCAGCGACCGTCCTGATACGGATGTGGAAGACGGCTAGGCTTCCACCACATCCTCGGCGGCGGCGCGGCGTTCCTCCGCCTGCCGGGCCAGCTTGCGGTAACTGCGCAGCGAGAACGGCAGCATCACCATATAGGCCAGCGCGAGCAGTGCGCCTGCCAGATACGGGTCGGCGAGAATCAGCGACGCCAGCACCACCACGCCGAACAGCAGCGGCAGCAACCCCGCAGTGGGGATCTTGAAGTTCTTGAAGCTCCACACCGGCAGGGTGGAGACGCTCAACCCCCCCACCACCACCAGCACCACCCCGGTGAACAGGGGGAACGCCGCCAGTTCGTGCAGCCAGCTCAAGCCGAGCTCATCTGCCTCCAACCCCAGGAAGAGCGGAAACAAGGCCAGCGCGGCACCTGCCGGGGCCGGCACGCCGGTGAAGAAATTATAGGCAAAGGCGGCTTTCGGAGCGGTATCCAGCGCGGCGTTGAAGCGCGCCAGGCGCAACGCCATGGACGAGGCGAACATCAGCGGCGGCAGGAAGCCGATCGCCCCCAGCGATTGCAGTGACCACATATATAGCAGCAGCGCCGGGGCCACGCCGAAGCAAAGGAAGTCGGAAAGACTGTCCAGCTCCGCGCCCAAACGCGAGGTCGCCTTCAGCATGCGCGCCAGCCGCCCATCCAGCCCATCGATCACCATCGACACGGCAATGGCGATCACGGCCGCGCCATAGCGGTCCTGCATACCAAACCGGATCGCCGAGAGCCCGATGCATAGCCCGAGCAGCGTCATCAGGTTGGGCAGCATGCGGTTGAAGCTCAGGCCCGGGAAACGCTGCCGGCGGGGCAGCCGCCGGCGGTGTCGCGCGGCGATCATGGCGCGGCGGGCAACTCGGCGATCACCGTCTCGCCGCCGATCATGCGCTGGCCGACCGACACCAGCGGCGTGCAGCCCTCCGGCAGGTACAGGTCGGTACGGCTGCCGAAGCGGATGATGCCGAAGCGCTGACCGGCCGTGAGGCTCTGGCCCTCATGCACCTCGCACAGGATGCGCCGCGCGATCAGCCCGGCGATCTGCACCACCACCGCCTGCTGGCCGTTGGCCAGGCGCAGCAGCAGCGCGTTGCGCTCGTTATCGTCGCTCGCCTTGTCCGCCGCGGCGTTGAGGAACAGCCCCGGATGATAGGCGATCTTCTCCACCGTGGCGGCAATGGGCGAGCGGTTCACATGCACGTCCAGCACCGAGAGAAAGGTGGCCACGCGCATGAGCTTGGTATCGCCCAGGCCGAGCTCGGCGGGCGGCACCGCCTCCTCGATGCTCACCACCCGGCCATCGGCCGGGGCGACGAACACGTTCGCCCGGGGCGGCAGCACGCGCTCGGGGTCGCGGAAGAAATACAGGCAGAACAGGGCGAACAGCACCCCCGCCCAGGCCAGCGGGTGCCAGAACAGCAGCCCCAGCAGCGCTGCGGCGATGCCGCCGAGAATGAACGGGTAACCGGCCTTGTGCGGCGGGCTCAGCACCGACTGCACGCTTTCAATAATATCCATCACTCAACTCTTGGGTTTGGGCAGGACGAAGTTCTGGCCCGGGAAAATCAGGTTCGGGTCATGGATCTGCCCGGCATTGGCCGAGTAGATCAAGGTGTACATGGTACCATGGCCATAGATGTGCCGGGCGATCAGCCACAGGTTGTCGCCGGGGGCAATGACCACATGGCCCTCGGCCAGGGCGGCGGCCAGCGTCTCGGGCGCGAAGGGCGCGGTCACGGGCGGCAGCACCTGCCCCGTGGCGGTGGTCGCGCCGAGGCTCAGCATGCCCGGGCTGGCCGGCACGGGCGCGGCGATATGCCAGCGCCCCTGCGCGTCGGCCTTGGTCTGGCCGATCTCCGTATTGCCCAGGCGCAGCTCCACCGTGGCGCCCGCCGGGGCGGTGCCGGAGAATATGGCATGGCCATTGGTGTCGTAATCCACCGCGCCCAGGCCGAGCTGCCCGGCCTGCGGCCCCTGGCCGGTGAGCACGGTGCTGCCGTTCGGGCCGGAAAGCACGGTAAGCACCTGCCCGCCATTGCCCGGCACGTTCACCGCGGCATTCTGGTTGCCTGCCACTTCGGTACCGCCGGGCGGCACCTCGGAGAGGGTGATATCATGCGTGCCAGGGACGAGCGGCGTCTCCGGCACCAGCACAAACGCGCCCTGGGCATCGGCCGTCACCGTGCCGATCACGGTGTTGTTGTCCTTTACCGTCACCACCGCGCCAGGGGCGGCGCGCCCGGCGATCACGGTGTAGCCCTGCGGGTCCACGCGCACGATATCGAATTGCGGCGGGGCGATTGTGCTCACCGCCGGGGCAGGCGCCGGGGCCGGAGCCGGTGCGGATGGCACCTGATTCTGCCCGCCATGGCGCAGCATTATCAGCAGGCCAATATCCAGCAGCGCCAGTGCGCCGAGCACGGCGACCAAGATGATCCGTGTTTTGATGCCCCTCTGCGGGGCTGCATCCTTGCTTGCCATATCGCCCCTAG
>DATJXU010000003.1:0-29749 GCA_035499915.1 Acidocella sp.
GACCTTCTCCGCGGGACAGCGGCAGCACGGCGTATCTCAACGCTCTGCCGCCTGAGACATCGTATCGCTGCTATAATCCGCAGCAGAACGGCTTCTCCTCCGCAACCTTTTCTGTCAGCAATAATAACAATGGGGGCGGTGCGGATTTGATTGCCAACCCCGAGCTGGGCGCAATCGATTGCGGCAGCAACCCGAACGATTCCTTCGGACTGTATTGGAATGATATGGGGGGACAGAACAGCGACAACCTCATTTACTGGAACGCAGTGACCGTATTCACCTGCCCGACCCCGACGACTACAGCCGGAACAGCCGCGCCAGCGACATTAAGCGGCTGAAGCCAGCCGCCATGGCGGCATTTCAGCCGGTCGCCGCTTAGTCTAAATGGTGCGGGTGGGGGGACTCGAACCCCCACAGGGCAAAGCCCCAACGGATTTTAAGTCCGGTGCGTCTACCATTCCGCCACACCCGCACTTGCCTCCACCTAGCCTGAGCACCCCTATCCCGGCAATGGGCGGTTGACGCGCCACGGCCCGGCTTGGCAGCACGGGGGAGATGCCGACTCTTCCCCTGCCGTCCCCCGCTCTCACCCGCCGCCTGGGCCGCAGCTGGGCGGTGGCGCGGGGTGTCATCATGCTGGCCATCTGGGGCGGGCTGGCGGCGGGGCTGGTTGCGCTTTGGTTCACGTGGAACCTTCCCAACCCCTCGGTTGCCATCACCCAGGCCCGCCGCCCGGCCATCAGGCTGCTGGACCCGGCGGGGCGGCTCGTCGCCCGGTTTGGCGATGTCTCGGGCCATGTGGTGCTGCCCGCCGCCCTGCCGCCTTACGTGCCGGCCGCCTTTATCGCCATTGAGGACAGGCGCTTCGACCAGCATGGCGCCTTCGACACGGAGGGCATCTCCCGCGCCTTGCTGTCGGACATCATTCACCGGCGCGTGGTGCAGGGCGGCTCCACCCTCACCCAGCAGGTGGCCAAAACCCTGTTCCTCGGCAACCAGCGCACCATGCGCCGGAAAGTGCAGGAGGCGTTTCTCGCCCTCTGGCTCTGGCGCCATTACAGCCGGGAGGACATCCTCGGCATCTATCTCAACCGCGTCTATCTGGGCGAGGGCGCCTACGGGATCGACGCCGCCGCCCGGCTCTATTTCAACGAGCCCGCCACGCGCCTCACTTTGGCGCAGGCCGCCATCCTGGCCGGGCTGCCGAAAGCCCCCTCCAGCCTCAACCCGCTGGTCAACGCCCAGGCCGCCGCCAACCGCGCCACCCAGGTGCTGGATGCGATGATCGCCACCGGCGCCATTTCGCCCGAGCAGGAGAACGCGGCCACGGCCCAGCTTGCGGACGCCGCCTCGCCCATCTCCCGCACCTCCTGGTTCGCGCTCTGGACCATGCAGCACGAGCCCGCTTCGATCCCCGAAGGCGAGGATATCAGCCTCACCACCACCATGAATCCCGGGCTGCAAGAAGCCGCCCAGGCGGCGCTGAATACCGCCATCGCCCAGCAGGGCGCCAAATACCGCGTCTCCCAGGGCGCGGTGGTGGTGCTGGAGGCCCGCACCGGGGCGGTGCGCGCCCTGGTGGGCGGGGTGGGCGACCATGAGGGCTATAACCGCGCCGTGCTGGCAAGGCGGCAGACGGGCTCGGCCATCAAGCCCGTGGTCTGGCTGGCCGGGCTGATGGCCGGCATGTCGCCCGACAGCACGGTGCTGGACGGCCCGCTGAACCTGCGCGGCTACCACCCGCATGACTACGAGGCGGGCTATCACGGTGAGGTGAGCATGACAGAGGCGCTGGCGGATTCCATGAACACCGCCGCCATCCGCATTCTGCTGCGCGCCGGCGGGCCGCGCCGGGTCATCGCCGTGGCAAACGCGCTGGGGCTGGAGGATAACTTCCCCAAGGATGCCACCATGGCGCTGGGCACCGGGGCGGTGGGGGTGTTGCAGCTCGCCGGCGCCTATGCCGCCTTCTTCAATGGCGGCGAGCGCGTCACACCTTACGGCGTCACCGCCATCAACGGCGCACCCGCCCCCATCGCCGCCCCGGTGCCAGCGGTGCCGGCGGCGGACGCGCAGGCGGTGGCGGCGATGATGCGCCAGGTCGTGCTCTCGGGCACCGGCCGGGCGGCCTTCATTCCCGGCGTGTATACGGCGGGCAAAACCGGCACCACGCAGGATTACCGCGATGGCTGGTTCGTCGGCTACGCCAAGGGCGACATCATCGCCGTCTGGCTCGGCAATGACGATAACGCACCCGGCAGGATGCTGCTGGGCGGCACCTTGCCCGCGCAGATCTTCAAGGAGATCGCAGAGGCGCTGTAATCAGGCGGAGGCGCTGCCGGTGGTGTCGTCAAAATCGCTCTTGTCGGTCTCGAACAGATCCTGCAGCTCCTGGGCGGCATCCTGCACGCTCTGGATCAGCTTGCCCTCGTCGCTTCCTATGGCATAGGTCTCGCGCAGGATACGGTCGTCGTGCTTGCGAAACAGCTCGATCGCGCGTTTGGCCTGCGCCTCCGGAATCTCCAGCTCCTCCATGACGATTTCGGTGAGCCGCAGGGAGGAGAAAAACGTCTCGCGCACGAACAGATCAACCCCCGCCGCCATCAGCAGATGCACATGGTGGCGGTTGCGCGCCCTGGCCACCACCCGCAATTGCGGGAATTTGCGGCGCACCATCTCCGCCACGGCCACGCAGGCTTCCATGTCGTCCAGCGCGATGACGAGAACTTTCGCGCTCTGCGCGCCGGCCGAGCGCATCACCTCCTCGCGCGCCGGGTCGCCATAGAAAACCTTGGTGCCGAAGCGGCGTACCACCTCCACCTGCGCCGAGCTGCGGTCCAGAGCCGTGAAGCGGATTTTCTGCATGGCCAGCACCCGCCCGATAATCTGCCCCACGCGCCCGAAGCCGCAGATGATTACCGGGGCGGATTGGGTATCCTCGAACCTGTCGAACGGGCGCTGCTTTTTGGTCTCCAGTTTCGGCATGGCGAACCGCTCGGAGAGCGAGAACAGCACCGGCGAGAGCATCATCGAGAGCGCGATCACCAAGGTCGCCTCCGCCGCCAGGGTTTTGTCCAGCGTGCCTTCCGCCACCGCGGCGGCGAACAGCACGAAGCCGAATTCGCTGCCCTCCGGCAGGGAGAGGGCAAAGCGCAGCGCCGCCCCGGTGAGGCGCCGGCGCAGATAGCTGACCGCAAAGGCGATGCCGGCCTTCACCGCCATCAGCCCGATCACCAGCAGCAAGATCTCCAGGGGCCGGCTCAGCAGCAGGCCAAGATCGGCCGACATGCCGACGGACATGAAGAAGAAGCCGAGCAGCAGCCCCTCGAACGGCTCGATATCGGCCTGCAGCTCGTGCCGGTAATCGGAGTCAGACACCATGACACCCGCCAGAAACGCGCCCAGCGAGGCGGAAAGCCCCGCCCAGTTGGCCAGCGCCGCGGTGCCCACCACCAGCAGCAGCGCCGTGGCGGTGAACACTTCCGGCACCTTGGCCGCCGCCACCATGCGAAACACATAAGGCACCAGCAATATGCCGCCCGCCAGAATGCCCGCCACCACCGCGGCCCCGCGCGCCACCGCCACCCATGAGAAATGCGCCGTGCCGCCGCCGGCCAGCATCGGCAGCAGCGCCAGAACCGGAATCGCCGCCATGTCCTGGAACAGCAGCACCGCGAAGGCATCGCGCCCCGGGATGGAGGGCAGCAGATTGCGCTCGGAGAGCAGCGGCAGGGTGATGGCGGTGGAGGAGAGGGCGAGCCCGATGCCCAGCACCGCCGCATCGCGCCCCGGCACGCCGAACAGCATGATGAGCCCCGCCAGCAGCAGCGCGGTGGGCACCATCTGCCCCAGCCCCATGCCAAACACCGCCTTGCGCAGCACCCATAAACGATGCGGCCGCAGCTCCAGCCCGATCAAAAACAGCAGCATGGTCACGCCAAGCTCGGACACATCGCCGATCTCGGAGACATCGCTGACCAGCCCCAGCACGGACGGGCCGATCACCACCCCGGCGGCGAGATACCCCAGAATGCTCCCCAGCCCCGCATAGCGTGACAAAGGCACGGCGAGCACAATGGCGGCGAGCAGGACGAGCAGGGTCAGAAACATATCTGCTCCCTTACACAAAAAACCGCCCTTGCGGGCGGTTTCCTCAATCGTTCATGAAGTTAAGGCTGAGGTTTTTGAAACGATGAAAATCGAATCGATCCGCGCCAGCCGCGCGGGGCCTGGTGTTGTCTTGAAGGCGGGTTAGCGCCCCATCGCCGCCAGCATGAAACGCTGCTTCAGCCGCGGCAGGCGCTCCACCGCCGCCAGACCCAGGTCGCGCGCCAGCCGAAGGGGCGGGAAATTGGTGGAGAACAGCCGGTCCAGCGCGTCCATGCCCAGCAGCATCGCCATGTTGATGGGGCGCTGCTTGGCCTGGTAGGCGCGCAGCACCGCATCCGCGCCCGGGTCTTCGGCTTTGGCCGCCAGCTCCAGCAGCGCCGCCGCGTCCCGCAGCCCGAGATTCAAGCCCTGTCCGGCGATCGGGTGCACGCCATGCGCGGCGTCCCCGGCCAAGGCCAGGCGCGTGTCGTAATAGCGCGAGGCGTACATCGCATAGAGCGGATAGAGCCAGCGCCGCCCGGCCAGCTCCAGCCGCCCCAGCCGGTTGCCCAGCCGCGCCCGCACCGCCTGCAGCAGCCCGGCATCATCCATGCCGTAGAGCAGCTTGGCGTTGGCGTCGCTCTCGGTGAACACGATGGCGGAGACGTTGGGGTGTTCCGCCGTGCCGGTCATCGGCAGCACGGCAAACGGCCCGCCGGGCAGAAAATGCTCCAGCGCCACATTATTATGCGGCAACTCGTGCGCGAGAGCGAAAATCACCGCCGTCTGCCGGTAGGGCAGGCGGGTCACGCTGATGCCGGCCTGGTTGCGCAAGGGCGATTGCCGCCCCTCCGCCGCCACCACCAGCCTGGCCTCGAAGCGCTCATCGCCCACCTGTACAACCGCCCCCTCGGCGCTGCGGGTCACCACCGCCTCGGCGGGGGCGCGGATGATCACGTCCGACTCAGCCAGGGCCGCATTCAGCGCCACCCGCACCGAGCGCGCCTCGATGATCCAGCCGAACGGGTCATCGCCCACGGCGGCATGGTCGAAATGCAGTTTCAAAGGAGAGGGCGCGCGGCCGGGCTTGCCGTCCGTCACGTCGATATCCAGGATCGGGCAGGGCGCGAAGGGCAGGCGCTCCCACAGCCCGGCCTCCTGCAGCAAGGGCTGGCAGCCTTGCGCGATGGCATAGGCCCGCCCGTCGAAATCCGGGTGCTCCATGGGTTTCAAATCGGCCTTGTCGACCAGAAGAACCTTGCGGCCCCGTGCCGCCAGGGCCAAAGCCAGCGTGCCGCCCACCGGGCCGGCGCCAACCACCGCGATCTCGCATGCTTGCGTCATGCCCCCAATCTGCCAGAGTTTTGCGCCTCCGGAAACAGCGCGGGGCTAAAACGCAGAACGGCGCCCCGAAGGGCGCCGTTCTCGTTGGGTTGGGTGAGCGGATCAGTCACCCATGACCGGGATCTTCTGGCCGTCGGCGAAGATCGCGTAGGCCTCTTCACCATGCACCGCGTCGTCGCCGATCAGCAGCGTTTCGTCATCCATGCGCAGCTTCACGAACAGGCCGATGACCTTGAGCAGAATGAAGGTGGCGACCGCGTTATAAGCGATGATGAACGCGGCGCCGTAGATCTGCAGCAGCACCTGGTGGAAGTCGCCATAGTACCAGCCGGTGACGGAGACGGCGTCGTTCTTGGTGCCATACCACTCGATCATGTTCGGATCGGCCAGGATACCGGTGCCGATACCGCCGACGATCGCCGCCACGCCGTGGGTGTGGATCACGCCCAGCACGTCGTCCACCCTGCGCATTGTCTGGGTTTTGCCCAGCCAGTTCCAGGTCATCCAGGGCAGCGCCGCGGCGCAGATGCCGAGAATGATGGCGCCGGTGCCGTTCACGTAGCCCGCCGCGGGGGTGATGGCGACGAGGCCGGTGATCATGCCGTTCACCGCACCCAGGATGGAGGGCTTGCCGTAGGCCAGCACGTCCATCAGGGTCCAGGTCAGCAGCGCGGCGGCGGTGGCGGTGTGGGTGTTCAGCACGCCGACACCGGCATCGGCATTGGCGGTGAACGGGTCGCCGCCATTGAAGCCGGACCAGCCGAGCCAGAGCAGGCCCGCACCCGCCATGGTGATCAGCAGATTGTTCGGCTGGAAGCTTTCACGGTCACGCGGCAGGCGCGGGCCGATGATGGCGGCGGCGGTGAAGCCGGAGACCGCGGAGGCTAGATGAATTACGTAGCCACCGGAATAGTCCACCACGCCGGCGGCATCCTTATAGCCGAGCCAGGCCCCCAGGCCGGAGAGCCAGCCGCCGCCCCACAGCGAATAGGCGCCGACGGAATAGACGAAGGTCGTCCAGAGCGGCACAAAGATCATCCATGCCTTGAAGCTGACGCGGCCGAGCAGGGCGCCGAGCAGAATGATCGGCGTGATGGCGGCGAACACGAACTGGAAATACACCATCGTCGCCTGGCCATAGCCCAGCGCCGGCATTGCCGATGCGGCGGAGGGGATGATCGCCTCCTTCTCCATATTGTAGGCGGAGGTGGTCGGGTTCAGATGGCCAATAATGGGCCCCAGGCCCCAGGGCAGGTTCAGCCATGGTTTGCCGAAGGACATATTATAGGCCCACAGCACCCAGGCGATCAGCACCGCCGAGAACGCATAGAACACCATGAAGGCCGAGTTGACGGCCCATTTCTTTTTCACCGCGCCGCCATAAAGCAGGGCAAGGCCCGGAATGCTCATAATGCCGACAAATGTGGCGGCGGTCAGCTGCCAGGCATTGTCGCCTGTATCCAGCCAATTGCCCGGCAAAGCCTGTACGATTGTCATTGTCCCGTCTCCATGCGTCCCAGCCGAGTCAGTTGCACACAGAGCCGCGCCGGATTGTTTCGCGCGGCATCTGAAAATTGTTATGCAGATTTTGTGCCGTATCTTACGGGTTGTTTATTGTTTCGATTAAAACCTTGTGTTTGCATGGCATTATCGGTTTTCGTGCATCGCGGATGGCCGGGCTCTTTGATAAATCAGCTTAAAAAAACGGCAATCGCACTGGGGGATGTATGGTTCTGGTGCCGGGGTGGGGTGGCGCGCCTTGCCGTGCGCGCTGCCGCATTGTTGGGCAGGCTGCAACCCGCGCCCGCTTAGGCCGCGCATCGACCATATGCATAAATTTAAGGCGTTTGTGCTGCGGGAAACGCGCCGGGCTGCTGCCCGTATTTAGGGCGTGTGGGCATGATGCCGCGCCCAGGCGGATGATAGATTGTTAAGGAACTCAATCTCGCATCTGGCATGCTCCTTGCTTCCTTTTGTTTCGCTTGTACGCAATGAGCTTTCACGATCACGCGCTGCCGGCCTGTTCGGGCTCCGGGCCTTCAAGGCAGCGCAATGAGGAACGAGGACTTGATGAAGAAAAGATCTCTCTTGGGCGTGCCCGTGGGTCTCGGCCTGGCAGCGATTGGCTGCGCCCCCGCCCTGGCGCAGACAGCCGCTCCCACGCCCACCCTCAACTCGGGCGACACCGCCTGGATGCTGACCTCTTCCGCCCTCGTGCTGATGATGACGGTGCCGGGGCTGGCTTTGTATTATGCCGGCCTGCTGCGGCAGAAGAACATGCTGGCCATGCTGATGCAGTGCTTCTTTACCACCGCGCTGGTCACGGTTCTGTGGTGCATCGTCGGCTACAGCCTCGCCTTCACCGCCGGGTCCGGCCCGCTGGCCCCCTTCATCGGCGGGTTCTCGCGCGTGATGCTGCAGGGCACCGGCCTCAACGGCCTCTCCGGCACCATTCCTGAGACGGTGTTCGCCTTCTTCCAGGCCACCTTCGCCATCATCACCCCGGCGCTGATCCTGGGCGGCCCGGCTGACCGTCTGAAGTTCTCCTCCTCCATGGTGTTCGTGGGCATTTGGCTGCTGGTGGTTTACTGCCCCATCGCGCACATGGTCTGGGGCCCTGGCGGCTTCCTGGGCAATCTCGGCGTGCTGGATTTCGCGGGCGGCACCGTGGTGCATATCGACTCCGCCGTGCCCGGCCTGATCGCCGCCATCATGGTCGGCAAGCGCACCGGCTACGGGCGTGACAACATGGCCCCCGCCAATATGGGCTTTGTGCTCATCGGCGGCGCGCTGCTGTGGGTGGGCTGGTTCGGCTTCAACGCCGGTTCCGCCCTCACCGCCGGCGGCCTGGCTGGCATGGCCGCCATCAACACCCAGCTCGCCACCGCCGCCGCCGTCGTCTCCTGGACGCTGGTTGAGTGGATGGTGAAGGGCAAGCCGAGCCTGCTGGGCGCGGTCTCCGGCGCTGTCGCCGGCCTGGTCGCCATCACCCCGGCTTGCGGCTTTGTCCCGGTCGGCGGTGCGCTGGTCATCGGCCTGGCCGCTGGCGTGGTCTGCTTCTGGGGCGTCACCGGCTTCAAGAGCATGTTCAACTATGACGACGCGCTGGATGTCTGGGGCGTGCACGGCCTCGGCGGCATCCTGGGCGCGCTGCTGACCGGCGTGTTCGCGGTCGCCGCCGTGGGTGGCCAGGGCCATTCCGGCCTGATCGACGGCAACCCGCACCAGGTCCTCATCCAGGCCGAAGGCATCATCGTCACCATCGTGTACGATGCGATCGTGAGCTTCATCCTCCTGAAGCTGATCGACGTCACCATGGGCCTGCGCGTCAGCAAGGAAGACGAGATCGAAGGGCTGGACCTCACCCAGCACGGCGAGGCCGTTCAGCACAGCTAAGCTTAAGCCTCCCGGATCGTTCCCAGGCCCTCCCGGCGCAAGCCGGGAGGGTTTTTTCTTGGCCGGCACCCGCCGGCATGATCTGGATCAATGGGTCCGCGCATCGCTTCTGCTCTGGTCCGGCCCCAGGATGGGTATGGAATGAGCAGCACGACACAAACAGAGACGGCCTATGAAAGGCTGGGCGGGGAGCCGGGCGTACAGGCCCTGGCCCGGCGCTTTTACGACATCATGGAGAGCAACCCCGCCTATGCGGCGCTGCGGGCGATGCATCCGCCCGAGCTGGGGCCGGTCCGCGAGGCCCTCGCCGGGTTCCTGAGCGCCTGGCTCGGCGGCAAGCGGGACTGGCTGGAGCGCCGCGGCGGCTTCTGCCTGATGTCGCGCCATGCCGGCATGGGCATCACCCGCGAGACGGCCGGGCAATGGCTCAGCGCCATGCGCGAGGCGATGGACGGCCTGGTCACCGACCAGCCGCTCAAGGACAAGATGGACAATGCCTTCACCCGCCTGGCCGAGGCCATGGCCTGGAGAAGCCAGGGCGCGGGTTGACCGCGCAGCCCTGGCTTCTGCGCAGCCGGGTTGATGCAAAAGACGTGTAGTATTATGCACACGCCGATCATCAAGCGTGCGATCGGCTTGGGCTGAACCAACCAGGTTCGGCCCAGGCCGTGAATCGCCCGCTCAACTTATTGAGGAGAGGCGAAAACAGGGTTTAAGTTCAGTCATCCCGGCTGGTTCAGCTTAAACCGTGCATCCGCCTCGGAGATTGACGGACACATGGCGAGCATTGCGGATCTTTCAGGCAACGAGGCGGCGCTGAAGCGCCAGGCGGCGCTGCTGGCGCAAACGCCGGGCGAGGACCGGATGATGGCCAACGCCATCCGGGCCTTGGCCATCGACTCTGTGGAGGCCGCCAAATCCGGCCATCCCGGCATGCCGATGGGCATGGCCGATGCCGCCACCGTTTTGTACCGCAAATTCCTGAAATTCGACGCCGCCGCGCCCGATTGGTGGGACCGCGACCGCTTCGTGCTCTCCGCCGGGCATGGCTCCATGCTGCTCTACGCGTTGCTGCACCTCACCGGCCATGAGGGCATGGGCATCGAGCAGCTCAAGAGCTTCCGCCAGCTCCACTCCCCCGCCGCCGGGCACCCGGAATATGGCGAGCATCCGGGCATCGAGATGACCACCGGCCCGCTTGGCCAGGGCTTCGCCACCTCTGTCGGCATGGCGCTGGCCGAGCGCATGCTGGCCGCGAAATTCGGCAAGTCGCTGGTGGATCACCGCACCTGGGTCATCGCCGGCGATGGCTGCCTGATGGAGGGCGTCTCCCACGAGGCTGCGTCCCTGGCCGGGCATCTGAAGCTGAACAAGCTGACCGTGCTGTGGGATGACAATTCCATCTCCATCGACGGCGCCACCAGCATCTCCACCTCCGAGGACACGCTGAAGCGCTTTGCCGCCTATGGCTGGGCGGTGCGGCGGATCGACGGGCATGATTTCGAGCAGCTCGCCGCCGCCATGGCCTTCGCGCAGAAATCCTCCAAGCCCACCATCATCGCCTGCCGCACCATCATCGGGCTGGGCGCGCCCACCAAGGCGGGCACGGCCGGCGTGCATGGCGCCGCCCTGGGCGGGGCCGAGGCCGAGGGGGCGAAGACGGCGCTGGGCTGGAACCATCTGCCCTTCGTGGTGCCCGATGAGATCTACGCGCCCTGGCGCGAGGCCGGCACGCGCGGCGCCTCCACCCGCCGCGCTTGGCTGAAGCGCCTGGCCAAGCACCCGATGCGCGCCGAGTTCGAGCGCGTGATGCAGGGCAAGCTGCCCGAGGGCTGGGCCGAGGCGATGAGCGCCTACAAGGCGAATCTTGCCGAGAGCAAGCCCAAGCTCGCCACCCGCCAATCCAGCCAGAAGGCGCTGGAGGTGCTGGTGCCCGCTCTGCCGGAACTGGTCGGCGGCTCGGCGGACCTCACCGGCTCCAACCTCACGCTCATCAAGGGCATGGGCGATGTGATGCCGGGCAATTATGCGGGCCGCTACATCTATTACGGCGTGCGCGAGTTCGGCATGGCGGCGGCGATGAACGGCATCGCCCTGCATGGCGGCCTCATCCCCTATGGCGGCACCTTCTTCGTGTTCTCCGACTATATGCGCCCGGCCCTGCGCCTCGCGGCGCTGATGCATACCCGCGCCATCCATGTCCTCACCCATGATTCCATCGGGCTGGGCGAGGATGGGCCGACCCACCAGCCCATCGAGCATCTGGCGTCCTTGCGCGCCATGCCGAATGTGCTGGTGCTGCGCCCGGCGGATGCCATCGAAACCGCCGAAGCGTGGGAGATCGCCATCAAGAACACCAAGGGCCCGAGCCTGCTGGTGCTCTCGCGCCAAGGCGTGCCCGCCGTGCGCGAGAGCGCCAACGGCAACAAATCCGCCCGCGGCGCCTATGTGCTGGCCGAGGCCAACGGCCCGCGTGCCGCCACCATCATCGCCACCGGCACCGAGGTGTCGCTGGCCATGGGCGCGCGCAGGAAGCTGGCCGAGCAGGGCATCGAGGTCGCGGTGGTCTCCGCCCCCAGCTTCGAGCTGTTCGCCCAGCAGAGCCCTGACTATCAGCAGGAGGTGCTGGGCAGCGCGCCGCGCATCGGCGTGGAGGCGGCAGGGGGCTTCGGCTGGGAGCGCTGGCTGGGCGCGGATGGCATTTTCATCGGCATGGGCGGCTTTGGCGCTAGCGCCCCGGCGGAAATATTGTACGAACATTTCGGTATAACAGAAGCGGCGATCGTGGCCGCGGTTAAGAAAGAGGGAAACTGAACGTGGCTGTGAAAATTGCAATCAACGGCTTTGGCCGTATCGGCCGTCTGGTTCTGCGCGCGCTCATCGAGAGCGGCCGTACCGATGTGGAGCCGGTGCTGATCAATGACCTCGGCTCGGTCGAGGATAACGCCCATATGTTCCGTTACGATTCCGTGCATGGCCGCTTCCCCGGCACTGTCGAGGTGAAGGGCGATGCGCTGGTCATCACCCATAACGGCCGGACCTATGGCCCGATCAAGGTGACCGCCGAGCGCGACCCCGCCAAGGTGCCTTTGCAGGGCGTGGATGTGGCGATGGAGTGCACCGGCCTGTTCACCAAGCGCGAGGCCGCCGCCCAGCTGCTCACCGCCGGGGCCCGCAAGGTGCTGGTCTCCGCCCCGGCTGACGGCGTGGACGCCACCATCGTGTTCGGCGTGAACCACAAGACGCTGACCAAGGATCACCAGATCATCTCCAACGCCTCCTGCACCACCAACTGCCTGGCCCCCGTCGCCAAGGTTCTGCAGGACAGCTTCGGCATCGAGCGCGGCTACATGGTGACCATCCACTCCTACACGGGCGACCAGCGCACCGTGGACACGCTGCACAAGGACCTGCACCGCGCCCGCGCCGCCGCCTGCAACATCATCCCCACCTCCACCGGTGCCGCCAAGGCCGTGGGCCTGGTGCTGCCGGAGCTGAAGGGCAAGCTGGATGGCACCGCCATCCGCGTGCCGACCCCGAACGTGTCGCTGATCTCGCTGGACGTGGTGCTGAAGACCGCCGCCACCGCCGAGCAGATCAACGCCGCCATGAAGGCAGCCGCCGAGGGCGAGCTGAAGGGCATTCTGGGCTACTCCACCGAGAAGCTGGTCAGCTCGGACTTCAACCATGTCCCGGCCTCCTCCACCTTCGATGCGCCGCAGACCACGGTGGTGGATGGCGGTCTCGCCCGCGTGCTCTCCTGGTATGACAATGAGTGGGGCTTCTCCAACCGCATGTCCGATACCGCCGCCTATTTCGGTGCGCTGTGAGCCCGACACCGGACAATAACATGACGAGCCGCACGCTCGACGACGTGAACGTGGCGGGGCAGCGCGTGCTGCTCCGCGCCGACCTGAACGTCCCTGTCCGGGACGGCAAGGTGACGGACGCCACGCGCCTCGAGCGCCTTATGCCGACCATCAAGGAGCTCTCCGACAAGGGCGCCAAGGTGATTGTGCTCAGTCATTTCGACCGGCCGAAGGGCAAGGTCGTGCCCGAGATGTCGCTGAAGCCGATTGCCGAGGCGCTGGGCCGCATTCTGGGCAAGCCGGTGGCCTTCGCGGCGGATTGCGTCGGCCCCGAGGCCGAGAACGCCGTCGGCAGCCTGAATAACGGCGATGTGCTGGTGCTGGAAAACACCCGCTTCCATGCCGGCGAAGAGACGAACGACCCGGCCTTCGCCGCACAGCTCGCCCGGCTGGGCGATATTTATGTGAACGACGCCTTCTCGGCCGCGCACCGCGCCCATGCCTCCACCGAGGGCGTGGCCCAGCATCTGCCCTCCTTCGCCGGGCGGCTGATGCAGGCGGAGCTGCACGCGCTTGAGGCGGCCCTGGGCAACCCGCAGCGCCCGGTCGCGGCCATCGTCGCGGGCTCGAAGGTTTCCACCAAGCTCGATCTGCTGAACAACCTGGTCACCAAGGTCGATATCCTGGTGATCGGCGGTGCCATGGCCAACACCTTCCTGGCGGCGCAGGGCCATTCGGTTGGCAAATCCTTGCAGGAGGCCAACCTGCATGGCACGGCGCGCGAAATTCTCACCGCCGCCGCCGCCAAGGGTTGCGAGATCCTGCTGCCGCAGGATCTGGTGGTGGCCGAGAAATTCGAGGCCAATGCCCCCACCCAGGTGGTGAAGATCGACGCCATCCCCGCCAATGCCATGGCGCTGGATGTCGGCCCCGCCACGGTCGAAGCCTTCATCAAGCGCCTGCCGGAGATCAAGACGATCATCTGGAACGGCCCGCTGGGCGCCTTCGAGACCAAGCCCTTCGATGCCTCCACCAACACCCTGGCCGAGGCGATCGCCAAGGCCACGAAGGAGGGCAAGGTGATCTCGGTCGGCGGCGGCGGTGACACCGTCTCGGCGCTGAAGCTGGCCGGGGTGCATCACGACCTGACCTATCTCTCCTCCGCCGGCGGCGCCTTCCTGGAATGGATGGAAGGCAAGATCCTCCCCGGCGTGGAGGTGCTGAGCAAGGGGTTTTCGAACCTGGGCTGAGCCTGGTAGGGTTTTACTGAATGCCGCCTTTCCTCCAGGGAAGGCGGCATTTTTATGCAGCCCTGTTGCGGTGCAATGATCAGCCCCCGTGTTCTGGCATATATGCCCAGCGTCCGGCGCGGATGAACAGAGGCCACCCCACCGCACCAGGTGGCGCAAGGCCCCGCGCATGGGCGAAGGTCCAGTCAATTTTCCAGTCAATTTTTCCGTTTTTCAGGCGGCGTGCATGAGCCAGTCACTCGTCTCCAGTCCATTTTTGGCGCCTCGGGTGCGGGCGCTGCTGCTTGTGCTGGCGGCTGTCGTGCTGTGGGGGGGCGTGCCCATTGGCAACCGCTATTTCATCGGCGCCGGCCATCTGGCGATGCCCGGCGCCTCCTATATGGCGCTGCGCTACAGCATCGCCTCGCTCTGCTTCCTGCCGGCGCTGGCGGGGGCGGTGCGGCGCTGGTCGTGGCGCGACTGGCTGCGCGGCGCGGTGTGCGGGCTGACCGGGGTGGCCACCTATAATCTGCTGGGTGGCGTGGCGGTGCGTACTGTTTCCGCCGGGATGAACGGGCTGCTCAACGCCTCCGAATCGCTGATGATCCTGTTGCTGGCCTGCCTGACGGCGCGCCGGGCGCCGGGTGCGCGCACCCTCTTCGCGGCGCTGCTGGGGGCGGCGGGTATCGTGTTGCTGGCCAGCGCCGCGGGGCCGGCCGAGGGCGATGTGCGCGGCATATTGCTGCTGCTGGCCGGGGGGTTTGGCTGGGCGATCTATTGCGTGGTGATTCCGCCGCTCATCAAGAAGCACGGGGCGCTGCAAAGCTCGGCAGTAACGATGTCCATCGGCACCGTGCCGCTGCTGGCTGCGGGCTGGCCGGGGCTGGGGAAGATGATGGCGGCGATGACCGGGCCGGAATGGGAGATGATGCTCTTCCTGGCCATAGGGTGCTCGGTGGTGGCGCTGCTGGCCTGGAACAAGGGCGCGGCGGAGCTGGGGGCGCAGAGTGCTGGCTGGTTTTTGTACCTGCTGCCGGTGTTCAGCGCGCTGGGCGGCTACGCGCTTCTGGGTGAGACGGTGACCCTGGCGGAGCTGGCGGGCGGGGCGATGATTCTGGGCTCGGTCTATATCGCCCAGCGCAAGTAAGCGCCTTACTCTTTTTCGTCTTCTTCTTCCTCGTCCGTGCGCGCGGGCAGCTTGTAGCTGTCGGTCAGCCAGCGGCCGAGATCGATTTCCGCGCAGCGCCTGGAGCAGAAGGGGGTGGATTCAGGCGTGGCTTGCTTGTTGCAGATCGGGCATTTCATGGCTGTATCTTTTTCGCGGCGTGAAAAATTTCATGCAAAGGCGGGCGGATGCGCCGGCGGTTGATCTCGGCGAAGCCCAGGTTGGAGAGGCCGAGCAGGTTCGGCGCCAGAGGGTCGCGCTGCAATGCCGTGCGCAGGGGGGCGAGCAATGTCTGGCGCTGGGCGTTTTTCAGCCCGGCGAAATCGAGGAGAATGCCGCCCGAGAGATTGCGCAGCACGATCTGCCGGCAGATTTCCGGGATGATGGCGCCATTCAGCGCCATTGGCGGCATATGGCTGGCGGCGGCGGCGTCCACATCCAGCAGCGTGGCCGCCGGCGCGGTGGTGATGTGCAGAAGCGCGCCATGGGGCAGGGGGGCGGTTGGCTCCGCCAGGGCTTCCACCTCATCCTCCAGCACCGGGTCGAACGCTTTCGCGTCGTGGCGCATCCGGCCTTCCAGGGCGGGGCGGAGTTCCGCCATCAGCGCGTAATCGTCCAGAACGATCTCTTCGTCAGGGAAACGCTGCGCCAGCTCCAGCAGCGGGCCAGGGCCGCGCGCGATGAGGCCGGGCGTATCGCCGGGTGGCATGGTCGCCAGGGCCAGGCGCGGCCCCTTGTCGCCCTGCGCGGCGCGGCTGACGCGCACCGCCACATATTGCCCTTCGGTGAGGGTTTTGCCCCCGGCGCTGTCGGGCAGGAAGCCGGAGCTCTCCCCCCCCAGCGCCACGAAACAGCCCGCCAGCGCCTTGGCCACGGCGTCCACCCGGCCGGTATAGAGGTCGCCCACCCCGTCCGGCGCTTCGCGGTTCCAGGCGTAAAATTCCGTGAGCTCATCGCCGCGCAGCAGAGCGAGGCGCACCAGCGCGCCGCGCAGTGAGGCGGCGATCACCGCCAGCCGAGTCCGCGCAGAAGGGAAGCGGTTTCGTGCAAGGGCAGCCCGACCACGCCGGAATAGGAGCCGGAGATGAAATCGATGAAGGCGGCGGCAGCACCTTGTATGGCATAGCCCCCGGCTTTCTGCGCCCATTCGCCGCTTTCCAGATAGGCGGCAATCTGGGTTTCATCCAGCCGGGCAAGGCCGACCACCGAATCGACCACCCGGCAGGCCACGCGGCCATCGGGCGCGCGCACGGCCACGGCGCTGTGCACCTTGTGGCGGCGGCCCGAGAGCAGGCGCAGATATTGCGCGGCCTCCTCGCGCGATTCGGTTTTATGCAGCATGCGCCGTCCGGCGGCGACGACGGTATCCGCCGCGATGACAAAAGCCTCGGAATCGGAGGCGAGTTTTTCCAAGGCCATCCGGCGCGCGAAAACGCGGGGCAGTTCGCCCGGGCGGGGCGTCTCGTCGATCTCTGGGGCGGTGATCCGGGCTGGTTCGATGCCGATCTGCCGCAGCAGCGCCAGGCGGCGCGGGCTGGCCGAAGCCAGGATTACTTGAAGCGGAATGTGATCCGGCCCTTGGTCAGGTCATACGGAGTCATTTCGACATTCACGCGGTCGCCAGCCAGAACGCGGATGCGGTTCTTGCGCATCTTGCCGCTGGTATGGGCGAGAATCTCGTGTTCATTATCCAGCTTCACGCGGAACATGGCATTGGGCAGCAACTCGGTCACCATGCCGCTGAATTCGATCATATCTTCCTTGGACAAACACACCTCTGCCGTTAAAAAATGGGAAATCTTGCGCCCCAATGGGCCGGGATCGCTTTTACGTCAAGACTTTCGGCCGCCCGCCACGCGCAAACAAGCCTCGCGCAAGGCGAATGCGATGCCGGGAGTGAAAGGCTAACTCAATGAATTCGCAAGGAAAAGCCGGATATGGTGGGCACAACAGGGATTGAACCTGTGACCCCCACCATGTCAAGGTGGTGCTCTACCGCTGAGCTATGTGCCCATATCCGTGGAGCGGCTATTAGCGGCGTTGGCTACAGGAGGCAAGAGCTTGGATGGCAAGCTAGGGACACCAGTGCGGCTTTTGCCGCATCTGGCGGGACGTTTTTGGCGGCGGCGTGCGGCTTTTTGGGGTGGCGCGCTGTGTGTTGGCGCGGTGAGCGTGTTGTTCGCGCGCGCGGCGGACGGGGCGGAAAATCTTTTTTTTCATGTCTCGGGCCGATTCTGGGCGCTGCCGCTGCTCATCACGCCGCTTGGATTCGTGTTCTGCGCCTGGGCGGCGGGCAGCGTGTTCCCCGGCTCGCAGGGCAGCGGCATTCCGCAGGCCATCGCGGCGCGCGAGCTGCCGCGCGGAATTGCGCGGCGGCGGCTGCTTTCGGTGCGCATGTGCTTTGCCAAGATCGGGCTGACGGTGGTGGCGTTGCTCTGCGGCGCCTCGGTGGGGCGCGAGGGGCCGACCGTGCAGGTGGGGGCGGCGATCATGCTGCAGGTGACGCGGCTGCGCGGCCTGCAGAATGAGCGCGGGCTGATCCTGGCGGGCTCGGCCGCCGGCATCGCCGCCGCCTTCAACGCGCCGCTGGCCGGGGTGGTGTTCGCGATCGAGGAGATGAGCCGCAGCTTCGAGGTGAAGACCAATGGCCTTGTGCTGACCACGGTGATCATCGGCGGTCTCGTCTCGCTGGGGCTGACCGGCGATTATACCTATTTCGGCACCAGCAACGCTGCCGTAAGCGGGATGAGCGGCTGGGTGCTGACCGCCCTGTGCGGCACGGCGGGCGGGCTGCTGGGCGGGCTGTTCAGCCGGTTGATGCTGGATATCGGGCTGTGGGCGAAAGGCTGGATCGCGGGCAATCCGAAGACGCGGCGGCAGCTCTATCCGCTCATCTGCGGGGGGCTCGTCGCCCTCATCGGCGTTGCCACCAAGGGGGCCAGCTTCGGCACCGGCTATGAAACCGCCCGCGCGGCGGTGGAGGGCGTGGCGCCGCATTGGTATTTCTGGCCGGCGAAATTCCTGGCCTCGCTGATCACGGCGGTCTCGGGCATTCCGGGCGGCATTTTCGCGCCCTCGCTCTCCGTTGGGGCGGGACTCGGCGCCTGGATCGCGGGGGAGGGCGGCAAGGCGGCCAGCGTGGGCGCGCTGCTGGGCATGGCGGGGTATTTTTCGGGCGTGGTGCAGGCGCCGATGACGGCTTTTGTCATCATCCTGGAAATGACCGGCAATACCGGCGCGGTGATTCCGCTGATGGTGGCCGCCATGCTGGGGCTGGGCACCTCGCGCCTGGTTTGCCCGCGCCCGCTTTATCATGAGCTGGCGCAGGGCTTCATGCCGCTGGGGCACGCCACCAGGCCGGCGGCGATGCGCGAGCCAGGGCATGAGACAAGCGAGGCGGAGGACGAGGAAGCCCCGCCCGCCGCCGCGCCGGAACCCCCGCCACAGCACAGGCCCGAGCCCAAGCAAGAGGCCTGACAGGCAGGCCTAAACCCGCCAGACGGCCAGCCTGGCGGGTTTAGGGCTGGTAGCGCGGGTCGCCGGTGCGCCAGAGGGTGAAGGCCATGATGTCCGCGGTTTCCTGGTTGCGCTGCGCCCGGGTGGAGCCGATGCCATGCCCGGCATCCGCCTCCACCCGCAGCAGGATGGGGGCCCTGCTGGCCGTGGCGGCTTGCAGCCGCGCGGTCATCTTGGTGGCCTCCCAGGGGGAGACGCGCGGGTCGTGCAGGCCGGTGGTCAGCAGCACGGCGGGGTATTTCACGCCGTCATGCACATGCTGGTAGGCGTCCATGGCGAAGAGATCATGAAAGCCGCGCTCGGTTTTCACGCTGCCGAATTCAGGGATGTTCGGCGGGCCGTTGGGGGAGAATTCGCTGCGCATGGCATCCGACACGCCAACCATGGAGATGACCACGGCGGCCAGCTCCGGCCGCTCCGTCATCAGCCTGCCCACCGTGATGCCGCCCGCCGAGCCGCCAATGACGCCGATGGTGCGGTGCGAGCTGTAGCCCAGCCGGATCAGGTGCAGGGCGCAATCCTCCGCATCCTGCCAGCTATGATATTTGGTGGCCTTCTGCCCGGCCAGGTGCCAATCCTCGCCCAGCTCGCCGCCGCCGCGCACATGCGCCACGGCGAAGACCGCGCCTGCATCCAGGAAGGGCAGCCAGCGCCCGATGAAGCCGGGGTCGAGGGTGATGCCATAGGCGCCGTAGGCCTCCAACAGCAGCGTGGCGTTGCCGTCGCGCTTGAGCCCCTTGCGGTAGATGATGGAGAGCGGCACGCCCGCGCCGTCGCGCGCCGGGACAAGAATTTCCTCCGAGGTGTAGGGCGAGACGTCGATATCGGGCTGCGGGGCAAGGCTGGTCTGGATGATGCTGCCATCCGCCTGGGCCAGGCAGACCACGCAGGGCCGCACCCAGCCTTCAAGCTGGAACCAGGCGCCGTCATGCAGCGTGTCGGCGTAGAAACTATTTTCATCGATGGCCCCGGCGAAGGGCAAGGTGAGGGTGGTGAGCTTGCCATCCGCCCCCAGCCGGCGCAGCTGGCCGAGCCCGGCATCGAGGCCGAGTATGTAAATGCCGTCCTTTGCCGCGGCGATGCTGCGAATGACGGTGCGGCCCTGCGCCACAACCTCCTGCGCCTTTGAAACATGCGGGTTGGCGGCGGTGATCTTCACCACCCGGTAATGCGGGGCATGGTTGTGGGTGAGCAGGAAAACCTCCTCCCCGCGCACGGTGAAACCCGTCACCTTGTCGGCCGGGGCGCAGATGCGCGTCCAGACCGGCTTGCCCGCCATGGTTCCGGCAAGGCTGGCCATGTAGAGCGACACCTCGTTCTGCACGCCCGACGAGATGAGGGCGATGACGATGTCCGACCCCGGCGTGGCGAAGATCACGGGTGAGTCGATGGGCGCGAGGCTGACACCAGTCTCCAGCCCGGGGCCGAGCAGGCGGACATCCTGCGCCGGGTCGGTGCCCAGAAGATGCAGCCAGGCGCTGGAGTTTTCCTCGTAATGCAGGCTGTCGGGCGGGACGTCCTGATAGCGGTTATAGAAGAAGCCTGAACCATCCGGCAGCCAGCTGGGGCTGGCATCGTCCGTGCGGGTGAGGGCGAGCGGGGAGATGGTGCCGGTCGCGGTGGCCATCACATGCAGCACGGAATGTTCCGAGCCGCCTTCCGAGAGGCCATAGACGATCTGCGAGCCGTCCGGCGAGGCGGCCCACCAGTCCAAAGCCGCATGGGTGCCGGAGGCGGTGAAATGCTCGGGGTCGATCAGCAGCCTGTCGGTGCCCGAGAGGCTGTCGCGCACATAAAGCCGGGTGGTGTTGGCGCCGGGGGGGCGCCGCTCCGTGAAAATATAAGAGCCCGCGATCTGCAGCGCGTTGACCAGGGTGACGGCTTCGGAGTTTTTGGAAATCGCGGCGGCCAGCGCGTCCCGGCCCGGGATCTTGGCCAGTACCGCATGGGCGTAATCGCCCTCGGCCTGGATGTAGGCGCGCCATTCGGAATCCTGCGATTCCATCCAGCGGTAGGGGTCGGTGACGAGCTGGCCAAAATATATCTCCTGCACCGGCCTGACCGGCGCCACGGGCGGGCCATTGCCGATTATGAGGGGGCGTGGCGTGACATAACGCCCCGCCGCCCGGGCGGCGGCGCAAGCGGCCAGGGCGGTGGAGGCGGCAAGCAACGCGCGGCGGGAAAGGCTGGCCATGAAAGCTCCTAAGACGGAGCCGGCATCATCGCCTCGCCATCCGGAACGTCAAGCCGGGGAACGTAGATCAATATACGTTTAGGCTGAATCGCCTGATTCAATCTAAGCGCTAAGCATAGGCATGGTTGAGGCGCGGCGGCGGCAGATTTTGCGCCGTTTGCTGAAACGGGGACGCGGCGTTGTGCCGTGCGCTGTGAAAATGGATGCGCAAGGAGACACCCCCTTACGCATCCTCAACCAGCTCCACACCTGGAACAAGCTTGGCGGCCTGGGCGAGGCGCGGGGAGACGTTGAAGCTGCCGGGCAGGCGCATTTCCAGCCGCCTCTCCGTGCCGGTTTTGGGCAGCAGGACGATGCGCCCCTTGCCGCGGCCTTCGCGGTCGAACAGGGCTTTCAGGGAGGGCAGGGCGTCTTCGCGGTCCAGCCAGATTCTCAGGCCCGCCCCGGCATCGCGCGCGGCATCGTCCAGCAGCGTGATGTCGGAGGCGGTGAGGCGCAACGATTCGCCATCCATCTTCGCGTCGGCGGTCACCAACAGGGCGGTGCCTTCCGCCAGCAGCTCGCGCGAGCGGTTCAGCACCTCGGAGAAAAGGGTGACCTCGAAACTGCCCTGCATGTCCGAGAGCGTGAGCCACATCATGCGGCTGCCGGTGCGGGTGATGCGCTCCTTCTTGGCGCCGACGGTCCCCGCCAGTTTCAGCCGCGCTGCCCCGGCCTCCGCCCGGCGCTGGATGGCGCCCGAGGCGGTGACGTCGAGATTTTTCAGCGCCCGGGCATACATGTCCAGCGGGTGGGCGGAGATGTGAAAGCCGATCGCCTCCGCCTCGAAGGCGAGGCGCTCGGTCTCGGGCCAGTCCGGCCCGTTGGCCAGGCGGATTTTTTCCGGCTCGCCGCCGCCGAACAGGCCGATCTGCCCGCTTTCGCGCTCGGCAGCGCCGGCCTGGGCGGTGCGGATGATCATCTCCGCCGCGTTGAAGATGCGCGCGCGGTTGGTATCCAGGCATTCGAAGGCCCCGGCTTTCGCCAAAATTTCGATCTGCGCGCGGGTGAGGGTTTTGGGGTCGATGCGCGCGGCGAAGTCATCGATGGATTTGAACGGTTTTGATCCGCGCGCCTTCACCAGCTCGTCCATCGCGCCCATGCCGACGCGCTTGATGGCGCCCAGCGCAAAGCGGATGGCGTAGCTGCCATCCTCCTGCAGCTCCACCTCGAAATCCGCGCCGGATTTGTTCACATCCGGCGGCAGCACTTTTATCCCGCCGCGCATCGCATCCGCGCGCAGCAGCGCCACCTTGTCCGTGTTGGCGATGGAGAGCGACATGCAGGCCGCCAGGAAGGCGACGGTATGATTGGCGCGCAGATAGGCGGTTTGGTAGGAGACCAGCGCGTACGCCGCCGCGTGGGATTTGTTGAAGCCGTAATCGGCGAATTTCGCCATCAGGTCGAAAATCTCGTTGGCGCGTTCCTCGGTGAAGCCCTTCGCCAGCGCGCCGTCACAGAAGATTTTGCGCTGCGCGTCCATCTCCGCGCGGATTTTCTTGCCCATGGCGCGGCGCAGAAGGTCCGCGCCCGCCAGCGTGTAGCCCGCCATCACCTGGGCGATCTGCATCACCTGTTCCTGATAGACAATGATGCCGTTGGTTTCAGCGAGAATATGGTGAATGGCCGGGTCGGGCGCCTCCCACGGGGCGCCGCGCTTGCGGTCGCAGTAATCGGGAATGTTGGCCATCGGGCCCGGGCGGTTGAGCGCCTGGATGGCGACGAGGTCCTCGAACCTGTCAGGGCGCATCTGCGCCAGCGCGCCGCGGAAGGCCGCGGTTTCGAAGGTGAACACGCCCGCCGTGTCGGCGCGGCCGATCATGTCGTAGGTTTTCTTGTCATCCAGCGGGATTTTGGAAATATCCAGCTCGATGCCCTGCTGGCGCAAAAATTTCAGCGCGCGATCGATGATGGTCAGCGTGGTGAGGCCGAGGAAGTCGAACTTCACCAGCCCCACCTGCTCGACATATTTCATCGAATATTGGGTGACGAGCAGGTCCGAGCGCGGATCTTTATAAAGCGGCACCAGCTTCACCAGCTCGCGGTCGCCGATGACCACACCCGCCGCATGGGTAGAGGCGTGGCGGTAAAGACCCTCGATCTGCTGGGCGATTTCCAGAAGCCGGGCGAGGCCTTCATCGGAATCGCGCAGGTCCTGAAGTTTCGGCTCGCCCTCTATGGCTTCCTTCAGCGTCACCGGCTTGGCCGGGTTGTTGGGGATCAGCTCCGCGACCTTGTTCACCTGGCCATAGGGCAATCCCAGCACGCGCCCGACATCGCGCACCGCCGCACGGGCCTGCAGCTTGCCGAAGGTGATGATCTGCGCGACCTGATCCGCGCCATATTCGCGCACCACATATTTGATGACCTCGTCGCGCCGCTCCTGGCAGAAATCGATATCGAAATCCGGCATGGAGACGCGTTCGGGATTCAGGAAGCGCTCGAACAGCAAGGCATAGCGCAGCGGGTTGAGGTCGGTGATGCGCAGCGCCCAGGCGACGAGCGAGCCCGCACCCGAGCCACGGCCGGGGCCGACGGGGATCTGGTGATCCTTCGCCCATTGAATGAAGTCGGCCACGATGAGGAAGTAGCCGGGAAAGCCCATCTGCACGATGATGGTGAGCTCGAATTCCAGCCGGTCCCAGTACTCCTTCTCCGCCTCGCCGGAAATGCCCTCGAAGGCGAGGCGGGCGCGCAAGCCTTCTTCGGACATCGCGCGCAGCGTTTCCTCTTCCGTGGCGCCTTCGCGCACTTTCGGGCAGCGTGGCAGCAGCGGCTTGCGCGTGCCGGTCATCACCGTGCAGCTCTGCGCGATGGCGATGGTGTTGTCGCAGGCATCCGGCAGGTCGGCGAAGAGCTCGCGCATCATCGCGGCGGGTTTGAACCAATGCTCGGGGGTCACGCGGCGGCGGTCTTTCTCCGCCAGCACGCGGCCCTCGGCGATGCAGAGCAGCGCGTCATGCGCCTCATGCATCTCGCGCTTGGCGAAGAAGCATTCATTGGTGGCAACCAGCGGCAGGCCGAATTCTTCCGCCAGGCGCAAAAAGCCGGGCTCGGTGGCTTGCTCCACCGCCTCGCCATGGCGCTGGAGCTCGATGGCGATGCGCTCGGGGAAGGCGTCTTTCAGCGCGGCCAGATAGGCTTGCGCCTCCTCCATCTGCCCCTCCGCCAGCAGCCGCCCGATGGGGCCCAGCGCCCCGCCGGTGAGCAGGAACAGGCCATCCGCGTGTTCGATCAATTGCGCGCGGGTGATCTGCGGTTTTACCGCATCGCTGGAGAGGAAGGAGAGCGAGGTAAGGCGCTGGAGATTGGCATAGCCCTCCTCGGTCTGCGCCAGCAGCACCACATAATCCGGCGCCAGGTTGATGCCGGGCCGCGCCAGGCCAAGCTGGCAGCCAATGATCGGCTGCACGCCGGATTTGGTGCAGTACTGGGTGAATTCCAGCGTGCCGAACATGTTGGAGGTGTCGGTGATCGCCACCGCCGGCATGTTGTCCGAAGCCGCCAGCGCCGCCATTTTGTCGGGCTTGATGGCGCCTTCCGAGAGCGAATAGGCGGAATGGACGCGCAGATGCACGAAATCGGCGTGGGGCATGGCAGACTCCTGGGCGGAGGGCAGTTTGGGCTGAGGCTCAGCTCAGTTCAAGCGGCGGATCGTAATCGACGCCGGTGAAATAGAGGCCCTCGGCGGGGGCGGTCTGCCCGGCGGCGGGGCGGGATTGGGCGGCGAGCACGTCGGCGATTTTGCGCTCCGGCCAATGGCCCTCGCCGACCATTTTCAAACTGCCGACCATGTTGCGGACCTGATGATGCAGGAAGGAGCGGGCCTTGGTTTCCACGATCACCTTCTCCCCCTCGCGGCGGATGGCGAGACAATCCAAGGTGCGCATCGGCGTTTTCGCCTGGCAGGCGGAGGCGCGGAAGGACGAGAAATCATGATGCCCGAGCAAAAGCTGCGCCGCGCGGTGCATGGCGGCCTCGTCCAGCCTGGCCTTCACATGCCAGACGCGGTGCACCTCCAGCGTCGGCGGCTGGGGGCGGTTGAGGATGACGTAGCGGTAGCTGCGCGCCCGGGCGGAGAAGCGGGCATTCCAGCCCTCGGGGGCCGGGCAGCAGCGCAGCACGGCGATGGGGTGGGGCTTGAGGTGAAAATTCATCGCCTCGCGGATGCGGTAGGGCGTGAAATCCGGCAGCTCGATCTGCACGATCATCGCCAGGGCGTGTACCCCGGCATCTGTGCGCCCGGCGGAGACGGCTTCGGTGATCTGCGCCCCGCCACGGATGCGCGCGGCGGCTTCCTCGATCACCTGCTGGATGGCCAGGCCATGCTTCTGACGCTGCCAGCCCATGAAGGGCGTGCCGTCATACTCGATTTCCAGCGCCCACAGGCTCAATAGAAGCGCGCCCCTTCAGGCAGCTTGTAGCCGCGGAGAAACTCATCGGCGCTCATCGCGGCCTTGCCGGCGCGTTGCAGGCGCGTCACGCGCAGGGCGCCCTCGCCGCAGGCGATGGTAAGGCCGCCTGGCAGCAGCGTGCCGGGAATGCCCTCGCCCGCCACCACCTCGGCGGCGAGGATTTTGATCACAACCTCCCCCAGCAGGCCGAGCGCGCCGGGCCAGGGGTAAAAGGCGCGGATGCGCCGCTCCAGCACCGGGGCGGGCAGGCGGAAATCCAGCCTGGCATCCTCGCGGCTCAGCTTGGGGGCGTAGCTGGAGAACGCGTCGTTCTGGGCGATGGGAGCACTGGGCTGCGCCAGCTCCTTGAGGATCAGCTTCGCGCCCTGCGCCGCGAGCTTGTCGTGCAGATCGGCGGAGGTGTCCTCCGGGCCGATGGGCGTTGCTTCCCGGCGCAGCATGGGGCCGGTATCAAGCCCGGCCTCCATCTGCATGATGGTGATGCCGGTTTCCACATCCCCGGCGGCGATGGCGGCCTGGATGGGGGCGGCGCCGCGCCAGCGCGGCAGCAGCGAGCCGTGGATGTTCAGGCAGCCGCGCTTGGGCGCGTCCAGAAATTCCTGCGGCAGGATCAGCCCATAGGCGGCGACCACGGCGGCATCGAGCTTCAGGGCGCGGAAAAATTCCAGCTCTTCGGCGTTCTTGCGCAGCCTGGGGGGCGTGCGCACAGGCAGGCCCAGCTCAACGGCTGCGGCATGGACGGCGCAAAATTGCTCCTTCTGGCCGCGCCCGGCGGGCTTGGGTGGCTGGGCGTAGACCGCCGCCACCTCATGCCCGGCCTCCACCAGCGCCTTGAGGGCGGGCACCGCAAAATCCGGCGAGCCCATGAAGGCGAGTTTGAGGGGCGGGTTCATCAGCCGGCCTGGCGCTCTTTCAGCGCCTTGGCGAGCTTGCGGAGCAGGATGTTGCGCTTCAGCGCCGAGAGATAATCCACGAACAGCACGCCGTTCAGATGGTCGATCTCATGCTGCAGGCAGGCCGCAAATAGCCCGTCGGCCTCGACCTCCTTCTTCATGCCCTCCAGGTCCTGGTAGCGCACCTTCACCCGGGCCGGGCGGGTGACCTCGGCATATTGGTCGGGGATGGACAGGCAGCCCTCCTCCTGGGTGGCCAGCTCGTCGGATTTGGCGATGATCTCGGGGTTGATCAACGCGATCGGGGCGGGCTGGTCCTTGGGCGCCACGTCCACGACGATCACGCGCAGCAGGCTGCCGATCTGGTTGGCGGCCAGGCCAATGCCCGGCGCCTTGTACATGGTGGCGAACATGGAGGGCACCAGGGCGCGCACCTCGTCGGCATCAGCCGGGGTGACAAGGCGGGCCTGCTTGCGCAGCACGGAGTCCGGGTAGATGAGAATGGGCAGGAGCGGGGCGCCGGTTTGAGTCTCTGACATGCCACGCATGTAATCCGCCCGGTTGGCCGCTGCAACGCGCCCCCTTGCATCGCTGCAAAACCATGCCAACATGGGGATATCGGACGCCTCGCTGGAGGGTCCTCAACCTGCTTCGCTCATCTGGGGGAGCTCAAGACCATGACGACACGCGTTTTCACCTCGCCGCTTTTCCTTGGCTTCGACCATCTGGAGCAGATGATCGAGCGCGCCGCAAAAAACTCTTCGGACGGCTACCCGCCCTACAATATCGAGCAGCTCAGCCCGGTTTCGCTGCGAATCACCCTTGCCGTGGCGGGGTTCACCATGGATGACCTGCAGATCACGCTGGAAGATAACCAATTGGTGATCCGTGGCCGCCAGACCGACGATGGCCAGGGGCGGGTGTTCCTGCACCGGGGCATCGCGGCGCGGCAGTTCCAGCGGGCTTTCGTGATCGCGGAGGGAATCGAGGTGAAGGGCGCGTGGCTGGATAATGGCCTGCTCCACGTGGATCTCATCCGCCCGGTGCCGCAGCCGGTGGTGAAGACCATCCCCATCGCCCGCGGCCAGGGCAAGGTGTCTACCCCCGCCAGAATGGTGGACGGGGACTGAAGCCGAGACTGAAACCGAGACATGCGGGCCTGTGAAAAAGCAGGCCGCGTACACGAAATCGGGAGGAGGCTAGTCAAAGCCATGCAGCATCCCCAATTCAAACATAATTAGGATGTTAAATTGGAGACTTCACGCCCGAGGGGCCTGAAAGGACATAAGATGAACATCAAGACCCATGACGGCACGGCCAATTTTGTCCCCGGCACGGTGCTGGACATTCATCACATCTCCGCCGCGCAGCTGGCGCTGTTGGGTTTGGATGAGATCGCCTTCGTGAAGCCGGTGATGACGGATTCCGGCCCGGCCTTCGCCATCCATGCCGCTGACGGCACGCCGATGGCCATCGCCTCGAACAAGGAACTGGCGACGGCGGCGATCATCCAGAACGACATGCAGCCCAGGCTGGTGCATTAAGAGCGCGGGTTGGTGTAGGATTCCGGCCAAAACGGCAGGAGACGCAGATGGAGCTCACCTTCTACACCAATCCGATGTCGCGCGGGCGCATGGTCCGCTGGGCGCTTGAGGAGATCGGCCAGCCTTACAAAACGGAAATCATCGCCTATGGGCCGGAGATGAAATCCCCGGCCTATACCGCCATCAACCCGATGGGCAAGGTGCCGGCGCTGAAGCATGGCGATGTGGTGGTGACTGAATGCGCCGCCATCATCGCCTATCTGGCTGATGCCTTCCCCACCGCGAAGCTGGCGCCGCCGCCTGGTGATCCGGCGCGCGGGGCCTATTACCGTTGGCTGTTCTTCACCGCCGGCCCCTATGAGGCCGCTGCCACCGCCCAGGCCATGGGGGTCACCGTGCCGCCGGAGCGTGTGGGCATGTCCGGCTATGGCGCGGGTCTGGCGGGCGTGCTGGACGTGTTGGAGGCCGCCCTGAAGCCCGGCCCTTATTTGCTGGGCGATACATTCTCCGCGGCGGATATCTTGCTGGGGGCGCATCTGGGATACGGGCTGAGGTTCAGATCCATCGAGGCGCGGCACGTTTTCATATCTTACGTTGCGCGGCTTTACGCCCGCCCGGCGGCCATCCGCGCCGATGAGCTCGATGGTCCCATGCCCGGGGAGCAAGGCTAGCCCGGCTAGCCTCGCCGCCGGGGCGATGGTAATGGCGCGGCCATGTCCATCGTGCTCGCACTGCCCAAGGGGCGCATTCTGACAGAGGCAGGCCCCATGCTGGCCCGTGCCGGCCTGATGCCGGAGCCCGAATATACCGACGAGACGTCCCGCAAGCTGCGCTTTCGGACCAGCAGCCCGGAGGTGGACGTGATCCGGGTGCGCTCCTTCGACGTGGCGACCTTCGTGGCCTTTGGCGCGGCGGAGATCGGCATTTGCGGCGGCGATGTGCTGATGGAGTTCGATTACCCGGAGGTTTATGCGCCGCTGGACCTGGGCATCGGCAAATGCCGGATTTCCGTGGCCGAGCCGAAGGACGATGCCGGGCAGACCGATCTTTCCCGCATCTCCGCCATCCGGGTTGCCAGCAAATACCCCAACACCGCCAAGCGCCATTTCGCCCGCCGGGGCATCCAGGCCGAGATCGTGGAGCTCTCCGGCTCCATGGAGCTGGCGCCGGGGCTGGGGCTGTCACGGCTGATCGTGGACCTGGTGCAGACCGGCAGCACGCTGAAGGCGAATGGGCTGGTGGAGACGGATGTGATCGCGCAAGTGTCATCGCGGCTCATCGTCAATCGGGTTGCGCTGAAGACCCGGCCGGATGAGATTGGCGCCTGGATCGAGGCTTTCAGGAAGGCGCTTGGGGCATGAAAATACTGTCGACGCGGAATCCGGATTTCCAGACAATTTTCGCCGGCCTGCTCGCCCGCGCCCAGGTGGCGCCGGAACTGTCCGGCACGGTGCGTGAGATTATCGAGCGCGTGCGGGCGCAGGGCGATGCGGCTCTGCTGGACTATACCGCGCGCTTCGACCGGCTTGAGCTGACCGCCGCCGGGCTGCGCGTGACCGCCGAGGAGCTGGCGCAGGCCCAGGCGCAGACGCCGCCAAAATTGCGCGAGGCGCTGGCCCTGGCGGCGCGGCGGATCGAGACGTTCCACCGGGCGCAGATGCCGCGCGACATTGAATTCACCGACGATCTGGGCGTGACCAGCGGGCTGCGCTGGGGGGCGCTGGATGCCGTGGGGCTGTATGTGCCGGGCGGCAAGGCGGCGTATCCGTCTTCCGTGCTGATGAACGCCATTCCGGCCAAGGTGGCCGGGGTGCGGCGCGTGGCGATGGTGGTGCCCGCCCCGGGCGGGGTGCTGAATCATCTGGTGCTGGCGGCGGCGAACGCGGCCGGGATCACGGAGATCTACCGTGTCGGCGGGGCGCAGGCGGTGGCGGCCCTGGCCTATGGCACCGCGACCATCAGGCGGGTGGACCGGATCGTGGGGCCGGGCAACGCCTATGTGGCGGAGGCCAAGCGCCAGGTGTTCGGGCAGGTGGGGATCGATTGCATCGCCGGGCCGTCTGAGGTGCTGATCATCGGCGATGAGGGGTGCGACCCGATGCTGGTGGCCCTGGAC
>DATJXU010000004.1:0-65618 GCA_035499915.1 Acidocella sp.
GTGCATGATATCGGCTACGACCAGGAAGGCTTCTCTTGGAAGAACGCCGACGTGGCCGTGCATCTGCACGCGCAGTCGGCTCACATCGCAGTCGGCGTGGACGCCGCCGGCGAGAAGGATGAGGGCGCGGGCGACCAGGGCATCATGTTCGGTTACGCCTGCACCGAGACCGAGGCGCTGATGCCGGCCCCGATCTACTACTCGCATTTGATCCTGCGCCGCATCTCCGAGCTGCGCCGCGCCGCCAACAGCCAGGTCGCGGGCCTGCTGCCGGATGCCAAGAGCCAGGTGACGCTGAAATATGTTGACGGCAAGCCGGTGGGCGCCACCTCCGTGGTTGTCTCCATCCAGCATGTCGAGGGCCTGACCCCGGCCAAGGTGAAGGAGATGATCCGCCCGATCGTCGCCACCGCCCTGCCGGAAGGCTGGATGCCCGAGGACAAGGAATTCTACGTCAACCCGACCGGCATCTTCGTGATCGGCGGGCCGGATGGCGATTGCGGCCTGACCGGGCGCAAGATCATCGTGGACACCTATGGCGGTGCGGCCCCGCATGGCGGCGGCGCGTTCTCGGGCAAGGACCCCACGAAGGTGGACCGCTCCGCTGCCTATGTCTGCCGCTACCTCGCCAAGAACGTGGTCGCCGCGGGCCTGGCGGAGAAATGCACCCTGCAGCTCTCTTATGCCATCGGCGTGAGCCAGCCGCTGTCGCTCTATGTCGACCTGCACGGCACCGCCAAGGATGTGGACGAGGCCAAGCTGGAGAAGACCCTGCGCGAGCTGGTCAACCTCACCCCGCGCGGCATCCGCGAGCATCTGCAGCTGAACCGGCCGATTTACGCGCCGACCTCCGCCTTCGGCCATTTCGGCCGCACGCCGGATGCCGAGCTGGGCACCTTCACCTGGGAGAAGACCGATCTGGTGCCCTCCCTGAAGAGCGTCTTCAACCGCTGAGGCCCGTGCCGCCGCTTGCGGGCGGTGGACGATTGATGAACGAAGACAGGCCTGGGGCAGATTGCCCCAGGCCGCATTTTATTTGATGGCATAGGCAAACCCGTGCAGAGACCCAGCCCGCCTGTTGCCCGCCGCTCTGGCTGCTTGCGGCCGGGGGGCATGGCCGTGGAGGGGCTTGGCGTAACCTTGCTGCGCGGGCAAAGGAAAACGGCATGACGACTCTCAAACCACCCCCCGACCGGCTTTACGGCCGCGCCCGCGGCAAGAAGCTGCGGCCCCGGCAGGAATGGCTGCTGGAAGACTTCCTGCCCCAGACCTCCTGGCCCGGCGTGCCCTTTGCCATCCAGCCGCGCGAGCTTTGGCTGGAGGTCGGCTTTGGCGGCGGCGAGCATGCCTATGAGCTGGCCACCCGCAACCCGGATATCGGCTATATCGCCGCGGAAGTGTTCGATAACGGCATCTGCTCGCTGCTCTCGCGCATTGCGCCCGATGGCGCGGGTGAGCCCGCCCCCTTGCCCAATCTGCGCCTCTACACCGACGATGCCCGCCCGCTGCTGCGCGGCCTGGCGGATGGGGCTTTGTCCAAACTCTTCCTGATGTTCCCCGACCCCTGGCCGAAGGCCCGCCACGCCAAGCGGCGCTTCGTGCATCCTGAGATCCTGGCCGAGGTGGCGCGGGCCATCCGCCCCGGCGGGGAATGGCGGATCGCCTCCGATGATCCGACTTACCAGGGCTGGACGGATGAGGTGCTGGCGGCACAGGATTTCTTCACCGTCAGCCGCACCGACATCCACCCGGAAGGCTGGCCGCACACGCGCTACGAGGCGAAAGCCATCGCCGCCGGGCGCACGCCGCTCTACTGGTCGCTGATCAGGCGGTAGAGCGATATGTGATGAGATTGAACCGGCAGGTTCAAGATAATCACATGAAATTGCGCGCCAAAACAAAAGCGAGAGCATTCATTTAAAAGATGAACGCTCTCGCGCGCAACAGGGTGAGACTGGCACGCATGCGTCAACCTCAACCGATCACACGCTAAATGTCGTTGATCCCGGTGCGCTTGGCCTGCCAGCGCCAGGAATCCCGGCACATATCCTCGACATTCAGTTCCGCTTTCCAGCCGAAGAGCCGCTCCGCCAGGGCCGGGTTGGCGTAATAGCTGGCGACATCGCCGGGGCGGCGGGGCGCGATATTCACGGGAATATCCCGCCCGGTCGCGGTCTCGAAGGCCTTCACCAGCTCCAGCACCGTGGTGCCGTTGCCAGTGCCGAGATTGACGGTGACGGACACGTCATGGGCATGGATATGCTCGACAGCCAGCGCATGCGCCATCGCGAGGTCCATGACATGGATATAATCGCGCTCGCCGGTGCCATCGCGCGTCGGGTAGTCATTGCCGAAGACGTTGAGATGCGCCCGCTCGCCGGTGGCCACCTGGGTGACATAGGGCATGAGATTATTCGGCACGCCGCGCGGGGTTTCGCCGATGAGGGCGGAAGGATGCGCGCCGACCGGGTTGAAATAGCGCAGATTGGCGGCGGCCTTCAGCTTGCCGGTGCGCGCCAGGTCGCGGATCAGATCCTCCATCACCAGCTTGGTGCGGCCATAGATGTTCTCGACCCGCGTGGGGGCGTCTTCCAGGATCGGCGAGACATCCGGCTGGCCGTAGACCGTGGCGGAGGAGGAGAACACGATCCGCCCAACCCCGGCCGCCTGCATGGCTTGCAGCAGCCGGATCGTGCCGATGATGTTCATGTCGTAATAAAGCAGCGGGTCGGCCTCTGATTCACCAACCGCCTTGAGCGCGGCGAAATGGATGACGGCCTCCACCGGATGCGCCTTCAGCGCCGCCGTGACGGTTTCGTTGTCGCGGATATCGGCCTCGATAACGGTCATTTCCTGGCCGGTGAGGCGCTTCAGCCGCGCCGGCACGTCGCGCTCGGCATTGGCGAAATTATCGAGAATGATGATGTCGTGCCCGCGTTCGGCCAGCATGGCGGCGGTGTGGGAGCCGATATAGCCGGCGCCGCCGGTCAGTAATATGCGCATTGAGTCAAGCCTTGGTGATGGTCCATTTGATATGCTGCGGCCCGTCCTGATGGCCGGGCAGCACGATCTGCTCCGCCCGCCGCGGTTCAGACTGGCCGAAATAGACGCTGCCTTCGATTCGCGGCACCGCGCCTTCGGCCTTCAGCCGGAAGCCCAGGCCCGAGGGGGTGCGCAGCAGCACGGTCTCGTCATCCTGCGCCAGGCTGGCGGTGACGTTGGGGTGCAGATGAAAGCGGATGGCGAAGGGCTGCGGGTTTTCAGCCTCGATCAGGTCCTCGCCCTGCAGCTCCTCGCCATTTTCGGAAAGGCCGAGGCGGCGATGGTGGACGGCGCCGAACAGCTTGCTCCAGCCATCATGACTGGCCTCGATCCAGGCCACGCCCCCGGCATCCTGGCGGGCCACGGTCACATTCAGCGGGCGTCGGCTAAGGCCGCCTTCCTTGATCTCGGCGGAGGAGGTGTCGGCGATGATGAGGGTGGAATGCGCCGCCGTGCCGCGCAGGGCGCTGGCCCAGTCTCCTGCCAAAGCCGGGGCGGCGCCGCAATTCACGATCAGCCGGTCCTTGCCGTAGGAAAACTCAAACCCGAGCGTGCCGGCATGGGCGAAACGGTCCAGCCCCGGCGCGGTGGGGGTGCCGGCATCCATGAACAACACGGATTTGGCGGCGGCGATGCGAAACAGCCCGCAGGATTTGAGATGCGCCAGCGTGCCGCGCGCCCGCCCGGCCTGGGCCAGAACGAGATCGACCAGATTGGGCAGCTCCTCCTTGGAGCCGTTGAAGAGCGCCAAGCCGCCATCGCCATGGCGCAAGGCGCGCATGGCGGCCGCCGCATGCTCGATGGTGGTGAGCAGCTCGGGCGGCGGGGGTTTGCCGCCCGCCTGCATCAAGGCGCGGATTTCCGTGAGGTCTTGCAGCGCCAGCAGATGCGCGGCGGGGCTGCGCTCCACATGGCAGCCATCCGGGTAGAATTGCCGCGCCAGCTCCGGCACCAGGAGTTTCATCACCCGGGGCAGATATTGCACATGCTCGGGCATGGCGATGGAGGCGGCGGTGAGGCCCTTCAGCGCGGTCAGGGCGCGCTGATCCAGGAACTCGGCGGGCAGGGCGGCGGAGAGGGTGCGGGCATCCTGCACCAGCCTGGACATCAGCGCCTGGCGGAACTCGTCATCGGCGGAGGCGGCGAAAAAATCATAATGGCCGAGCCAGGAGGCCAGCCGGGCGCCCACCACATCCGGCGCGTAGGCGATGGGTTCTGGCTTGGGCGTGTCCATGAAATCCAGCACCAAGGCGCGGGCGCGCGAGCGTGCGGCATCCGTGCCCAGGGCCCGCAGGTCGCGCAGCCAGGTGAAGCTGTGGAGATGGGCGCGCAAAAGCCGGGTGCAGCCGGGTGTGAAGGCGAAGATGTCGTGATGGACGGGCAATACCGCGCCGCCGAATTCCAGCTCCGCCTTCACCAGCCGGGCGCCGCGGGCGGGATCACCCGGCCAGGGGTCGCGCAGGGGAAGGGCGGGTGCGTCCGGCCCGCCCGAGGGGCGAAGATTTTGCAGCCTGGTGAACCAGGTGCGAGCTTGGCGGCCAATGCCGCCACGGGGCTGCTGGCTTTCTGTCATCCGCCAGGGCTGGCGCTGAGGTCAGGCAGTGGCGTGGGGGTGGCCTCGCGGATGGCGGAGATCGCCGCCGCGTAATCCGGCGCGCCATAGACGGCCGTGCCCGCGATCAGGCAGGTGGCGCCCGCCTGCAGAACCGCGGGGGCGGTTTTGGCGGTGATGCCCCCATCGATCTGCAGCACGATATCGCGCCCGGTTTCGTCGATGAGCTTGCGCAGGGCGGCGATCTTGGCGAGTTGCGAGGACAGGAAGGCCTGGCCGCCAAAGCCGGGGTTCACCGTCATCACCATGATCAGGTCGGTGAGGTCCAGCACATTCACCACCGTCTCGATGGGGGTGGCGGGGTTGAGCACCACGCCGGCTTTTTTGCCCAGCGAGCGGATGAGCTGGAGCGAGCGGTGCAGGTGCGGGCCGGATTCCGGATGCACGGAAATGTGATCCGCCCCGGCCTCCGCGAAGGCAGCGATGTACGGGTCGGCGGGGGCGATCATCAGATGCACGTCCATGGGCATGGAGGTGTGCGGGCGCAGGGCCTTCACCACCAGCGGGCCGAAGGTGATGTTGGGGACGAAATGGCCGTCCATCACGTCAAGATGCAGCCAATCCGCCCCGGCGCGTTCGACGGCGACGACTTCTTCCCGCAGCCGGGAGAAATCGGCGGCGAGGAGGGAAGGGGCGATGAGCGGTCGAGTCGGGGACGTGGTCATGATGATCATTTGTAAACGCCAGGAGGTGGGTTTCACAAGCGGGGAGGGTTGAGTAGAGCGGATGAAGGCGGCAATGTATCGCTTATGCCGGACGCGAAACAGCCATCTGCGACGATCAAGCGGCCGCGCGTCCTGTTCATTTTTCTGGCGTCTTTTGTAACTCTTATCTATGGCTTCTACGCGGCGGCAAATATCGATCTGCTTTGGATGAACCGCCACGATACCGAACTGTTAACGGCGACACGTCAATTGCCCCAGGCGGATTTCGGGCTGTTCTGGTGCGCGGGAAACGGGCTTGCGGAGCAAGCTGAGCACCGGTTTGGCGTTGAGTTTCCTGAGGCTTTCCGGAATATTTGCCAGACAGATATTTTGGCTGCCAATGCGCCTGTCTTTCTGGCGTGGCCTTACCCGCCGACGATGGGGTTATTGGTCACTCCTTTTTCTTTTCTGCCCATCAAGTTCGGATTTTGGGTTTGGCGTGCGTTCTGTATCCTGGCGGCTGCTTGGGTACTGCGCCTGGCCGGACTTGGATGGCGGGTTATCCTGCTTGGCCTTGCCAGCCCGGCGGCGTGGCATGACCTGATTGGCGGCCAGGATGGGACGCTGAGCGGTGGGGTGCTTGTTGCCATCTTGCTGATGGCGTCCCGCCGCCCGGTGACGGCTGGAGGCTTGGCGGGGCTTTTGACGCTGAAGCCGCATCTTGGATTGCCCATTTTGGTGGCGGTTTTGCGGTCGCGGGCTTGGCGGCTGGCACTTGTGGCGGTCGCTATTGCCATCGGGCTGGTTGGCTTGTCGCTTCTGTTCTGGGGCACGGAAGGTTGGGTTTGGTTTTTTGGAATCGCCCAGCATGACGAATGGCTGACTACGAACATGCCGTTCAAGGAACGTTTTCCGGCAGCAGGCATAACGATTTATCACATGGCCCGTAGCCTGGGGGGCTCGAATGCTTGGGCCTGGCGCCTCCAATGCGTGGGCGCGGCCATGGCCCTGACCGTCATGTGGAAACTTTGGAGGCCGGGCCTGCTGGCGGAGAAGCCGCGTATGATTTGCACGGTTTGCCTCAGCATCCTGGTTCTGCCTCACGGGTTTCTGTACGATCTCGTGGGGTTCTCGGTGGCCATGGCCCTGCTGATGATTGAGTTTGAGGGATGGGTATGTTTTGCCGCCGCGCTGCTTTGGCTTTGGGGTGGCTATACCGGGACATTCGCGAAGTCGACCGGCCTGCTCCTCTTCCCACTATGTGCCGTGGCCGGCGCACTTCTGGCTTGGTGCGTCAGGGACGCACCAGCCTGGCGACAAAAAAACCATCCATCCCGCCTTGATCAGCCCACATTCCCGGATGTGTCCGGATATCGCCCTGCGCAGTGACCGCTTCGGGCAATTCCGGCAGGCTTAGCGGATCGCGCTTGAGCCCCAGCCGGGCGCAGGCGGCGTCGATCCGTGCCGCGCCTTCCTGCGGCTGCAGGGAGCAGACGGCGTAGATCAGCCGCCCGCCCGGGGCCAGCATTTTTGCTCCGGCGTCCAGCAGGGCGTCCTGCGCGGCGGTCATGGCCTCGATGTCGCGCGGTTTGCGCAGATGCAGCAGCTCCGGGTGGCGGCGCGCCGTGCCGGTGGCGCTGCAGGGGGCGTCCAGCAAAATGGCGGGGAATGTTTCAACCGGTGTCCATTTCGTGCCGTCGGCCGTCACCAGCTCGGCCTTCAGCTGCAGCCGTTCCAGATTGCCGCGCAATGTCGCCATGCGGGAGGCATCGCGTTCCACGGCGGTGACGTCAGCCCCCATGGCGGCGAGCTGGGCGGTTTTGCCGCCCGGTGCGGCGCAGAGATCCAGCACGCGCTCACCAGGCCGGGGGGCGAGCAGTTTGGCGGGCAGGGCGGCGGCGGCGTCCTGCACCCAGACCTGCCCTTGCGTGAAGCCGGGGATTTCAGCCACCGGCGTGCCGGCGGGAAAACGGTAGGACCCGGTGGGCAGCGCCGCGCCGCCTTCGGGCACGAAGCCGGGCTGGGTGGAGATATCCATAGGCGCTTCCTGCGCGTGGGCGGTGGCGATGGCCCGCGCATCCGGGCCCCAGCTCGCCCAGGCCCAGGCGGGGGTGTCCAGGCGCGGCATGTCCAGCTCTTCCAGCGCCTCCGGCCCAGCTGTCACCACCCGGCGCAGCACGGCATTCACCAGCCCGGCGAAGGGGACGAGTTTTCGGCTCCGCGCCAGCTCCACGGCGGTGGCGACGGCGGCATGGGGCGGGGTGCCCAGGAACAGGCAGCCGGCGGCGCCGATGCGCAGGATATTGCGCAGCTCCGGCGGCGGCTCGCGGCGCAGATAGGGCTCCAGCACCGCATCCAGCGTGCCGGTATGGCGCAGCACGCAGGCCGCCAGGCGATGCGCCGCCGCCTTGTCGCGCGGTTCGATGCGCGCCAGCGCATCCAGCGCCGCATCAAGCGGTTTCCCCTTGGCCAGAACGGCGTGCAGGAGAGAAAAAGCGGCGTCGCGGGTCGGGTCTGGCATGGCGGTCCTTGGGTTCAGCCCCGGGGCCTAGCATATAGGATCGGCCTCTGACCATCTGGCGGGGGCGGATAGAGGAGGGAGTCTGCCATGAAGGTCGCGGTGATGGGCGCCGGGGCGGTGGGTTGTTACTTCGGCGCGCTGCTGGCCAAGGCGGGGCATGAGGTGGTGTTGATCGGCCGGCCCGCGCATGTGGATGCCATCCGCTCCGATGGCCTGCTGCTGGAGCGCGCCTCGGGGCCGGAGCGCATCAAGCTTGGCGCCAGCACGGCGGCGGCCTCCGTCGCGGGGGCGGGGCTGGTGCTGGTCTGCGTGAAATCCGGCGATACCGAGGCGGTGGGCTGGCAGATGGCGCCGCATCTGGCGCCGGAGGCGATGATCGTCAGCCTGCAGAACGGGGTGGGGAATGCGCAACGCCTGGCCGCGCAACTGCGCCGCCCGGTGTTTCCGGCGGCGGTGTATGTGGCGGCCAGCATGGCCGGGGCCGGGCATGTGCGCCATCACGGGCGGGGCGAGTTGGTGATCGGCACTGCTCCGCGCGGGGAGGAGCTGGCCGCGCTGCTGCGAGAGGCGGGCATTCCGGCCGAGCTGACAGGCGATGTCGATGCCGTGCTCTGGGCCAAGCTGGTGCTGAACTGCGCCTATAACGCGCTCTCCGCCATCACGCACCAGCCTTATGGCGCCTTGCTGGCGGTGGAGGGCACGCAGGTGCTGATCCGCAATGTGCTGAAGGAATGCGAGGCGGTGGCCGCCGCCTGCGGCATCAACCTGCCCGCGGGACAGGCCGAAGAGGTTTTGGCCGCCGGCCAGAGCATGGCGGGGCAGCTTTCCTCCACGGCGCAGGATCTGATCCGCGGCCGGCCGACGGAGATCGATCATCTGAACGGCTATGTGGTCAGGCTGGCGGCGGAGCGCGGCATCGCCGTGCCGGTGAACCAGGCGCTGACCACGATCGTCAAAATCCTGGAAGCCAGGCCGCACGCCTAACCGGCTTACGCCGCGGCGGGCTGATGCACGGCGCGCTGTGGGGGGGCGGCGGCCCTGACAGCCTTACCGCTCCGGCGTGCTGACCAGCAGGGTCGTCAGCAGAATGGCCAGCAGCACCAGTATCAGCCCCGTGGCGTTGGGCGAAAGCGGGACCATGTGCCATGTCGTGGCCGATGGCGTGGTTGGGAACATGTGCCATGTTGCCGGTGGCGCCGCGCTTTGGCAGGTGGCGGTGTAATACGATTCGAAAGCCACGGGGCAGGCGGATGAATCCATGACAGGACTCCCAGATGGAGCAGAACCAGCCGGCGCCAAGCCACGCCGGAACGTCAGGATATGCTGATATATGCCGCAGCGCACAATAGCGCCGAGGTGCCATCAGCTCTGCGCCGGAAGCAGCGAGGCCGCGGGGCTGACGCAACAGGTGCCGTCAGCCTTGCCCGGCCCCGAGTAAGGCCAGCCCCTCGGCCACGCTGACCAGCTCGCCGCCCGCGGAAAGCCGGTCTGCGCCGAAGCGCGTCTCGAACAGGCGCCGCACGGCGGGCACGAAGGAGGTGCCGCCGGTGAGGAACACCTGGTCGATCTGCTCTGGCGCCAGCTGCGCGGCGCTGAGTGCGGCCTCGATCGCGTTTTCCATCTTGGCGAGGTCGGGGGCGATCCAGCTTTCGAACGTGTCGCGCTGGATGGTCTCGGCAATGTCGAGCTGGCTGTGGGCGAAGCGCAATGTGGCTGACTCCGCGCGCGACAATTCCATCTTCGCCGTGGAGACCGCCTGATAGAGCGCGAAGCCCTGCTCATCCTCGATCAGCTCCAGCAGGGCGTGCAGGCGCGCAGGGTGGCGCGCATGGCGGGCGACATCGGCGATTTCGCGCAGCGTGCGCGGGTTGCGCATCAGCGACAGGCGGTGCCAGCTGGAGAATGCGTTGAAATATTCAGGCGGAACCGGCAGGTCGTTGGCCATGACGCGGTAGGTGTCGCCCTTGCCGAGATGCGGGCAGATGACACGTTCGATGATGCGCTGGTCGAGCACATCGCCCGCGAGGCCGACACCGGCATGGCCCAGCGGCTGCACCGGCGCGCCGGGGGTAAAGCGCAGCACCGAGAAATCGCTGGTGCCGCCGCCGAAATCGCCCACCAGCACAGTGGTGGGGGCGCTGAGCGTGCGCGAGAAGCGCCACCCGGCGCCCTCCGGCTCCAGCGCCACGGTGAGAGCGCCAAAGCCGGCCTCGTTGAACGCTTCGCGCAAGCGGGCCTCGCCGAATTCATCGTCGGCGAACTCGCCCGCAAAGCGCACGGGCCGGCCGATGGTGGCGTGAACCTCGCCGGGGGCGAAGCCGGCTTTCTCGGCCAGGCTGCGCAGGAAGGTGGCGATCAGGCTCTGCAGCGTGAAGCGCCGGCCGAAGATTCGTGTCTCGGTAAAGCTGCGCTGCGCCAGATAGGTTTTCATCGACAGGATCAGCCGGCTTTCCATCGGATCATCGAGATAGGCGCTGATCGCATCCGGCCCGGCTTCGTGGTCCAGGCGCTGGCTGGCACCGTGCCGCTCTGTCCAGAAGCAGAGCACGGTGCGGAACACGTCATCTGTGCGGTAGCTGGCGCTGCGTACGGAACCATCTGGCTGGGCGATGGCCACGACGGTGTTGGTGGTGCCGAAATCAATGCCGATATGCTGCATGGGGGCGCGCTTTAAGCAGAAGGGGCGTGCCGCGGCAATCGCACGCCGCCCGGCTTGGTTGGTAGCACCGGCGGGGAAGCGGTCAGGCTGAGCGCCGGGAAAGCCGTGCAGCTTTGCCGACGTGTCATTTGCCATTGGCGGACTTGCTCTTTAAAGCCCCGGCAGAGACAGCCATGGCCTATAGCGTAAAAGAGATTTTCTACACCTTGCAGGGCGAGGGCCGGAATGCCGGCCGCGCGGCGGTATTTTGCCGTTTTGCGGGGTGCAATCTGTGGTCCGGGCGCGACGCCGACCGCGAGGCCGCCATTTGCCGCTTCTGCGACACCGATTTTGTGGGCACGGACGGCACCGGCGGCGGGCGCTTTGCAACGGCGCAGGATTTGGCCACCGCCATCGCCGCCGCATGGCCCAGGGCGGAGCAGGCGGCGCGGCTGGTTGTGCTGACGGGCGGCGAGCCGCTGTTGCAGGTGGATTCCGCACTGATCGGCGCGCTGCATGAGGCTGGCTTCGAGATCGCCGTGGAAACCAACGGCACCATCGCCCCGCCGGAGGGGATCGACTGGCTCTGCGTCAGCCCCAAGGCCGGAGCGCCGCTCGCGGTGGCGCAAGGCGATGAGTTGAAGCTCGTCTTTCCGCAGCCCGGCGCGGCGCCGGAACAGTTCGATGCCCTTGGGTTCACCCATTTTCTCCTGCAACCGATGGATGGGCCGGACCAGGCCGCCAATACCGTAGCGGCCGTGGCCTATTGCATGGCGCATCCGCGCTGGCGGCTGTCTCTGCAGACGCATAAATTCCTGGGAATCCGCTAATGTTCGAGCTGAGCAAGCAATTCACCTTCGATGCCGCGCATACGCTGCACCGGCAGATCGAGACCGAATCCAGCCGCCGGATCCATGGCCATACCTATCTTGCCGAGGTGACCGTGCGCGGCAAGCCGGACCCGGTGAGCGGCATGGTCATGGATGTCGGCCTGCTTGCGCGCATTCTGGAGTCCGCCCGTGAGGCGCTTGACCATCAATTTCTCGACGAGATCCCCGATCTCGGCCCGGCGACGATGGAGAATCTCTGCACCTGGATCTGGCGCCGCCTGGCCCCGGCCTGCCCGGCACTCTGCCGCGTGACCGTCTCAAGGGCTTCCAACGGCGATCGCTGCACTTATTTTGGACCGCAGGAGGGCTGAGCATGGACGGGGATTCCGCGCTGGTGCTGTTTTCCGGCGGGCAGGATTCCGCCACCTGCCTGGCCTGGGCGCTGGCGCGCTTTGCCCGTGTCGAGACGATCGGTTTTGATTACGGCCAGCGCCACCGGGTTGAGATGGATGTGCGCGCCCCGCTGCGCGCCGCGCTGGCGGGGGCCTTTCCGGAGTGGGGGGCGAAGCTGGGCGAGGATCATGTCATTGACCTCTCGGTGCTGGGCCAGATCAGCGACACCGCGCTGACCAAGGATGCCGCCATCGCCATGCAGGAAAACGGCCTGCCCAATACCTTCGTGCCCGGGCGTAATCTGCTCTTCTTCACCTTCGCCGCCGCCATCGCTTACCGGCGCGGGATCAAGCATATCGTCACCGGCGTGTGCGAGACCGATTATTCCGGCTATCCGGACTGCCGTGACGATACGGTGAAGGCGATGCAACTGGCCCTCAATCTCGGCATGGACACGCGCTTCGTGCTGCATGCGCCGCTGATGTGGATCGACAAGGCGCAGACCTGGGCGCTGGCGGCGGAGCTGGGCGGTGAGGCGCTGGTCGAGATTATCCGTACCGGCTCGCATAGTTGCTATAATGGTGCCCGCGCCGTGCTGCATGAGTGGGGCTATGGGTGCGGCACCTGCCCGGCTTGCGCGTTGCGCGCGCAGGGCTGGGACAGGTTTGTGGCGCAATAGCCGTGATCTGACGAGACAAGCCGGGGCGCTGGCCGCCCCGCTTTGCGGTTATATTCGATATTGTTCGAAACAACCCGCCGATCTGGCGGGAAGATTTGCTGTCTGAATATTTAATGAATTTAAACAGACGGATCTCAAAGAAGACCCTGGTGGAGCTGAGGGGAATCGAACCCCTGACCTCGTCATTGCGAACGACGCGCTCTACCAACTGAGCTACAGCCCCGGTCCCGGCGATGGCACGGTAACCATGTGGGGGCGCCATGTCGCGCATTCGGGGGAGGAAGTCAACATTGCTTCCGCACATTCCTGCGGCTAGGTCTTTGGAAGAAGATATTTTTGAGGAAATTCATGGTTGGCGCGATTTTCTGGCTGGCTGGCGAACTGATCCACCTGATGATTCTCGCCATCATCGCGGCGGCGGTGCTGAGCATGCTGGTGGCATTCGGGATCGCGAATCCGCGTAACCAGCTCGTCTATGTGGTGGGAGACTTCCTGAACCGCATCACCGAGCCGGTGCTGCGGCCGATCCGGCGGTTTTTGCCATATTTTGGGAATATCGACATTTCGCCGGTCATTGCCATCCTGCTGCTGGAGGCCTTGCAGATGGTGCTGGCGGATCTTTACGGCAGGCTGGCCATGTCCGGGCTGGCCTTCTAAGCCCTGGGCTCCTATTTCAGCTCCAAGGCAAGCAGGGGATCAGAGTGCCATTTATCATCGCTACCGTTACCGCGGCGCGCCGTTATGCCGGGGTTTGCATCCTGCTGTTTCTGGCGGTGGGTGCGCTCGGCCTGACCTACACGATTCGCAACCTTGCCATCGATACCGATACCGACCATCTCTTTTCCAGCACGCTGCCCTGGCGGCAGGCGCAGATTGCTGAAAACAAGAATTTCCCGCAATTCAATGATCTGATCGTGGCGGTGGTGCGCGCCGCCACGCCGGAGGAGGCCAGCGAAACCGCCGCCGCCCTGAACCAGGCGCTGAACGCGGACACGGATAATTTCCTGGATTCCCACTACCCAGCCGGGAGCAGCTTCTACCAGAACGAGGGGCTGCTGCTGCTGCCCCCGGATGATCTCGCCAAGCTGCTGAGCCAGATTGTCGCAGCACAGCCTTTCCTGGGCCAATTGGCGGCGGACCCTTCCGCGCGCGGGCTGCTGACCGGGCTGGGGCTGATCGCCCAGGGCGTTGAGGCCGGGAGCGATATTTCCCCCTATAATGATGCTTTGGCCGGGGTGCGGAAGAATCTGGAGGCGGCGGCGGATGGCCACCCCGTGCCGCTCTCCTGGCAGAGCCTGATCCTGAGCGGCGCGCCGGGGCAGGGCGGTGCCGCCTTCGTGCTGGCGCATCCGCGCCTCAACCAGGGCACGTTGCAGCCTGGCGGCCTGGCCACGGCGGCCCTGGTGCGAATCGCCGCCAGCCTGCCGGATGTGCAGGCCGGGCGCGCCACGGTGCATTATACCGGGCAGATCCCGCTTTCCGACGAGCAATTCGCCTCGCTGACCCACGGGCTGGTGCTGGGCGGGGTGATCAGCATCATCCTCATCGCGCTCTGGCTTTATCTCGCCTTGCGCTCCTGGCGGCTGATCGTGCCCATCCTGCTGACGCTGATCATGGGGCTGCTGCTGACCATGACCTATGCGGCCGTGGCGGTGCGGGTGATCAACCTGATCTCTGTCGCGTTCGCCATTTTGTTCATCGGACTCGCGGTGGATTTCGCGATCCAGTATTGCGTGCGGCTGCGTGCCGTGCGCCATGCCGTGCCCGCGCTGGGCTCCGCCCTGACAGAAACCGCGCGCCAGGCGGGGGTGCAGATCGCGCTCGCCGCCACCGCCACGGCCTGTGGCTTCTTCGCCTTCTCGCCCACACCGTTCACGGGGGTGGCGGAGCTGGGGGAGATCGCGGGGGCGGGCATGTTCATCGCCTTTTTCTGCACCATCACCTTCCTGCCGGCGCTGCTGCGCTTCTTCAACCCGCACCAGGAGACAACGCCCATCGGCCTGCCGGGCGGCGCCGTGGCGGATGATTTCCTGCACCGCCGCCGGCGCTTTGTGCTGGCGCTGTTCGGCGTGCTGGCGCTGGCGGGGGCTGTTTCCGCCGTGACGCTGAAGTTCGACGCCAACCCTCTGGACACCAAAGACCCAGACACTGAGAGCATGCGCACGATCCATTCGCTGCTCGCCGACCCGCAGACCAACCCGTTCTATGCCGATGCGCTGACGCCCAATATCGAGGCGGCGCGGGCGCTGGCCGACCAGTTGGGCAAGCTGCCGGAAGTGTCGCAGGCGATTTCGGGCGCCACCTTCGTGCCGCAGAACCAGGACCAGAAGCTGGCAATGCTGGCGCAGGCGCAGACCATTCTGGCGCCCACGCTGCTGGCCGCCGCCAATCCGCCGCAAACGCCGGTGACGGCGGGTGACATACGCGCCGCCATGGCCAAGACCATTGCCGCCATTGACGGCGTCTCCGCCAAGCTGCCGAAGGATAGCGAGCTTTTGCGCATCGGGGCGGTGCTCGAGCGCCTGCAAGGCGAGGATGATGCACAGATCATGGCCATGAATGCGGGTATTACCCGCTTCCTGCCGCTGCAGCTTCAACGCCTGGCGCTCAGCCTGAACGCCAAGCCGATCACCGAGGCGAATCTGCCCCCCGAGATCAGGAATGATTGGTTCCTGCCGGACGGCCAGGTGCGGGTGGAAGCCTTCCCCACGGCGGCGGGGCAGAGCACCAGGGGGCTGCGCCAATTCTCCGAGGCGGTGCTGGCGGTGGCGCCGAAGGCGGGCGGCCCGGCGATCTCCACCATCGCCACGGCGGGCACCATTCTCAGCTCCTTCCGCGAGGCGGCGATTCTTGCCTTTATCGCGATTTCGGTGATCCTGCTGCTGGTGTTCCGCAATCTGCGCGACAGCCTGCTGGTGCTGGCCACGCTCGCACTCTCCGCGCTGCTCACCGCCTTGTTCGCCAAGCTGGCTGGCATGTCCATCAACTATGCCAACATCATCGCGCTGCCGCTGCTGCTGGGGGTGGGGGTTTCGTTCAACGTCTATTTCGTGATGAATTTCCGCGCGGGCATGCGCAGCTTCCTGTCCTCCGCCACGGCGCGGGCGGTGCTGTTTTCAGCGCTTACCACCGGCACGGCATTCGGCTCTCTGGCCTTCTCGGCTGACCGGGGGACGGCCAGCATGGGCGATCTGCTGTTCCTGAGCTTGGGGGCGGTGCTGATTTCCACCTTCGCCTTCCTGCCGGCTTTGCTGCACACGCTGGGCGATGCTCGAAAAGCATAGCTTTTCGCTGTCCGGCCATCGCACCAGCGTGGCGCTGGAGCCGGAATTCTGGGCGGTCCTCACGGAGATCGCGAAGCGGGACGGGCTCGCATTGTCGGCGCTGGTCACGCGCATCGATTCCGGGCGCGGCGGCGGACAGCCTCTGGCCTCGGCGCTGCGGGTTTTTGCGCTCTTGAACAGATAACGGCGTCAGCGCAGGGGCGCCGACGCCGTCATCTTGGATCGCGACAACAGGTTGAGCCGGGCGGCTCAACCTGTTGATCTAATCAGCCGCGCAATGTGGCGCCGGTTTTCTTGGCCACCTCGGCGATGATCCTGGCGCAGGCGGCCTCGATCTCGGCATCCGTCAGGCTCTTTTCCGTGGGCTGCAATGTTACCGCAATGGCAAGCGAGGCTTTGCCTTCCGGCACGCCCTTGCCCTGATACCGGTCGAACAATGTCACGCCGGTGATCAGGTTGCGCTCGGCCCCCTTGGCGGCGCGCAGCACGGCCTCGGCGGGCACGCTCTCATCCACCAGGAAGGCGAAATCCCGGCGCAGCGGCTGGAAGGGCGCCAGCACGGGGGCGGTTTTCTTGCGGCGCTTGGGCTCAGGCACGGCGTCCAGGAAGATCTCGAACGCCACCGTGCCGGCGGGCAGGTCAAGCGCCTGGGCCACGGCGGGATGCAGCGTGCCAAAGCGCGCCAGCATCGTCTTTGGCCCCTGCATCAGCGCGCCGCTCTGGCCGGGATGGTAGTAGGACGGTCCGCCCGGCGTGGTGGTGATGGCCTCCATCGGCACGCCAAGGGCCGAGAGCACGGCGAGGGCATCGGCCTTGGCGTCCAGCGCGTCATAGGGCCGGGCAGGCGCCAGGGCCGAGAGCGCGGTGCCGCCGACGCGCAGGCCCGCCGCCACCAGCGCCTGGGAGAGATCCGCCGCGTAGGCCGGGCCGGTTTCGAACAGCCCGAAATCGGCGATGCCGCGGGCCATGTTGCGCGCGGCGGCCTGGGTTAGCGTCACCAGCGGGGTGGGGCGCATCTGGTTGAGGTCGGAGGCGATGGGGTTGGCGAGGCGCAGGCTCTCCGCCGCGTCGCCGAACAGGGCGCAGCTTGCCTCGTCTGCGAAGCTGAAGGTCACGCATTCCAGCATCCCGCGCGCCGCCAGCACGCGCCGCGCCAGGGCGGTGCGGGCCTGCTTGGGCGAGAGGATCGGGGCGGGCACCAGGGAGGAGGCGGGCAGGGAGACGGGCGGGATGGCATCCAGCCCTTGCAGCCGCAACACCTCCTCGATCAGATCCGCCTCGGGCTCGATCTCGGCGGCCCCTTCGGCGGCGGCGCGCGCGCCCGGCAGATCCGGCGCCTGGTCCAGCGATTGCGGCTGGGCAACATCGTTGCGCCAGCTTGGCACCGCGACGGTGACGCTGTCGGCATCTTCATCCACCACGGTGAACCCAAGCCGCTCCAGCGCGGTGACGGCTTGCGGCGCGCTGGCATCCGAGCCGCCGAAGCTGGCCAGCCGCGCGAAGCGCAGCTTTGCCTGGCGGTCCCATGCGGGGCGGGTGCCGGCTTGCGAAACCTCGCTGGCCTCGCCACCGCAAATTGCCAGCACCATCGCGGTGGCGGCATCCAGCGCCTCGGGGAGAAGCTGGCTGTCGATCCCGCGCTCGAACCTGGCGCGGGCATCGGAGAAGATGCCGGTGCGCTGGCCGGTCTGGGCGATTTTCACGCGGTCGAACAAGGCGCATTCGATGAAGACGTCGGTGGTGCCCTCATCGCAGCCCGTGGCCTCGCCGCCGGTGATGCCGGCGAGCGATTGCGCGCCCGCGCCGTCGGCGATCACGCAATCCTCAGGCCCAGCCTTCACCTCCTTGCCATGCAGGCCGGGGAAGACATCCCCCTCCTGGCCGCGGCGGATGGTGAGTGTCGTGCCGTTAATTTTCTTCACGTCGAAGACGTGCAGCGGGCGGCCGAGGTCATAGGTGAAGAAATTGGTGATATCGACGAGCGCGTTGATCGGGCGCAGGCCGATGCTCTCCAGGCGTTGTTGCAGCCAGTCCGGGCTCGGCCCGTTCTTCACGCCGCGCACAATGCGGCCCAGCACCCAGGGGCAGGCTTCGGGGAATTCATTCGCCCACTGAATGGCGGAGGCGAAGCTGCCCGCGATGGGAGCAGGCGCGAAGGGCTTGAGCGTGCCCAGCCCGGCGGCGGCGAGGTCGCGCGCCACGCCGCGCACGGCCATCGCATCGCCCCGGTTGGGGGTGATGGCGATTTCGATCACCGGCTCATCCAGCCCGGCCCATGCGGCGTAATTGGCGCCGATGGGCGCGTCCTCGGGCAGTTCGATGATGCCCTCATGATCCTCGCCCAGCCCCAGCTCGCGGAAGCTGGTGAGCATGCCTTCGGATTTCACGCCGCGGATCTCGCCCACCTTCAGCACCATGCCGTTGGCGGGAATCGTCGCCCCCGCCGGCGCGAACACCACGCGCAGGCCGGTGCGCGCATTCGGCGCGCCGCACACCACGGAGAGTTCCGCACCGCCCGCATTCACCCGGCAGGCGCGCAGGCGGTCGGCATTGGGGTGGGGCGTCGCCTCGATGATCTCGGCGATGGTGAAGGGCTTCAGCGCCTCGGCCTTGTTCTCAACGCCTTCCACCTCCAGCCCGATCTTGGAGAGGGTGGTGACGATCTCATCGAGGGAGGCCTCGGTATCCAGCCAGCTCTTGAGCCAGGAGAGAGAGAATTTCATGAATCAGATTCCTTCGTGCAGGCTGGCGGGAGTCAGGGCTGAGAAGCCGTAATGGCGCAGCCAGCGCACGTCGCTTTCATAGAACAGCCGCAGATCGTTGATGCCGTGCTTGAGCATGGTGATGCGCTCCAGCCCGACGCCGAAGGCAAAGCCCTGGAAGCGGCGCGGGTCGATGCCGCAATTGGCCAGCACGCTGGGATGCACCATGCCCGAGCCCAGGATCTCCAGCCAATCCGTGCCGCCGCCGATCTCGCCGGTCTTTTTGCTCCAGCCGATATCCACCTCCATCGAGGGTTCGGTGAAGGGGAAGTAGCTGGCGCGGAAGCGCACCGGCAGCTCCGGCACACCGAAGAAGGCGCGCAGGAAGTCGATCAGGCAGCCTTTCAGATGGCCGAGCGTGATATCCTGGCCAATCACCAGCCCTTCGCATTGATGGAACATCGGCGAATGGGTGGCGTCATGGTCGGCGCGGAAGGTGCGGCCGGGGACGACGATGCGGATCGGCGAGGGGGAGGCGCCCAGCCCTTCGGTCTTCGCCCATTCCAGCATGGTGCGGATTTGCACCGGCGAGGTGTGGGTGCGCAGCACCGGCGGGCGGGCATTTTCGGGCGCCCGCAGATAGAAGGTGTCCATCATCGCCCGGGCGGGGTGATGGGAGGGGATGTTGAGGGCAGAGAAGTTATGCCAGTCGCTCTCGATGTCCGGCCCGTCCTTGATGGTGAAGCCCATGGGGGCGAAGATGGCGGCCAGCTCCTCCTGGGTGCGCGAGAGCGGGTGCAGGGCCCCCTGCGAATCGGGGCGGGGGGGCTGGGTGACGTCGATGCGCTCGGCGGCCAGCTTTTGCTCCAGCGCCTTTGCATCCAGCACCGCGCGCCGCGCGGAAAGAGCATCGGTGATCTGCGCTTTTATAAGGTTTATCTCGGCGCCGGCGGCCTTGCGGGCCTCGGGTTCCATGCCGCCAAGCGATTTTAGCAGCATTGTCACATTGCCATTTTTGCCGAGCAGGGAAACCCGTAACTCCTCCAGCGAAGCCGCATCAGCGGCCGCGATGGCGGGCAGTGCCGCCTCCACCAGACTCTTCAAATCATCGCTCTGCATCTTGACTCTGCCTCTATCTGACGGGGCAGGGCAGACCGCTTGCGCGACAAAAAGTCAAGCCGCGTGCAGGACGCCAAAACCGCTCCGCCCTGCAAGGACGGCTGTCAAGGGTGTTACAAATAATCAACATGTGTGAAGAAAATCATCGGGGAGGTGGAAACCTCAGTTAGATGAACAATTTAGCCTAGCGTGGTGCTTGACCCCTCCCCGGCGGGAAGAGTACAGCCCGCGAGGTGGACGTAATCATCGTGGTTACGCAACCAATGGCTAAATTTCGCTCACCTAACTCGGACAGGGATCGGTTCCTACCATGAAAATCAAAGCATTGGGCGCTCTTGCTGGCCTGGCCCTGCTGGCAGCTTGCTCCTCCAACCCCACCAGCACCGCCTCCAACACCGGTACTGGCGCTGAGGCGGCCACCGGCCCGGCTCCGGGTTCCGAGCAGGACCTGGTTGCCAATGTCGGCGACCGCGTGTTCTACGACTTCAACAAGTCCAGCCTGTCCAGCGACGCCGACGCGACCCTGGGCAAGCAGGCCGCTTGGCTCGCCAAGTATCCTTCCGTGAACGTGCAGGTGGCCGGTAATGCCGACGAGCGCGGCACCGAGACCTACAACCTGGCCCTCGGTCAGCGCCGCGCCAACGCCGCGCGCGACTACCTGGTTGCCCAGGGCGTGGCCTCCTCGCGCATCCAGACCATCTCCTATGGCAAGGATTGCCCGGTTGCCGCTGGCAATGACGATTCTGCCTACCAGCAGAACCGTAACGCGATCACCTCGGTTCAGGGCTTCAACCCGCAGAACTGCAAGTAATCGGAATCTCTCCCCGGCCCTGAAGCCGGTGTGTACTGCAAACCGGCGGCCCGCAAGGCCGCCGGTTTTGTTTTGAGTCTTTCCGCGTCTATATTTGTCCGTATCCTAGGCCCTGACTGGAGTCTCAATGCGCTACCGAATTCCGCTCCTTGCCGCCACGCTGCTGATGCCGTTGGCGGCCTCTGCCCAGCCGCTGATCCAGAGCCAGGAGGGCATCGCCCTGCAGAACGAGATCTTGCAGATGCAGCAGCAGCTCCAGCAGCTTCAGGGCCAGGGCGGCAATGGCGGGTCCTCGCTGGGTGGCAATGCGGCCCCCCCGCCATCCTCCGGCGGCTCGGGCGACAATTCGCTGGTGGCGAACCTGCTGAATCAGGTTCAGCAGCTGCAAAGCCAGGTGCAGGTGCTCAATGGCCAGGTCTCCCAGCTGCAGCACCAGGTGGACACGCAACACGACCAGACCGAGAAAGAGATCGGCGATCTTAAATTCCAGATGACCGGCGGTGCCGGCGCGCCCGCGCCGGGGGCTGGCGCCGGTGCGCCATCTGCCCCGCCCGCCGCCGCTGCGCCGCAGACCCTTGCGCCCGCCGCGCCGCCGCTTGCCGCAGCCGCGCCGAACGACCCGAAAGCCGCGCTGAAGGCGGCAATCGACGCGTATGGCAAGCATGATTACACGACCGCCGCCTCCATCGCGAAGGGGATCGTGGCCGATAACAGGTCGGCGCCGGAGGCCTACCGGGCGCAATATCTCGTGGCGCAGGCCTATGCCGCCAAGGGCGACCCGCAGAATGCCGCGATCAATTTCGACGCGACCTACAACATGAACCGCAATGGCACCTACGCGCCGCGCGCCTTGCTGGGGCTGGCCTCCTCGCTGGCCGCGATCAACCAGAACGAGGCGGCGTGTGACACGATCTCCTCCCTGAACAGCCAGTTCACCAATCCCTCCGCCGGGATGAAGAGCGACATCGCCGCGGTCTCCAAACGCGCGCATTGCTAGTCAACGCGGCCTTCGCGGCGGCGCTGGCGCGGCTGCTGCCGCCCGGCTTGCCGCCGCGTCTGGCCGTGGGTGTCTCCGGTGGCGCAGACAGCACGGCGCTGGCGCTTCTGGCGCATGAATATTGTGTGCCGCGCGGCGGGGCGGTGCTGGCTCTGATCGTCGATCATGGTCTGCGGGCCGAATCGGGCGTGGAGGCGCGGCTGACGGCCGCCCGCTTGGCGGCAAGAGGCATTGAGAGCAGGGTTCTCCCCCTTGGCCTGCCTCCAGGCCCGGCCATGCAGGAGCGTGCCCGCCTGGCCCGGCATGAGGCGCTGGCGCAAGCGGGTGCTGCGGCCGGGTTTCTGCATCTTGCCCTGGGCCATCATCTGGCCGACCAGCGCGAGACCGTGGCGATGCGCGCCCGGCGCGGCCCCGGCGGGGCGGAGGGCATGGCCGCCTGGCGTGCGCGCAACGAGATCGTCCTGCTTCGCCCGCTGCTCGATATACCGCCCGCCGCGCTGCGGGAGTTTTTGCGTGGACAAGGCATGGAATGGGTCGAGGACCCCTCCAACAAGGCGCAAAAATTCGAGCGTGTGCGCATCCGTATGGAAGGCGAGGGGCTGGCGCCTTCAGGTGCGGTAGAACGTGCGGCGCGCGAGCGGGAGGTCGCCGCTTTTCTCGCCCGCCATGCGCGTCTCTACCCGGAAGGCTACGCCGTGCTGGATTGTGGTGCGGTGCCTCCGGCAGCTCTGGGCGTGCTGATCAGGACCATTGGCGGGCGGCTCTATGCGCCGCGCCAGGAGGCGCTGTTGCGTCTGGCGGCGCAGCTGCGCCCGGCGACGCTGGGGGGCGTGCGGATTGCCCAGGCCGGGCGGCTGGGCCCCGGCTGGCTGCTGGCACGCGAGCCCGCCGCCTGCGCTGCGCCCATACCGGCAACCAGCCATGCGCTATGGGACAGACGCTTCACCCTTGCAACGCCGCCGTCCGGTGGCATGAGCTTCGGCGCGCTGGGGCGCGAGGCGGCTGCTTTTCATGGCTTAAACGGCCTGCCCAGCCTGGTGCTGCGCACCATGCCCGCCTTGCGGGACGCGCGGGGCGCCCTGGTTTTTCCGGCCCCCGCGCGCTTCACGCCGCCCATGCCGGCCACGGCGCGGCCCTTCCAGCCTTGAATTTACCCAGGATTTATTTGTGCTGGGCTAGGAATTCGGTGCAGTATGCTCAAGTGAGCTCAAGGAAAGCCTCCGTGCCTCGTGCAGGGCGGGGGAACCGACTGAAAGAATTGGAAAAAGTCTAGATGAATAATCTGGGTCGAAATATCGCGCTATGGGTTGTCGTGGCCCTGTTTCTGGTTGTGCTGTTTAATGTCTTCCAGCCTTCCAGCACGCAGAGCGACTCATCCGAGATCGCCTATTCCAGCTTCCTGGATGAGGTGAAGAACAACCAGGTGCAGAGCGTCACCATCGCCGGGCACGACATCACCGGCGCCACCAAGGATGGCAAGAGCTTCGAAACCTACGCCCCGGCGGACCAGACGCTGGTCTCCAAGCTGACGGATGCGGGGGTGAGTGTCTCCGCCAAGCCGGAAGGCGATACGATGAACCCGCTGCTGCGCGTATTGCTCAACTGGGCGCCGATGCTGCTGATTTTGGGGGTGTGGATTTTCTTCATGCGCCAGATGCAGTCCGGTGGCGGCCGCGCCATGGGCTTTGGCAAGTCCCGCGCCCGGCTGCTGACCGAGAAGCAAGGCCGCGTGACCTTTGAGGACGTCGCCGGGATCGACGAGGCCAAGGGCGAGTTGCAGGAGATCGTGGATTTCCTGCGCGATCCGCAGAAATTCCAGCGCCTGGGCGGCAAGATACCCAAAGGCTGTTTGCTGGTCGGCCCGCCCGGCACGGGTAAGACGCTGCTGGCCCGCGCCATCGCGGGTGAGGCGAACGTGCCCTTCTTCACCATCTCGGGCTCCGACTTTGTCGAGATGTTTGTGGGTGTCGGCGCGTCGCGCGTGCGTGACATGTTCGAGCAGGGCAAGAAGAACGCGCCCTGCATCATCTTCATCGATGAGATTGACGCCGTTGGCCGGCATCGCGGTGCGGGGCTTGGCGGCGGCAATGACGAGCGCGAGCAGACCCTGAACCAGATGCTGGTGGAGATGGACGGGTTCGAGTCCAATGAGGGCGTGATCCTGATCGCCGCCACCAACCGGCCGGATGTTCTGGACCCGGCCCTGCTGCGCCCTGGCCGGTTCGACCGGCAGGTGGTGGTGCCCAACCCGGATGTGATGGGCCGCGAGAAGATCTTGAAGGTGCATATGCGCAAGGTGCCCCTGGCGTCCGACGTGGATGCCAAGACCATTGCGCGCGGCACGCCGGGCTTCTCCGGCGCGGACCTCGCCAATCTGGTGAACGAGGCGGCGCTGCTCGCCGCGCGCATCGGCAAGCGCGTGGTCGCCATGGCGGAGTTCGAGCACGCCAAGGACAAGGTGATGATGGGGGCGGAGCGCCGTTCGCTCGTCATGTCCGACGACGAGAAAAAAATGACCGCCTATCACGAGGGCGGGCATGCCATTTGCTCCATAACCCTGCCGGAATGCGACCCGGTGCATAAGGCCACCATCATCCCGCGCGGCCGCGCGCTGGGCATGGTGATGTCCCTGCCGGAGGGCGACCGCTACTCCATGAGCAAGCTCAAGCTGCTGCAGCAGCTGATCATGGCCATGGGCGGGCGCGCGGCGGAGGAGCTGGTGTTCGGGCCGGACAAGGTTTCCAACGGCGCCTCCGGCGACATCAAGATGGCCACCGACACCACCCGCCGCATGGTCACGGAATGGGGCATGTCCGAGAAACTCGGCATGGTCTCCTATGTGGATAGCGGGCAGGAGGTGTTTCTGGGCCACTCGATGGGCGGGGCGAAGAATGTCTCCGAGGCTACGGCGCGGGAAATCGACGATGAGGTGCGCCGCATCATCGACCACGCCTATGCCGAGGCCAAGCGCATCCTGACCGAGCGGCGGGCGGATCTGGAGAGTCTGGCGCAGGGGCTGCTGGAATACGAGACGCTGTCGGGCGATGAGATCCAGCAGGTGCTGCGCGGTGAGAAGATCATCCGCAAGGTGGTTGATGAACCGATGCAGGATAGCAATCGCCGTGGCTCCGTGCCGACGGCGACACCCAAGCCGGATCTTCCCGGCGGGCTGGGGTCGGTTCCGGCGTAAAGGCTGGATGAAAAAAGGGGGCGCAAGCCCCCTTTTTTATTGCCCTGTCAGTTTACGCCGGGAAGGCGCCTTCGCGCACCTCGCGCGCATAGGCGGCGAGGGCGCCGGTGACGAGCCCCGCGCCATCCAGGTATTTTTTGGCGAAAGGCGGGGCGCGGTCCGGGTTCAGGCCCAGAACGTCATGGAACACCAGCACCTGCGCATCCGTGCCGGCGCCAGCGCCGATGCCGATGGTGGGGATGGGCAGGCGGGCGGTGATCTCCGCCGCCAGTTCGGAGGGAATGGCCTCCATCAGCAGCATGCGCGCCCCGGCAGCGGCCAGCGCCAACGCGTCCTCGATGAGCTGCGCAGCCGCCTCGGGCGTTTTGCCCTGGCGCTTGAAGCCGCCGATCTGGTGCACATGCTGGGGCGTCAGCCCGATATGGGCGCAGACCGGCGTGGCGCGCTTGGAGAGAAAGGCCACCGTCTCCACCATCGGCGCGCCGCCTTCCAGCTTCACGATCTGCGCGCCGGCCTTCAGCAGCCGGGCGGAGGCGGCAAAGGCCTGGGCCGGGGATTCCTCGAAGCTGCCGAAGGGCAGATCGGCCATGATCAGCGGCTTGGTGACGGCTTTGGCGACGATGGCGGTGTGGTATTCCATCTGTTCCAGGCTGACGCGCAGCGTATTGGCCTCGCCCGCCACCATCATACCCAGAGAATCGCCAATGAGCAGCGCATCCAGCCCCGCCGCCTCGGCCAGCCGGGCGGCGGTGTTGTCGTAGGCGGTGATCATGCTCATCTTCCGCCCTTCGCGCTTGGCTTTGTCCCAGGCGCTAAGCGTTCTACTCATTCTTTTCGTCTCCTACGGCTTTTTCCAGTAATTCCAGGGCGAACGCCACGGCCTGGGCGCGAATCTCGCCCCGGTCTCCGTGGAACAGCCTGTGATGCGCGATGGTCCCGGCAGGCCCGGCCAGGCCGAACCAGACCGTGCCGACCGGCTTTTCCGCGCTGCCGCCTTCAGGCCCGGCGATGCCGGTGGTGGAGACGGCATAATCCACGCCCGCTTTGGCCCGCGCACCTTCCGCCATGGCCCGTGCCACTTGTGGCGACACCGCGCCATGCGCCGCCAGCATCGCCTCCTTTACGCCCAGCATCTGGGTTTTCGCCTCATCGGCATAGGTGACGAAGCCGTGGGTGAAGATTGCGGACGATCCGGCAATGGCGGTGACAGCCCCGGCCACCAGCCCGCCGGTGCAGCTCTCCGCCGTGGCGAGTTTCAGGCCGTTGGCCTTGTAGCGTGCAACGAGCCGGGCCGCGTTCATAGCGGCGAGACCAGATGCAGGGCCAGCATCACCAGCCAGGCCATCAGCCCGGCGATGATGTCGTCGCCCATGATGCCATATTCATCCTTGCGCCTGTCCGCCCAGGCGACGGGCCCGGGTTTCCAGATATCGAACAGCCGGAACAGGGCGAAGGAGAGCAGCGCGCCCCAGACGCTGAACGCATAGAGGGCGAGAAGCGGGATCATCTGCCCGGCGATCTCGTCGATGACGATCCAGCCCGGGTCTTCACCGGCTTCCGGCAGGCGCCCAATGGCGTAGATGCCAACCGCAATGGCCACCACGATGCCCGCCAGCAGCGCCAGATGGCCTGCCAGCAGCAGCAGGCAGCCAATGACCAGCCCGGCCAGCGAGCCGAACGTGCCCGGGGCCTTCGGCGCCAGGCCGGAGCCGAAGCCAGAGGCGATGAAGCGCCAGAGAGTCACGGCTGGTTGAGCCATTTCGCCACCGGCGATTCGGCGGCGCCGGTGAGCAGGGCGCTGTAGATGGTGATGTTCTCGGAGACGCGCTGCACGTAATTGCGTGTCTCGCTGAAGGGGATCTCTTCGATCCAGTCGATCATATTGGCCCCGCCCGGCTGGGGGCCCAGCTCCGGGTCGCCATTCTCGGAGAGCCAGTTGGCCACGTTGGTCGGCCCGGCATTATAGGCGGCGATGGCCAGCGGCAGGCAGTCGCCGAAATTATTGGTCTCCTGCGACAGATAGGCGGAGCCTAGCGCCATGTTCTGGTCCGGGTCGAACAGGTCGCTGGCCGGCAGCCCGTATTTTTCCCCCGTGCGCCGGGCGGTGGAGGGAAGCAACTGCATCAGCCCCACCGCCCCGGCGCCGGAGACCACGGTTGGGTTGAAGCTGCTTTCCTGGCGCATGATGCCGAGTGAGACCGCAGGGTCCAGAATCGCGGCGGGCGGGGGGTAGGGAATGGGCCAGCCCTCGCGCAGCAGCATCTGGCCGGAAATGCCGGCGAGGCGCGCGATGGCCACCGCCGATTGCGGAAAGCCCAGCCCCAGAGCCAGCCGCGCCGCCATCAGGCGGGATTTGTTGTCCAGCGCCGTTTGGCCAATGCGGTTGAGGAAGATAACGGCATCATGCGTATCGCCCATCTGCACCAGCAGCACGGCGGCGCGGGGCAGTTCGCCCAGGCCGAAATCCAGGACATCCTGCATCGAAAAGCCGGGCTCCGGCACGGCTTTGATACGCGCCGCCAGTTGCTGCGGCGAGTCGCCCAGCGCCAGGGCGGCGAGCTGGCCGTAGAAGGTGGTGGGGTAGGCGGCGGCGCGGGCGTAATCCTGCGTCGCCGCATCGCCGGTTTCGCTGCGCCCCAGCCAGTAATAGGCGCGGGCCTGGGTGATGACGGCGGTGGAGGAGGCGGCGAGATCCTTGAACCAGGTTGCGGCCTCCTGCGGTTGTTTCAGGAAGCGCAGCAGCAGGAAACCGGCGAAAAAATCCCGGTCGGCGATCTGCTCGCGCGCGGTGGAGCCGGCAATGGGCGGGGCGACCGAGATGACGACCTGATAGGCGTTTTTGGCGTCGCCCTCCTGCAGCAAGGCGCGGGCCAGTGTGTTCTGCGCGGGCCAGAACAGAAGCTGCTGGTCCGGGTCGGCGCCTGCCATCGCGGCCTTGCCCTGGCTTTCCCAGAGCTGCGCGGCCTGGGCATCCTGGCCGGCGCTGTGCAGCGCCTGTGCCTGGGTGATGAAGGCGGGGGTAATGGTCGGCACGGGGGGCTGGTAGAGGCCGGAAGCCTGGGACTCGCGCAACGCCAGCAGCCCCTGCATCGGCCAGTCGGGATTGGCGTTGATGAAGGCCTGGATCTCATCCGCGCTGCCGCCGCCGGGATTGGTAAGGCGGAAGAAGGTGACGAGCTTTTCCACCAGCGGGTCGCCGGTGGCGCTGGCCAGCTGCGCGGCCTGGGAAAATTGGCCGGCCTGCACGTCCGTCATGATCTGCGGACTGGCGGCATTTTGCGCCAATGCGGTGGCGGGTAGCAGGAGCAGTGGCAAGGCGGCCAGGAACTTCATGCGCCTTCTCTAGCAGCGCCGGAAGCCCGGGCCAAACGTCAGGATTGTTTCAAGATATAAAGGCGCGCGAGAAGCCGTTCCGGCCCGGCCTTGCCGCCCGGCTGCAGGATGAAGGCGGCGGCGATTCGAATCGTTGGCATGGCGCCAGGACAGCGCCTTGGCGTGGGATGCGCCGGGGGCAGGGGCGTGCTTTGCAAGAAACCTTGCCGCGCCGGGCGGAGCGGACTAGGTGAATGGCCGGACCAAACGCCTCAAGGACCCGAAATGTTTCACGGCTCTCTCACCGCCCTCGTGACCCCCATGCACGAGGATGGGCGCATCGACGAAGAGGCATTCATTCGCCTCATCGACTGGCAGATCGCGGAAGGCACCAACGGCATCGTGCCGGTTGGCACCACCGGCGAATCGCCGACGCTGAGCCATGAGGAGCATAAACAGGTGGTCGAACTGGCGGTGAAGGCGGCCAAGGGCCGGATTCCGGTGATGGCCGGGGCGGGCTCCAACGCCACCGCCGAGGCCATCGGTCTCGCCCGCCACGCCGAGACGGCCGGGGCGGATGGCGTGCTGGTGGTGACCCCTTATTACAACAAGCCGACCCAGGAAGGGCTGTACCGGCATTACAAGGCCATCGCGGACTCGGTGTCCCTGCCGGTGTTCATCTATAACATTCCCGGCCGCTCGGTCATCGACATGTCGGTGGAGACGATGGCGCGCCTGGCCGGGATCAAGAACATCGCCGGGGTGAAGGACGCGACCGCCAACCTCGCCCGCCCGCTGCATACGCTGCGGGCCTGCGGGCCGGATTTCATCCAGCTTTCTGGCGAGGACCATACCGCGCTCGCCTTTCTGGCCTCCGGCGGGCATGGCTGCATCTCCGTCACCGCCAATGTGGCGCCGCGGCTTTGCGCGCAGATGCAGGCGGCCTGGGCGCGCGGGGACCTGAAGACCGCCATGGAGATCCAGCAGCGCCTGGTGCCGCTGCATGATTCGATGTTCTGCGAGACCAATCCCGGCCCGGTGAAATATGCCGCCTCGCTGCTGGGGTTTGGCACCAACCATGTGCGCCTCCCGCTGGCGCCTGTCTCGGCGGCCTCCGCCCAGAAGGTGCAGGCGGCGATGCGGGAAGTCGGTCTGCTGAATTGAGCAACGAGAAGAAAAAATCCGGCTTCATCTCCCACGGCATTGCGACGCAGAACCGCAAGGCCCGGTTCGATTACAAGATCCTCTCCACGGTGGAGGCGGGAATCGTGCTGAAAGGCGTGGAGGTGAAGTCGCTGCGGCTTGGCCGCGCCCAGCTCAATGAGGCCTGGGCGGGCGAGCGCGATGGCGAGCTGTTTCTGTTCAACCTCTATATCCCGGAATACCAGGGCGGGGTGCTGTCGCGTTTCGATGTGCGCGGGGCGCGCAAGCTGCTGGTCAAGCACAAGGAGCGCAGCCAGATTTTTGCCGCCATCTCCCGCGAGCGCCAGACCATCGTGCCGCTTGACATATTCTTCAACGACCGCGGGCTGGCCAAGGTGACGCTGGGCATCGCCGAGGGCAAGCAGAAGGCCGATAAGCGCCATGCCGTTGCCGCGCGGGACTGGCAGCGCGACAAGGCCCGGCTGCTCAGAAGCAAGTGAGGTCTGGGTTCAGGCGAGCCGCCGCCTGATCCCCGCCACGATCTCCTCGAACATCTCCTGCGTGATCCGCCCGGTATTCACATTGTACTGGGAGGTGTGAAAACTATCGGCCAGCACCAACCCGCCCGGTAGGTCATGCAATGCGCCATGCGTGAACTTGTAGCGGCTGGGCTTGAGCTTCAGGCCTTGCAGGATGGAGTCATGCGCCTTGGCGCCGATGGCCAGCAGCACCCGCAAATTCGGCATCGCGGCGATCTCGGCGGCGAGATAGGGCAGGCAATGGGTCTTGTCCGAGGTTTCCAGCTTGTGCTGCGGGGGCGCGCAGCGCACGGCGTTGGTGACGCGGCAATCCACCAGCTCCAGCCCGTCATCCGGCCGTTCCTGGAATGTCCCCGTGGCGAAGCCGAACTTGGTCAGCACGGGGTAGAGCAGGCGGCCCGCCACGTCGCCGGTGAAGGGGCGGCCGGTTTTGTTGGCGCCATTAACGCCCGGCGCTTGCCCAACCACCAGCAGCCGCGCCGTGACCGGGCCGAAGCTGGGCACAGGCGCGTTGAACCAGTCCGGATGCAGGGTGCGATATTCCTCCCTGTAGGCCACGAGACGCGGGCAAAGCCCGCAATCGCGCCCGGGCAAGGCCGTGGATTTGTTGCTCATGCCTCGTCCTCACGCTCGGCGCGGCCGCGCCCATCCTGCGGGCGGCGGGCGAAATCCTGGGCGATGTCAGCAAGCTCGATGAACTGATCGGTCTGGCGGCGCAGCTCATCGGCGATCATCGGCGGGTTGGTGCGGATGGAGGAGACGACCGTCACCCGGACACCCTTGCGTTGCACGGCCTCGACGAGGCGGCGGAAATCGGAATCTCCGGAAAACAGGATGGCATGGTCGAGCGAGGGGGCAAGCTCCAGCATGTCGATCGCCAGCTCGATATCCATGTTTCCCTTGATGCGCCTGCGGCCCAGCGTATCCACGAACTCCTTGGCGGGCTTCGTTACGAGGCTGTAGCCATTATAGGCCAGCCAATCTGTTAGTGGCTTGAGGGGGGAATACTCCTCGGTTTCAAGCAACGCTGAGTAGTAATAGGCGCGCAGGAGGTTTGTTTTTGATCCAAAATAATCAAGCAGCTTGCGGTAATCAATATCAAAGCCAAGGCTGCGGGTTGCCGCATAAAGGTTGGCGCCGTCAATGAAGAGAGCCGTACGCTCCTGAGCTGAAAGTCTCATAATAAAATATTAACCTCTTGAAATGGATGGTTAAAGGTGATGTACAGTGAGCTAGGAAAAATTATCAGACTCTTCGTGTGCCTATTGACGCTAAGCCTTTAGCTTCTGTGGATATCACCTTTTATGATCTTAATCGCCATTGGTGCCAATCTTCCTGGCAAGGACGGTGCTGCACCGTTAGAGACCTGCAAGGCTGCGGCTGAGGCTGTGCGGGCCATCCCTGGGCTCGGTTTTGTGACGCTTTCCGCGTGGTATCGCACGGCCGCCATCCCGGCTTCCAGCCAGCCGGATTATTGCAATGGCATCATCAGGCTCGAAGGTGAGGTAGACCCCCTGAGCCTGCTCAAGGCGCTGCAGGAGATTGAGGCCCGCTTCGGGCGCGAGCGCTCGGTCGCGAACGCGGCCCGTACGCTGGACCTCGACATCATCAGCCTGAACGGCATTATCCGCGCCGCGCCGGACCCGGTTCTGCCGCATCCGCGTGCGCATCACCGCGCCTTTGTGCTGCGCCCGCTGATGGATGTGGCGCCCGCCTGGCGCCACCCGGTGCTGCGCAAGACTGTCATCACCTTGCTGGCGGAGCTTCCCCCGCAGATCATTGAGCCCTGGCATGACGAGCTGGAAACGCCGGGTGAATGAGCTTGCCTCCCTGCCGCGGCTGGGGTAAGGCACTCCTTCATTTTTCTGCCTGGAGCGTACCCCTATGGCCCGCGTTACTGTCGAAGACTGCGTTATGAAGGTGCCGAACCGCTTTGAGCTGGTTCTGCTCGCGGCGCAGCGTGCCCGGAATATCAGCCGTGGTGAACAGCTCACCATCGACCGGGATAACGACAAGAACCCGGTGGTGGCGCTGCGCGAGATCGCCGAGGAGACCGTGGAGCTGCCCGGGCTGGAGCAGGATCTGGTCAAGTCCCTCTCTCGCGTGCCCGAGCCCGAGCCGGTGGACGAAGAAGTGATGGATCTGATCCCGACCGATCAGAATATTTTCGGCCTGCAGGATGTTTCCGCCGAGGAAGAGGCCGCTGCCATGGCTGCCGAGGGCGAGGAGATCATGTCTCCGGAAGATATCCAGGCCGCCATCGAGGCCGAGCTCGGCGGCAAGTCCCGCCGTTAAACCTATGCGGACAGGCTGCCGTGGTACGAGCCTGTCCCGCGCCCCTGAGGGCCTGAGCAGCGGTGCGCCAAAATTCCACCCGGAACTTGCCGGGTTGCTGGCGCGCGTTGCCGCCTATGATTCCAAGATGGACCCGGCCGTTATCGACGACGCCTACGGCGTTGCCGCCGAGGCCCATGCCGACCAGAAGCGCGATAACGGCGAGCCCTACATCACCCACCCGCTCGCCGTCGCCGGAATCCTTGCCAGCTATAAATTAGACAGCGCCTCCATCATCACCGCCCTGTTGCACGATACGGTGGAGGATACGTCTGTCACGCTCGCCAGCGTGGAGAAGCGGTTCGGCAAGGAAGTCGCCTCGCTGGTTGATGGCGTGACCAAGCTGACGCGCCTGGAGCTGCAATCCGACCGTACCAAGCAGGCGGAGAATTTCCGCAAGCTGGTGCTGGCGATGAGCAAGGATATCCGCGTGCTCATCGTCAAGCTCGCGGACAGGCTGCATAACATGCGCACGCTGGGCGCGGTTTCCGCCGCGCACCGGCGCCTGCGCATCGCCCGTGAGACGATGGATATCTACGCCCCCCTGGCCGAGCGCATCGGCATGGAGGCGGTGAAGACCGAGCTGCAGAACCGCTCCTTCGCGGAGATCGAGCCGGAAGCCTATGACACCATCCTGACCCGCCTTAACTTTCTGCGCGGGCAGGGGGCGGATATCATCGAGGAGGTACGCCAGGAGCTGACGCGCGTCTGCCGCGAGGCCGGGGTGAGCGTGGTGGAAATCTCCGGCCGCGAGAAATCGCCTTATTCCATCTGGCAGAAGATGAAGCGCCGGAACGTGACGTTCGAGCAGCTCTCGGACATCATGGCGTTTCGCATCAACGTGCCGACCCGCGCGGAATGCTATGTGGCGCTGGGGGCCATCCATGCCGCGTTTCCGGTGATCGCCGGGCGGTTCAAGGATTATATCTCCACGCCGAAGACCAACGGCTATCAGTCGCTTCATACGGGTGTGACACTGCGCCAGCCGCGCAACCAGAAAATCGAGATCCAGATCCGCACGCCGGAGATGCAGGCGGTGGCGGAGGCCGGGGTCGCCGCGCATTGGCTCTATAAGCAGAACGATGCCTCGCCCGGCGACGTGAAGCAGTTCGGCTGGGTGAAGGATCTTCTGGAAATTCTTGAAAACTCGGCGGCGCCGGACGAGTTTCTCGAAAACACCAAGCTGGAACTCTATCAGGACCAGGTGTTCTGCTTCACGCCGAAAGGCCAGCTCATCCAGCTGCCGCGCGGCGCCACCTCGGTCGATTTCGCCTATGCCGTGCATAGCCAGATCGGCGATACCTGCGTGGGGGCGCGCATCAACGGCAAGCTGATGCCGTTGCGCTACGAGTTGCAGAATGGCGACCAGGTGGAAATCCTGACCGCGCGCGGCGGCACGCCGAGCCCGGCCTGGGAGCGTTTTGTCGTCACCGGCAAGGCGCGGGCGCGTATCCGCCGGTTCCTCGCGCAGCAGATGCGCGACCAGCACCGCGATGCCGGCAAGTCCCTGCTGATGAAGGCCTTCCGGCAGGATGGCGTGGACGGCTCCGAGAAGGTGCTGGAGCCGGTGGCGAAGTCGTTCAAGCAGGCCAGCGTGGATGATCTCTATGTGGCCGTGGCCACCGGCATTGTGGGGCCGAAGGATGTGGTCCATGCGGCCTATCCCGAGCTGAAGGAAGCCCGGGCACCGCGCATGCTGCCCGGCTTCATGGGGGGGAGCCTCACCGCCCGTTCGCCGCGCGCCGCGCCGCGCATGGATGCGGGGCTGCCCATTACCGGCCTCGTCGCCGGCATGGATGTGCATTATGCCGGCTGCTGCCATCCATTGCCGGGGGACAAGATTGTCGGCATCGTCACCACCGGCAAGCCGATCACCATCCATTCCAAGGATTGCGCCCAGCTCGATCAATTTGCCGCGACGCCGGAGCGTTTCATCGATGTGGACTGGAACGAGGAGAGCCTGGCCCGGCTCGACCCCAAGGCGCAGAAATTCATCGGCCGGGTCAGTGTCATCGCCAACAACACGCCTGGCGCCCTGGCGGCGCTGACCAATGCCGTCGCCAAGCAGGAGGGCGCCATCTCGAATCTGAAAATCGTGCATCGCCAACAGGATTTCTTCGAGGCGCTGGTGGATATCGAGGTGCGCGACACACGCCATCTGAACCAGGTGATCGCCGGGCTTCGCGCGGCCGCGGGCATCGCGCAGGTGGAGCGCGCGCGCAATTGATGGCGGGGATCATTCTTGGCCTCGGCACGGATCTTTGCGACATACGCCGCATCGAGAGGGCGCTCGAGAAGCATGGCGAGCGTTTTACGATACGGGTGTTCTCGGAGCTGGAGCGCGCGCGTAGTGAACGCCGGGCGCATTTCCGCGCCCCCAGCTACGCCAAGCGCTTCGCCGCCAAGGAGGCCTGCGCCAAGGCGCTGGGCACGGGGTTTTCACGCGGCGTGTTCATGTCCGATCTGCGGGTGGTGAATCTGCCCAGCGGCCAGCCGACCATGGAACTGCATGGCGGCGCGCTGGAGCGCCTGCACGCGCTGACCCCGGCGGGACTTGTGCCGAAAATCTTCGTCTCACTGACGGATGAATATCCTTATGCCTATGCGCAGGTCATCATCTCGGCGGTACCTGTTGTGGTCGGCTGAAACCGCTCACGGGGTTGCGGCCGGGGGCTGGTCTTAAGGCTGTGGCTGACAGCAGGAGAGATGGCGTGGAGCAGGGGCAAAAATATTTTTATGAACCATCGGCGGGGCATGGGCTGAAGCACGACCCGTTTAACGCCATCGTGGGCCCGCGGCCCATTGGCTGGGTTTCCACCAAGGGGCAGGACGGCAGCGTCAATCTGGCGCCCTACAGCTTCTTCAACGCTTTTTGCTACCATCCGCCGATCATTGGATTTTCCAGCGTCGGGCCTAAGGATTCGCTGCGCAATGTGCGCGAGACGGGCGAATTCGTCTGGAATCTGGCGGACCGGGGGCTGGCGGAGGCGATGAATGCAAGCTGCGCCGCCGTGCCTTACGGCACGGATGAATTCACGCTGGCGGGGCTGGAAAAGGCCCCGGCCCGGCTGGTGGCCCCGCCCATGGTGGCGGCGGCGGGCGTGAATTTCGAATGCAAGCTGTCGGAGATCGTGCGCCTGAAGGGGTATAAGGGCGACCCCGCCGATGCCTGGCTGGTGCTGGGCGAGGTGGTGGGGGTGCATATCAATCCCGCTTTGCTGAAGGAGGGCGTGTTCGACACGTTCGGCGCACGGATTATCCTGCGTGCGGGCGGGGCATCCGCCTATGCCGAAATCGCGCCGGAGAGCCGGTTTGACATGCGCCGGCCCGGATAGCTCAGGCAGGCAGGATGGCGCGCCCATCCGCCCCGCGCTCAAGAGGCGTATGGGCGGAGACGTCGCGCAGCGTCAGCCGGCCATAGAGATGCGGAAAAAGCTGCCCGCCGCGTGAAACCTCCCAGCGCAGTGCCGCGCCCAGCGGTGCCAGGGGCACGGCGGCGATCACCAGATCCTGCTGTCCGGCGAAATGCCGGGTGAGCGTCTCATCGAGCTGCGCCGCTGTGGAAAGGTGGATATAGCCGTCCGCGATATCCACCGGCGCGCCCTCGAAGCATCCGGCCAGCAGGGCCTGGAATTGCTCTTGCGTCAAAATCTTATAGGCGGTTTGTTCGGTCATGGCGTCTCTGGTCCCTGAACATTGCCGCAAGGGCTGGAAAAATTGAGGCAGGCGATTATTTGCGCCAGGACCCTATAGCCGATCCGCCCGAATGTAACGGGGGCGATGGTGGGCGGCATCGGTTTCGTCGTTTCATCCAGTCGAACGATGCGATCGTGTTTTGTTGTTTTCTCTTGGCCTGTTTAAGAAAATTCCGTTCGGTTCAGGCAGTTGTCTCGTAATATGCAGATGCATGGCGGGTGTGCGGCGCCGGCATGCCTGCCGTTGCACGCGGGGGCAAAAAATGCTTTCCAAGGTTGTTTAAAATAGTAAACTGCCCGGCAGGAAACTAGGAGTGTCTGCCAATGAGCGCCGCGACCCGTCCGAGCAACGATCCCCTTATTCATCAATGGATGCCCTTCACTGCCAACCGGCAATTCCAGGAACAGCCGCGCCTGATCGCTCGGGCCGAAGGTGTTTATTATTATAATACTCGCGGCGAGAAGCTGCTGGATGGTTCCTCAGGTCTGTACTGCATTCCGCTGGGGCATGGCCGCCGGGAAATCCGCGAGGCCGTGGCCAAGCAGATGGAGGAGCTGGACTACGCCCCGCCCTTCCAATACGGCGTGCCAACGGCCTTCCGTCTGGCGACGGAAGTGGCCCAGCTTTTGCCGGCCGGTCTCAACCGTGTGTTCTTTGCCGGTTCCGGCTCCGAGGCGGCGGACACCGCGCTGAAGGTGGCGCTGCAATATCACCGCGCCCGGGGCGAGGGGCAGCGCATGCGCGTCATCGGGCGCGAGCGTGGGTATCATGGCGTGAATTTCGGCGGCTGGTCCGTCGGCGGCATGGTGGCCAACCGCAAGGCCTTCGGTGTTGGCCTGCCGGGCGTTTCGCATCTGCGCCACACCCATATCAAAGAGAATTTTTTCCAGATGGGCGAGGGCGAGCATGGCGCCGATCTCGCGGATGATCTGGAGCGTTTCGTCAATCTGCATGGCGCTGACACCATCGCCGCCTGCATCGTGGAGCCCATCGCGGGTTCGACCGGCATTCTGGTGCCGCCGAAAGGCTATCTCAAGCGCCTGCGCGAGCTTTGCACGAAGCACGGCATTCTGCTGATCTTCGACGAGGTGATCACAGGGTTTGGCCGAACGGGTGAGGCCTTCGCGGCGCAGACATTCGATGTCACGCCGGACATCGTCACCATGGCCAAGGCCATCACCAACGGCTCCATCCCGATGGCGGCGATCGCGGTGAAGGAGGAGATCCAGCAAGCCATCCTGGAGGCCACGCCGGTCGGCGGTGTCGAGTTCTATCACGGTTACACCTACTCCGCGCATCCGGCCGCCTGTGCCGCCGGCTTGGCGACGTTGAAGATCTACCGCGAGGAAGACACGTTCGGCCGGGTGAAGGCGCTGACCCCGGCCTTCCTGGAGCAGATCGGCAGCTTCAAGGGCATGCCGGACGTGATCGATACGCGCGGTTTCGGCCTGCTGGGTGCTGTGGAGCTGGCGCCGAAGGGCAAGCCCGGCGAGCGTGGTTTCAGCATTCTGTGCAAGGCCTTCGAGAAAGGGCTGGTGCTGCGCGCGGCGGGTGATTCGCTGGTGCTGGCCCCGCCCTTCGCGGCCACGCCGGAGCAGATCAGCGAGATGATTGATATCGTGCGCAAGTTGATCAAGGAAAGCTGATCGCAAGCGCGTGCATTTGGCAGCTTTGCCAAAATAACGCGATGAAACTCAAGGTCCGGGTCGCCATATGCGGTCCGGACCCATTTTTGAATCCGGAGAAACAAGAATGTACCAGGACGTATTGCTGCATGTCGGCGGCCAGTGGCGCGCGGCGCAGGGCGGCAAGACCCTCGATATCCTGAACCCCGCCACGGAAGAGGTGATCGGCAAGCTGGCCCATGCCAGCACGGCGGATCTCGACGAGGCGCTGGAGAGTGCTGCCAAGGGCTTCGCCACGTGGCGCAAGCTTTCGCCCTATGAGCGCAGCAAATTGATGCGCAAGGCGGCTGACCTGCTGCGTGAGCGGCTGGACAAGATTGCCACGCTGATGACCATGGAGCAGGGCAAGCCGCTGGCGGAAGCAAAGACCGAGCTGGCGGGCTCGGCCGATGTGATCGACTGGTTCGCCGAGGAAGGCCGGCGCGCCTATGGCCGCGTGATCCCCGCCCGTCAGGCGGGGGTTTATCAGATGTCCCTGCGCGAGCCGGTGGGTGTGGTGGCGGGCTTCACGCCCTGGAACTTCCCCGTCTCCCAGGCCGTGCGCAAAATCTCTGCGGCGCTGGCGGCGGGGTGCGCTTTCATCCTGAAGGGCCCGGAGGAAACCCCGGCGAGCTGTGCCGAGCTGGTGCGCTGCTACGTGGATGCCGGCGTGCCGGCGGGCGTGGTGCAGATCGTCTTCGGCGTGCCCGCTGAAATTTCAGAGTACCTGATTCCGCACCCGGTTGTGCGCAAGATCTCCTTCACCGGCTCCACCGCCGTGGGCAAGCATCTGGCCGCCCTGGCCGGCAAGCACATGAAGCGCGTGACGATGGAGCTGGGCGGCCACGCCCCCGCTTTGGTGTTCAACGATGCCGATCTCGACCAGGCCGCGACGATTTTGGCCGCCAACAAGTTCCGCAATGCCGGGCAGGTCTGCGTGGCGCCGACGCGCTTCATCGTGCAGGAGGGCGTGTACGAGCCCTTCCTTGAGAAGTTCGTGGCCAAGTGCGAGGCGATCAAGCTCGGCAACGGGCTGGAGGACGGCACCACCATGGGCCCGCTGGCCAATGACCGCCGTGTGAGCGCGATGGAGAGCCTCATTGCCGATGCGCTGGGCAAGGGCGCCAAGCTCCGCACCGGTGGCCAGCGCGCGGGCAACAAGGGCTATTTCTTCGAGCCGACGGTGCTGACGGATATCCCCGCCGATGCGCGCGTGCTGCATGAGGAGCCGTTCGGCCCGCTCGCGCTCTTCCTGCCCTTCCAGAGCTATGAGCAGGCAATCGCCGAGGCGAACCGGCTGGACTACGGCCTGGCGGCCTATGCCTATAGCCGCAATTCCGCGACGGTGACGGCGCTGGGCCACGATATCGAGTCCGGCATGGTGGGCATCAACCATCACGGCCTGGCGCTGCCTGAGACGCCGTTTGGCGGCGTGAAGGATTCCGGCTACGGATCCGAGGGTGGCGCGGAAGGGCTGGAGCCTTATCTGGTGACCAAGTTCGTCACCCAGGCGAGTGCTTAAGGGGTAAGAAAAAGGCGGCCTTTTTGAAAAAGGCCGCCCCCAAAAAATTCTGTAACCTGAGCTTTCGCATTTAACTCCATGGGGTGCCTGGCAACCCATGGAGCAGAGGCTTCCCAGCCGGTTTTAAAAGTTTTTTGACGCCACCTTTTTTTCAAAAAAGGTGGCTTTTTCTTTCACAATCTCCAGCGCGTGCGCGAAGGCCTCGTCCGCGTCCATGCTGGTGGTATCGATCAGAATCGCATCCTCCGCCGGAATCAGCGGGGCTGCGGCACGGGTGCGGTCAGCCTCGTCACGCGCCGCGACATCGGCGATCACCTCCGCCAGCGGCACATACTCACCCTTGGCGATGAATTCCGCCTGGCGGCGCTCGGCCCGCGCCTCCACGCTGGCGGTCACGAACAGCTTCACATCCGCATGCGGGAAGATCACCGTGCCGATATCGCGCCCATCCAGCACCGCGCCGTTGGCGTTGCCGTAGGCGCGCTGATAGGCGAGCAAGGCCGCCCGCACGGCGGGGATGGAGGCCACTTGGCTGGCAGCCTTCGAGGTCGCGGCATCGCGCAGGTCGGTGCGCGACATATCCGCCTCGTTCAGCGCCTTCGCGGCCGCGGTGGCGGCGGCTGCATCCGCCGGGTCGCCGCCCGCCTCCAGCACACGCTTGGCGGTGGCGCGGTAAAGCAGGCCGGTATCAAGGTAGGGCAGGTTCAGCGCGGCGGCCAAACGTTTGGCCAGCGTGCCCTTGCCGGCGGCGGCCGGGCCGTCGATGGCGATGATGATCATGCCGCCACCATCTCGGCGCCAAGCTTGCGCATCAGGGCCAGAAAACCGGGGAAGGAGGTGTCGATGAAACTTGCATCGTCGATCCGCACGGGCTGTTCGCTCACCTGGCCGAGCACCAGGGCGGACATGGCCAGCCGGTGGTCCATATGCGTCTCCACCAGCCCGCCGCCCGGAATGGCGCCGGTGCCATGGATGATCAGGTCGTCGCCCTCGATCTCCACCGCCACGCCATTCACCCGCAGCAGGGCGGCGGTGGCGGAAAGCCGGTCTGATTCCTTCACCCGCAGCTCCGAGAGGCCGCGCAGGCGCGAGGTGCCGCGCGCGGCGGCGCAGAGCACAGCGAGGACCGGATATTCATCGATCATGCTGGGGGCGCGCCCGGGCGGCACATCCACGGCGCCCAGTTCGCAATAAGAGGCGGTGAGATCGCCCACCGGCTCGCCGCCCTCGGTGCGCTGGTTTGCCACGCTGAGTTTGGCGCCCATCTCCCGCAGGCTGGCGAACAGCCCGGTGCGCAGAGGGTTGAGCCCGACATTGGCGATGGTCACCTCGCTGCCCGGCACGAGCAAAGCAGCGGCCACGGGGAAGGCGGCGGAGGAGGGATCGCCCGGCACCGCCACATCGGCGCCGCGCAGCTCCGGCTGGCCCCTCAGGCGGATATGCCGGCCCTTGCCGGCCTCGGTCACGGTTACTTCCGCGCCGAAATGGCGGAGCATGTTTTCCGAATGGTCGCGGGTGGGTTCGGGTTCCTCAACCTCGGTGAAGCCCGGCGCGTTGAGGCCCGCGAGCAGCACGGCGGATTTCACCTGGGCGGAGGCCACCGGCAGCCGGTAGGAAAGCGGCATCGGGTCGCGGGCGCCGAGAATCGTCAGCGGCAGGCGGTTGCCCGCCCTGGCGAAAAATTGTGCGCCGGTGGCTTGCAGGGGATCGATCACCCTTCCCATCGGGCGTTTACGCAGCGAGGCGTCACCGGTCATCACCGCGTAAAGCTCGTGGGTGGAGAGAATGCCCGCCAGCAGCCGCGCGGCGGTGCCGGAATTGCCCATGTCCAGCACGTCCGCCGGTTCGGTCAGCCCGCCAAGGCCGCGGCCCGAGACCAGCCAATCTGCGCCGTCGCGGGAGATTTCAGCCCCCAGGGCCTGCATGGCGGCGGCGGTGCGCAGCACGTCCTCGCCTTCGAGCAGGCCGGAAATGCGGGTCTGGCCGACGGCGAGCGCGCCAAACATCAGGGCGCGGTGGCTGATGGATTTGTCTCCCGGCACGGTGACGCGGCCGGTCAGGGGGCCGGCGGAGCGGCGGGAGAGATGGGGACGTGGGGAATGCTGGTCCATGCGCGCGCGCTTAGCATGGCTGGCGGCGTTTGACATAGAAGCAATGGCATGGCATCGCGCCGCCTTTGATTGATACGGCTCATTCACCCGAGGTTTGACATGGCGAAACCCGAACTTGGCGAAAAACATACCTGCGTCTCTTGCGGGGCAAGATTCTTTGATCTCGGCAAGGAGCCGGCCGTGTGCCCGAAATGCGGTACAGAGCAGCCTGCCGAACAACCGCGCCTGAAGCGCGCCGCGCCTCTGCCCGAGGAGCAGAAGAAAGTCGCCAAACCGGCGATCGACCCGGATGATGTGGACGTGGAAGTCCCCGATGACGGCGATGATGAGGACATCCTGGCGGATGCCGATGATCTGGAGGATGATTCCGACGTGATCGACGCCGATATCGACGTGCAGACCGAAGGCGGCGACGACGAGCGCTGAGCCGCCTCGAACGCTGCAGGATATTCAGAGAAAAGCCCTTCCGGAATCTCCGGAAGGGCTTTTTTTATTTCGGAGCGGGCTTCCAGCCCCGGATGGCCTCCAGGTCCATGGTGCGGCCGGGATGCCCCCAAGGGCCGATTATCCTGGTAGGCAGGGTCAGAGGCGGCTTTATGGACGGGGTTGCGTCCAGCTTCAGCGCTAATGTGGAATCGAACAGATCGATATCGCCACTGGCGGCAACGTTGCCGGACGGTGCGGTGAGCTGCGCCTGGGTCAATGTGCAATTGCCCTGGGCGATGGTCACCGCCAGCGTCAGGGTGGTGAAGGGCGTGGTCCCGCTGCCGAGCGCCCGTGCCAAATTCGCGCGCTTGGGCGGCCTCAGGGCCGTCACCAGATCGGGCAAGGAAAGCCCGTTTAGCGTCCCGTTGCTGGCGGTGATGGTGCCGCTGCCGCCCAGTGTCGCTTCCCAGGCCTTTGCCGTATAGCCAGAGGCGGTGAGGCTGGCCGTGGCGCTGATCTGGCCGCTGGCGAGGGTAAGCGGGAAGCTCTGTGGCAGTGTCAGCGCGCTGGCATCCACATCTTCGGCCAGCAATTTGGCGGTCAAGGCGGGGGGGGCGTTGGCGGCGAGTTTCAAGGCTGCGGAGCCGGAGATATGGCCATTGCCGATGCTGGCTTGCGCCAGGTTCAGGCTGGCATTGCCCGGCGCCAGGGTGAACATGCCTGAGGTCGGTCCAAAGACCGGAATGCCCGCATACAGAACCCGGCCCGCCTTGAAGGCGATGCTGCCGGACAGCGACAGGGAAGATGGCATTTGCAGGTTGGCAGGCAAGGGCGGCAAGGCAAGCGTGCCGGAATCGATCTGCCCGGTCAGGCGGCCTTTGGCCGCCAGCAATTGGCCGGAGGCGTTCAGCAGTCCGGCGCTGAGCACGAAGTCATTCAGCCCGTAATGATCCGCCGCGGCGCTGAAGCGCGCGCGCAGCGCCAGCGCACCCGGGCCGGGGAAGGCGAGGGCCGGGTCGTTGGCATTGGCGATGCAGGGCAGGTTGACCCCTTGGAACGGGTAGCCGGAGAGTGGCGCCATCCTGGCGCAGCCTGTGCCCAACCCGAGCAGCTTCAGCGCCGCGATGGCGTTGGGGTGCCGCAAGGATACCGCCCCGCTGGCGCTTTGCTTGACCAGATCGATGACCGGCGCGGCGGTGAGGGTGAAATCCCCCAGCTTGACCACGGCGCTGGTGGCGAGCGCGTCGGGCGGCCCGGCGGCGGCCACCACCAGGTTCAGATGCGGGCTCAGCAGGTCAGGCGGCAGCTTCAGGCGGGCGGGCAGCAGCGCGGCCAGCGGCGTGGCGGAGGGCAGGTCCAGAAAGGCATGGGCTGAGGTGACCTTGAAACTGTCATCCAGCGTCACGCTGCCGCCCGCAATGCCGCCATACAGATTGGCGGTGGCGCGGCGGATGCTCAGCGTGCCGTCCAGCGCGGCATCGACGAACAGATTGCTGAGCTTCACCGGTCCGGCATCGGCATGTTTGGCGGTCAGTTCCCCTTCCACGGTTAAATTCGTGTTCAGGGGACGCTGGCCGAGCCAGGCGGCCAGCGGCGCCAGGGCAAGGTGGTCGAAGCCGAGCTGGAAGGCGGCATGATTGCTGGAGAGGATCACCTGCCCGTTGACATGGTCCTGCCCGAGCGTGCCGGAGAGCGATTTGAACACAGCCGTGGTGCGGTTGCCGCCCAGATCCGCCTGCAATGAGGCAGACGCCCAGGCCGTTTCCGCCGGCAGGCCGAACCCGGCGGTTAGGGCGGTGAGGTCCGGTGCCGAGAGGCTGAGATGGCCGGAGAGGCTGGCATCCGGCGCAATGGCGATATTCCCGGCCAAACTGGCGCCGCCGGGCAGCCCGAGCGTCAAATCCTTGATCGAACTGCCGCTCGGCCCTGCCTGCAGCGTGGCCTGGAGCGCGGGGTAGGTCTTGCCCGCCATGACCACATTGGCGGCATTCAGGCTGACATGGGTTGGCAATTGCGACGGCCAGATCGCCAGGGTGGCGCCGAGCTTGCCGAAATCGAGATCATGGCCGGTGAGATCGGCCTCCAGTGTGAGCGGACTGAAAGCGAGCGTCGCCGCGCCGGCGACCTGCATCTGGCCCTGGGCAAGCTGCAGGCTGGACGTGGAAATGCCATCAGCGTCGGCGTCAATCTGCGCGCTTCCCGCCATGCCGCCGGGCAGTTGCAGTGTGAGTTGCCCGTTCAGCTGGCTTTGCGAATCCAGCGTGCCGGACAGATCAGCCTTGCCGCCATCGACCGTGCCCTGGATGGAGAGTTGCGCCGAGCCGTCATCGGCGGTTTCGCCTATGGCGAGGGTGAGCGACACCGGGTGTTGCGCCAGCTCGCCGTTGCCCGACACGCTGACGCTGCCGCCCGTGCCCGTGAACAGATCCGCGTTGACGTCCGTGAAATCCGCCGCGCCAAAGCGGATGAGCCCATTTTCGACATGGGCGTGCAAGGCGGCCAGCCAGGGCGGTGGCGCGACGGCGCTGATGCCCCCCGGTAACGGCCAGGGGAAGGAGATGGTGGGCGTGTCCAGATTAAGTGTGCGGACCGCGAGCTGCCCGCGCAGCAACGGTGGCACGGCGAGGTCGAGCGACAATGCCCGTGCGGTGACCACTTCGTTGTCCGGCCCGGTGATGGTGATGCCCGAGGCGATGAGTTCCGGCTGCGGCCAGTAAGAAAGGGTAAGCTTGCCGCTGATATGCACCTCTCGCCCGGTCAGGCGGGAGGCGAACGCCTCCACTGCCGCGCGATGTGCCGGGGAGGCCACGAAAGCGGGCAGGGCCAGCAGCAGCCCGGCAAGCATGAGCACAAACGCCAGTGGCGCCGCCCAAAGGAGGTGTTTGCGCGTCAAGTTAACTCGTGAATCCGTCTCTTATTCATAAATTAGAAGGCGATTTACGCTTCAGGTTGCACTGGGACTGGTTCAACCTGAAGCGCGCGCACTCTAAATCCCGCCATGGTGAATGTCCCATTGTGTGGTTGGGTTCAAGGGTGGGGCTGTGCTAGGCAGGTTGTATGAGTTATTGGGGCAAGTTTATCGGCGGCATGGCCGGCTTCGCCATGGGCGGGCCTGTTGGCGCGCTGTTTGGCGCGGCGCTGGGGCATGCGGCGGATGAAGGCAAGCTGCACGCTTTTACCGCTGGCGTTTCGGGTTTTGCCGGCCGGGCAATCCCCTTCGACCCGCTGAAGCTCGCTTCCATGCTGGGGCGCCGAGACCAGATTTTTGCGGTTGGCGTGACGGTGCTGGCTGCCAAGCTATGCAAGTGTGACGGGCCGGTGAGCCGGGTGGAGATCGACACATTCAAGCGCAGCTTCGCGATTCCGCCGGGCAGCATGTCCGAGGTGGCCCGGCTGTTCGATAGCGCGCGCGAGAGCGCCGCCGGGTTTGAGAGCTACGCCACTCAGCTTGGCCAAGCCTTCTCGGACGACAGGGGCGCGCTGGAGATGGTTCTGGCCGGACTCTACCAGATCGCCCGGGCGGACGGGCCGGTAAACGCGGCGGAGGCGGATTTTCTCTCCCGTGTGGCGTTCGGGTTCGGGCTCAACGACGCGGCGACGCGCCGGGCGGGGCAGGGCGTGCCGCCGCCCTCAAAACCCTCGGAAGACCCGTATCTCGTGCTCGGCGTAAAGCCGCAGGCCAGTTCCGAAGAGATCAGAGCGCGTTGGAAGCAGCTTATGCGCGAAAATCATCCGGACAGCATGGCGTCGAAGGGGGCTACCCCAACGGCGATCAAGGCGGCCTCCGAAAAAGTGGCGCGGATCAATGCCGCCTATGATGCCGTAAAGCGCGAGCGGGGGCTGTAGGCCAGGTTCATGTTTCAGCATATGGGCGTGTTTTTCGCTGCGGCGGTGATGCTGGCGCTGCTGCCCGGGCCTGGAATGACCTATGTGGTCAGCCGCAGCCTGGCGGGCGGGGCGCGAGAAGGGCTGGCATCCAGCCTGGGCACGGGAACCGGCGGGGTCATCCAGGTGGTGTTGGGGGCCCTGGGGCTTTCCGCTCTGGTGCTGGCCAGCGCGGAACTCTTCGCGGTGTTGAAGCTGGCTGGCGCGGTTTATCTGGTCTGGCTGGGCATCAGCACGATACTGCGGGCCAAAGCGGATGCCGCTTCGTTGCTGGCGGTGGGAGTGCACAGGGCTGGTGCGCGCCGGGCTTGGCGCGACGGGGTGGCGGTTTCCATGCTTAACCCCAAAACGGCGGCCTTTTTCCTGGCGTTTCTGCCGCAATTCATCGCGCCGGCCGCTGGCCATGTGGCGCTGCAATTCATGGCCTTGGGCACGGCCACGACCCTCATCTACACCGGCTCTGACGCGATGATGGCGCTGGCGGCGGCCAAGCTGAAGCAGATTTTAATCCGCCATGACGGCGTGGTGACGCGGGTGCGGCAGATGGCGGGTGGCATGATGATCTGCCTGGGGCTGGGGCTTTTGCTCACCCGCCACCCGGCTGCGTGAGCCAGTTGATGATTTTCGAGCCTTCGCCGAATATCGATGAGCGAAACGAACCGGTTTGCGTGCTGGTCATGCATTACACCGGCATGCCGACGGCGCGTTCGGCGATCGATCTCTTGAAATCACCCCGGTCCAAGGTCTCGGCCCATTATGTGGTGGATGAGGATGGCACGATCTATAATCTTGTGCCGGAGCAGAAACGCGCCTGGCATGCTGGAATCTCTTTTTGGCGCGGCGTGAGGATGCTCAACGATGCCTCGATCGGCATCGAGATCGTCAATCCCGGCCATGAATGGGGCTACAGGCCGTTTCCGCCTGAACAGATGCGGGCCGTGCTGGAGCTCTCCCAGGGCATCATCGCCCGGCATCGCATTGAAGCGCGCAACGTGGTGGCGCATTCCGACATCGCCCCGGACCGCAAGCAGGACCCTGGTGAACTGTTCGACTGGCCCTGGCTGGCTGCCAATGGCGTGGGCCTGTGGACGCAGGATTGCGACCCGCCGGGGGATTTGCGGGCGGATCTGGCGGCCATCGGCTATGATGTGGCGCTGCCGGAGCGCGATGTGGTCCTGGCCTTCCAGCGGCATTTTCTTCCCCATCATCTCAGCGGGTTGGCGGACGCGCCCACAGCCGGGCGCGCGGCGGCACTGCGCCGCCTTGTGGAAGACGGTTGACGCGACCGGTAATCGGCCCTAGGCACCGCGCCGATCCAGACGGCTGGACGGCCGCTGGCGGACTCCGCCAGAGGAAAGTCCGGGCTCCACGGAAATACGGTGCCGGCTAACAGCCGGCGGGGGCGACCCCAGGGAAAGTGCCACAGAAAGCAAACCGCCACGGCTTGCCGGGGTAAGGGTGAAAGGGTGCGGTAAGAGCGCACCGCCTCGCCGGTAACGGGGAGGGCAGGGAAAACCCCACCGGGAGCAAAACCGAATAGGGGCGGCCGGCGCCCTGCGGCAACGCAGGGGCGCAAAGCTATTTCCGGCTTGTCGCCCGGGTTGGTTGCTTGAGGCGGGTGGCAACATCCGTCCCAGAGGAATGGCCGTCCAGCGCCCGCTCGCGGGTGTGGACAGAACCCGGCTTACAGGCCGTCTGGATCCTTGTTTCAAAGCCGGAATGGATTTGAAACACAAGGAGAACGAATGAAGAAAATTCCACGGAATCCTTGGAGACTCCCGATCCGTCCATGTGGCGGAATCGGCCGATTCCTTTTGACGGGCGTCAGGGGGCATGGTAGTGGAGTTAAAACCCATGTTTTCCCATGAAGTGGTGAATTCGGGTGGAGGCGAAAGGGGTTACGGCCTGGGGCAATGAAGCAGTTCTTTGGCAGCCACGAGAACAAGCGCGATGCGAAGGGGCGGGTGTCCGTCCCGGCGTCGTTCCGTGCCGCCTGGAAGGACCACCCGGAGATGACGCTGATCCTGCGCCCGTCTTTCATCGAGGGCTGCGTGGAAGCCTGGCCGCTGCCCAATTACGAGCGCTTCCAAGCCAAGGTGGACGCAATGCCTGAAATGAGCCGCGAACAGGTGGGGCTGCAGACGCAGGTTTATTCTGATGCCGAAGAGGTGGAGCTGGACGGGCAGGGGCGCATTCTCATCACCGGCTATCTGGCGGAGGTCGCCAGCCTGTCGGATGCGGTGTTCTTCATGGGCCGGGGGGATCATTTTCTGATCTGGGCGCCGGATGCAGGCAAGGCGTTTCGTGATGCCTCCCGCGCCATGGCGCCCAAGCTCAGCTTCGGAGCGCCGGTATGATGGAATATTCACACATTTCAGTGCTGCGGGATGAAGCGGTGGCGGCGTTGCGGCTTGCCGATGGTGGTGTGTATCTCGATGGCACGTTTGGCGGTGGCGGGTATTCGCGCGCCATTCTGGAGGCTGCCTCCTGCCGGCTTTATGCCATTGACCGCGACCCGGACGCTGTTGCGCGGGCGGAAACGTTGCGCGCGGACTATCCCGGCAGGTTTGAGATCATGCCAGGCAGGATCAGTGAACTTTCTGAAATGATGGCGGCGCGCAAGGCCGGGTTCCTGGATGGTGCGGTGTTTGACCTGGGGCTTTCCTCCTATCAGATCGACGACCCGGCGCGCGGTTTCTCGTTTCGGCAGGATGGGCCGCGATGGTCGCGATGCCGCATCGATCGTAAATCTTTGCGCCGAATCCGAGCTTGCCGATATTTTGTACAAATACGGCGATGAAAAAGCCGCGCGGCGGGTTGCGAAGGCAATCGTCGAGCGGCGCAAGGTGCAAAAATTTGCGACGACGGCGGACCTGGCCGGCGTGATACGGGGTGTTGTGAGACCGGATAAATCGGGCATCGACCCGGCGACGAGGAGCTTCCAGGCGCTGCGCATCGCTGTGAACGAGGAGCTGGCCGATATCGAGGCGGCTCTGGAGCAGGCGGCTGCGATGCTGAAGCCGGGTGGGCGACTTGTTGTGGTCAGTTTTCATTCGTTGGAGGACCGGATCGTGAAGCATTTCTTCGCGGCGCAGTCAGGGCGCGTGCCGGCGGCTTCCCGGCACGATCCGGCCGGTTTGGCGCCGGTGGCGGCGCCCCGTTTCAGGCTGGTGACCAAATCGCCCATTCTGCCTGGGGCGGCTGAAATTCGTGCCAACCCCCGCGCGCGCAGCGCCAAGTTGCGGGTCATGGAAAGGTTCGCGGCATGATCGTCCGGCCCTTCACCTTCCTGGCCGGCCTGCTTTTCGCGCTGTCTGGTGCGTATCTGTTCGTGGTCAAGCATCAAAGCCAGGCGCTGGAGGACCAGCTTGAACAGGTGGCTGAGGGCAGCCGCCAGGATGAGCAGAGCATCCGCGTGCTGCAGGCGCAATGGGCGCTGGAGGCCGATCCGTCGCGCATCGCCGCGCTCGCCGCGCAATTTACCGGGTTGCAGCCGATGCAGCCGGGGCAGCTGGTCACGCTGGCTTCGCTGGCGAGCAGCCTGCCGGCGCCCGGCAGCGCCGCGCCGTACAGCAATCCGCAGGATGAGGTGCCGGCCATCCCCGGTGCTGGCAATGCGCCGGCAGCACCTTCCGGTCCGCCAATCGAGGTGCAGGGACATCTTGCCGCCGCGCAGGAGGGCAGGGCCGTCACGACGGCCAGCGCCGTGCCCGCCAGACCCGCTCCGGCCACGCAACAGCTTGCCGATAACGCGGCGCCGTCCGCCACTGTTCCGCCGCGCCGCCCGGTTCATCCGCGCGCCACGGAGCGGCATGCCGCGGCGCGCCTGGCCAGCGCTGAAAGCGTGCCCCATGCTTTGCCCGAGGCCCTGGTGCGCCAGGCGGCGGCGCACCGGGTGCAGGCACCCTCCGCGCTTTATGCGGCCTCGGCCAGCGCCATTGCCCCGGCTGGATCCGCCTCCCACCAGACGAGGATGCTGCCGATGGGGGCGCAGGTGATGCGGGTGCGTGCAACGGCGGAGGCGGCGGTTGAGCCGCAGCTCGCGGCACCTCTGGGTGGCGGTTCCCTTCTTGGCATGGCGCAGACCGGGAGCCAGAATTGACTCTCAACCTACGGCCGGACGGCCCGCCGCCTTCCCGTAGGAAAGGCGGAACGGGTCGTGGCGGTGAGACGCCGGCGATGGAAACCGTGCGCGTCACCAGCCCTGATCTGGACCAGCGCACCACGCTGGAGCGCGCGCGGGGCCGGGTGGTGATCGGGGCCTTCATGTTCATTGGGCTTTACAGCGTTCTGGCGCTGAAGCTCATCTGGGCGACTGTGGTGGCGCCGATTTACCCAAGTGCCGCGCAGATTGCGGCCATGACGCCGCAGCTGAGCGTGACCCCGCCACCGCCCGGGCGGGCCGATATCGTCGACCGCAACGGCACCATTCTCGCCGTTTCGCTGCCCGGCGCCTCATTATATGCCGACCCGCAGCAGGTGCCGGACCCGCAAGCGGCGGCGACATTGCTGGCCAACGCCTTGCCGGGCACGAACCTGGCCTGGCTGGCCCACGAGCTCGGCGCCGATGTGCCGCAGGATAAGCGCAAGGAATTCGTCTATCTCGACCGCCGCCTGACCCCGCAGGAGGAGATGGCGGTGAACTCGCTCGGCATTCCGGGGGTTTACTTCGAGAACCGCGAGGAACGCCATTTCCCGGATGGCGATCTGGCCGCGCATATTCTGGGCGGTGTGAATATCGATTCCTCCGGGCTCGCGGGGGTTGAGAAATATTTCAACAAGCGCCTGACCACCGATCCGCAGCCGCTGCAGCTTTCCATCGATGCCGGAATCCAGAGCATCGTTCATGACGAGCTGGCCGCGGCGGTAAAGGAGTTCCAGGCCCCCGGCGCCTGCGCGATCGTGATGAACGTTCATACCGGCGAGGTTCTGGCGATGGCCAGTCTGCCGGATTACGACGTGAACGACTACCGCTCGGTCACGCCCAATCAGCAATTCGACCGTTGCGTGAACGGCAATTACGAGCCGGGTTCCGTGTTCAAGTTGCAAATCGTGTCGATGGGGCTCGATAGCGGGTTGATCCATTGGTGGGATTATTTCGACACCACCCATCCGCTGCGGATCGGGCGGTTCCAGATCACCGATTTCGAGCCGGTTCATACGTGGATGGCGGTGCCGGAGATCCTCAACGTCTCCTCCAATATCGGTGCCTCGCGCATCGCCACCATTTTGGGGCCGCAGATCGAGCAGGCCTGGTACGCCAAGCAGAAATTCTTCCAGCCGCTCAACATCCAGCTTCCCGGCCCGCCGATGCCGCTTTTCCCCTCCAAGAGCAATTGGGGGCTGGCCGCGACGATGACGGTATCCTTTGGCGCGGGCATCGCGGTTTCGCCCTTGCAGCTCGTCACCGCCGTGGCGCCGATCGTCAATGGCGGTGTCCGTTATGATCCCACCTTGCTGAAGGTGGACCCGAACGGGCCGCAGCCGCAGGGCGTGCGGATCATGCAGCAATCCACATCCGACATGATGCGCAAGCTGATGACCAATGTGGTGCTGTTCGGCTCCGGCAAGAATGCCGCGGTGCCTGGCTATGTGGTCGGCGGTAAAACCGGCACGGCGCAGGTGGTGGGACCCAATGGCCGCTACCTCAAGCACACCAACAACGCCTCCTTCATGGCGGCGTTCCCGATGCAGGACCCGCAATATGTCATATATGTGCTGGTGCTGCAGCCCAAGCCGGACGCCACCACCTACGGCTTCACCACCGGCGGCTTTATCGCGGCGCCGACAGTGTCGCGGATCATTGCCCGCATGGGGCCGATGCTCGGCATCATGCCCTCCACAGGCGATGAGCTGGCGCAGCTGGACGCGCAGCTGACCGTGCCGCTGAACCCCACCCCGCCGCCGGGGCAGCACGCGCTGGGGCCGGACGACCCGTTGCCACCGGGGGCCAATGGCTTCGCCTATGAGCTGATGGGCCAGAAACCACCGGAGGCGACGGCAGCGGCTCAGCCCGCCACGGCCGCGCCGGCGCGGCCAGCCGCCTCCGAGGGGCGCAAACCTTCGCATAATGGAATCATGGCGCCGGTCTCGCCGATGATGGGCAGCCACATGACCGAGCGGGACACTGGAGATGAGCAAGGCTGAAATGCAGGGGGTATTAGGCATCACAGCTGATAGTCGCGCGGTTTTGCCGGGCTATCTGTTCGCCGCCCTGCCGGGCGTGAAGGCCGATGGCCGCCGCTTCATCGCCGAGGCGGTGCAGAAAGGCGCCATTGCCGTGCTGGCGCCGGAAGGCACGGCCTGGCCGCCTGGTGTGCCACCGCGCCGGCTGATCACGGCGCCGGATGCGCGGGTGAAGCTGGCGGAGCTGGCGGTGGAATTCTTCGGCCGCCTGCCGGAGCGGCTGGTGGCTGTCACCGGCACTAACGGCAAAACCAGCACGGTGGATTTTTTGCGCCAGATTTTTACGCTTGCCGGGCGCAAGGCGGCCTCTGTCGGTACGCTGGGGGTGATCGCGCCGGGGCATGAACCCTCCGGCAGCCTGACAACGCCCGACCCGGTGACGCTGGCGCAAACCCTGGCCGGGCTGGCGCGGGAAGGGGTGAGCGATGTGGCAATGGAGGCCTCCAGCCATGGGCTGGACCAGCACCGGCTGGATGGTCTGCGCTTCGCGGCGGCGGGCTTCACCAATCTGACGCGCGATCATCTGGATTATCACGGCTCCATGGAAGCTTATGGCGCGGCCAAGCTGCGTCTGTTCGAGGCTCTGCTGAAGCGCGGCGGCACGGCACGGGCGATGGAGGATCTGGCGCCCGAGATTTTGGCGCGATTGAAGGAGCTGGCCGCCGCCCGCGGGCTGGACTTCGAGACCGTGGCGGTTGAACGGGTGGAGCCCAGGCCGGACGGGCAGCTCGTGCAGGTGAATGGCCAAGTGGTGGAGCTGCATCTGCCCGGGCGTTTCCAGGCTGATAACGCGGCGCTGGCGGCAAGCCTGGCCGAAGCCGTGGGGATTTCGGGCGCACTCTCCTTGCTGCCGCAACTGCGCGGTGTGCGCGGCCGGCTTGAACGTGCCCTGGTGCTGCCCAATGGCGCGGCCGCCTATGTCGATTACGCCCATACGCCGGATGCGATTGCCCGGGTGCTCTCGGCCCTGCGCCCCCACGCCACCGGGCGGTTGCACATCGTCTTCGGCGCCGGTGGCGACCGCGATTCCGGCAAGCGCCCGCTGATGGGCGAGGCCGCCGCGAAGGGCGCAGATGTGGTGATCGTGACCGACGACAATCCCCGTAGCGAGGACCCGGCAATGATCCGCCAGACCATCCTGGCCGCTTGCCCCAATGCCACCGAAATCGGCGACCGCCGCGCCGCCATCGCCGCCGCGCTGGAGGGCCTGCGGGCGGGCGATGTGCTGGTGGTGGCGGGCAAGGGGCATGAGCAGGGGCAGATCGTGAAGGGCGAAGTCATCCCGTTCGACGACGCCTCGGTCATCCGTGAGCTGGGAGGCGCGGCATGAGCGCGCTCTGGACGGCCGATGAGCTGAAAGCGGCGCTGGGCGTGGCGCAGGCCTGGGATGTTTCCGGCATCTCCATCGATACCCGCACGCTCCAGCCCGGCGACCTGTTCGTGGCGCTGTCCGATGTGCGCGACGGGCATGATTTCGTGGATGCCGCCTTTGCCAAGGGCGCCGCGGCGGCGTTGGTCTCCCGGCCCATGGCGGGCAATGCCATTGTGGTGCCGGACACGCTGAAGGCGCTGGAGGCTTTGGGCAAGGCGGCGCGGGCGCGTTCCGCCGCGAAAGCCGTGGCGGTGACGGGCTCCGTCGGCAAGACCACGGTGAAGGAAATGCTCCGCCGTACCCTTTCCGCCTTCGGCCCCGTGCATGCGGCGCAAGCGAGCTTCAACAACCATATCGGCGTGCCGCTGACGCTGGCGCGCATGCCCCGGGACACCGCCTTTGGCGTGTTCGAGATCGGCATGAACCATCCCGGCGAGATCGCGCCCTTGGCCGCCCTGGTGCGGCCGGATGTGGCCATCGTCACCTGCGTGGACCGCGCGCATCTCGGGCTGATGGGCTCGGAACTGGCCATCGCCAAGGAGAAGGCCAGCATCTACGCGGCGTTGGCGCCGGGCGGAAAGGCGGTGATCCCGGGGGAGACGGCTTATTTGCAGGCGCTGCGCGAAGCGGTGCCGCCCGGCCATTGCGCGCTGTTGTTCAACGGCCCCGAAGCCCGGCTGCTGGACGTGCTGGGCGGACCGGAAACCTCCGAGGTTGCGGCTGAAATTCTCGACACCAAGCTCTATTTCCGCCTCGCCGCCCCCGGCCGGCACATGGCCATTAACGGCTTGGCGGTCCTCACCGCCGCCGCCGCCCTGGGGCTGGACGTTGCAAAAGCCGCCGCCGCGCTGAGCGGTTTTGCCCCCTATGCGGGGCGCGGGGCGCGGCGGGAACTGGTGCTGCCGGATGGTGGCAAAGTTCTGTTGCTGGATGAGAGCTACAATGCCTCCGGCGCCTCCATGCGGGCGGCGTTTTCGGTGCTGAAACTCCAGCCGGGCCGCCATGTGGCGGTGCTGGGGGACATGCTGGAGTTGGGCGAGCATGCCGAGGCGGAGCATCTGGCCTTGGCGCCAGCGCTGCGTGAGAGCGCGAATGTGGTTTTTGCCGCCGGGCCCTGCTGCGGGGCTTTGTTCGAATCGCTCCCCCGGGCGATGCAGGGCGCGCATGCGCCTGACGCGGCCACGCTGGCACCCTTGGTCAAAGCCGCTCTGCGCGATGGCGATGCCGTGCTGGTAAAGGGCAGCTTCGGCAGCCGCATGCGCGATGTGATTTTTGCCCTGGAAAGTTCCGGCTGATGTTTTACTGGCTCCTGCTTCCGCTTGCCGGATATGTCCATTTTTTCAACCTGTTCAGGTACATCACCTTTCGGGCGGGCGGGGCCTGCCTGACGGCGCTGGTCATCAGCTTCTGGGTTGGGCCGAAGCTGATCCGCAAGCTGCGCGCCATGCAGCGCCATGGCCAGCCCATCCGTTCCGATGGGCCAGAGCGCCATCTGATCGAGAAAAAAGGCACGCCCACCATGGGCGGCACGCTCATTTTGCTGGCGCTGGGCGCTTCGACCCTGCTTTGGGCGGACCTCTCCAACGGCTATGTCTGGGCCACCATGATGGTGACCTTCGGCTATGGCGCCATTGGCTTTGCGGATGATTTCCTGAAGCTCACCAAGCGCAACACCAAGGGGGTTTCCGGCCGTACCCGGCTGCTGGGCGAGGCGGCCATCGGGCTGGTGGCAGCACTCTGGATGGTGCATTTGATGCCCCCCGCCATTGCCGATGGCGTGGCCGTGCCCCTGTTCAAGAACCTGCTGATTCCGCTGGGCTTCCTGTTCCCCATCTTCGGCCTGCTGGTGATGATGGGCTCGGCCAACGCGGTGAATTTCACCGACGGATTGGATGGCCTTGCCACCGTGCCGACAATGATTGCGGCGGGGGTGTTCGGGCTCATCGCCTATCTGGTCGGCAACCGTATTTTCGCGGGCTATCTGGAAATCCATTTCGTCCCCGGTGTGGGCGAACTCACCGTGTTCCTCTCCGCGCTCATCGGCGCGGGCATGGGGTTCCTGTGGTTCAACGCGCCGCCGGCGGCGGTGTTCATGGGCGATACAGGCTCGCTCTCGCTGGGCGGGGCGCTGGGCGCGGTGGCGGTGGCGACGAAGAATGAGATCGTGCTGGCCATCGTCGGCGGGCTGTTCGTGGTCGAGACCATCTCCGTCATCGTGCAGGTGTTCTGGTTCAAGCGCACCGGGCGGCGCGTGTTCCTGATGGCGCCGCTGCATCATCATTTTGAGAAGAAGGGCTGGGCGGAGCCGACCATCGTGATCCGTTTCTGGATCATTTCCATGATTCTGGGGCTGGTGGGACTCGCCACCTTGAAGATCCGATGAAGCCCTTTGCCGGAACGCGTTTCGCCGTGGTGGGGCTGGGCCGGGCCGGACTGCCGGCCGCCCAACGCCTGAAGGAATTCGGCGCTGATGTCGTTGTGTGGGACGATGGCGAGGCCTCCCGCGAAGCCGCGGCGGCGGCGGGTTTCAGGGTTGGCCGCCCGAGCGAGGCGGGGCAGGGATTCGATGCGCTGGTGCTCTCGCCGGGCATTCCCCACCGCCTGCCCAAGCCGCACCCGCAAGCCGCCTGGGCGCTGGCAAACGGCGTGCCGATTCTCACCGATGCCGAACTGCTCTACCGTGCCGTGCGGGCACTGGGCAGCAAGGCGCGATTCGCGGGCATTACCGGCACCAACGGCAAATCCACCACCACCGCCTTGCTGGCGCATATACTGACAGTGGCGGGTGTGCCGAACGCGGCGGGGGCGAATCTGGGGCCGGCGGCGCTCTCCTTGCCGCTTCTGCCAGATGACGGCGTCTATGTGCTCGAAATGTCCAGCTATATGTTGGAGAGACTCGAATCGTTACGCTTCGATGCAGCTGCAATGCTGAATCTTTCGCCCGACCATCTGGACCGCCATGGTGACATGGCAGGTTACGAGGCCGCCAAGCGGGAGATTTTCGCGCGCCAGGATGAAAGCTGCACGGCGGTGATCGGGATGGATGACCAAGCATCCCGCCAGATGGCCGCCTGGCTGCATACATGCCCCGCCAAGGTTGTCGAGATTTCCGGCAAGGGGCACGAGACCGGCGCCAAAGCGTTGTCCGGCGCGCATAATGCCCAGAACGCCCTGGCTGCGGCCGCCCTGGCACGGGCCCTGGGCGTGTCCGAAGCCGCGATTGCCGAGGGAACCAAGAGCTTTCCCGGCCTCGCCCACCGCGCCCAGGAAGTGGCGGTGCGCGAGGGGGTGCGCTTCATCAATGACAGCAAGGCCACCAATGCGGATGCGGCCAGCCGGGCGATGAGCGTGTTCGAGCGTTTCGTCTGGATCGCGGGCGGGGTGGCCAAGGCGGGCGGCATCGAGGACTTGGCGCCTTTGTTCCCGCGCATCGAGAAGGCCTTCCTGATCGGCCAGGATGGCGAGGCTTTCTCCCGGTGCCTGAGCGCGGCGGGGGTTGCCAATGAATATGTCGGCACCTTGGAAAAGGCGGTGCCGGCGGCCTTCGCGGCGGCGAAGGTTGCGAGCGGCGTGGTGCTGTTCTCCCCCGCCACGGCGAGCTTCGACCAGTTTCCAAATTTTGAGGCGCGCGGCGATCGCTTCGCCGCCCTGGCGAAAGAGGGAGCGGAATAATAATGCAACTCTCTCGCGCGGATACCTCGCTCGTCGGACGCTGGTGGTGGAGCGTCGACCGTGTGACGCTGATGGCCCTCGCGGTGCTGCTGGCCATTGGTTACGTGCTGGCTCTGGCGGCCTCCCCAGGGCTTTCCGCCCATATCACCGACCCGCGCACGCTGGCGATGATCAAGCAGATCGGCTTTCTGGTGGTTGGCGGGCTGACGATGCTGTTCATGTCCATGCTCAGTCTGCGGCAGGTGAAGCTGGCCGCGCTTGGCATGGGCATCGTGTTCTATCTGCTCACCTCCTTCACCCTTCTGCACGGCACCGAGGTGGATGGCGCGCGGCGCTGGCTCTCGCTGCCAGGCTTTACCATCCAGCCTTCAGAGTTCCTGCGCCCGGCCTTCATCATCATTAGTGGCTGGTGCATCGCGGAATCGCGCCGCACACCGGGCTTTCCCGGCAAGCGCGCGGCACTCTGCGTCTACATTGCCACCGCGGCACTTTTGAAGATGCAGCCCGATATCGGCATGACCTTCCTGTTCACCATGGTGGTGTTCACCCAGTTCTATCTGGACGGGATGGATATGAAATGGGTGGCTGTCGCGGCGGTGCTGGTGGTGCTGGCGGGCATCTATGCTTTCTTCTTCATCACCCATGTGCATACGCGCGTGATGATGTTCATCGACCCGCCGAAAGGCAGCCAGGCGCAAACGGCGCTCATGGCCTTCGGCAATGGCGGCATGTTCGGGCTGGGGCCGGGCGAGGGGCAGGTGAAGCACTTCCTGCCGGATGCGCGCGCCGATTTCGTCTTCGCCGTTGCAGGTGAGGAGTTCGGGCTGTTCTTCTGCGCCTTCATCATCGCGGTATTCGCCGCCATTGTTCTGCGCGCCTTCGTGCGGCTGCTGGCGGAACCCAATTTGTTCGTGGTGCTGGCGGCGGGCGGGTTGATCGCGGGCTTCGGGCTGCAGGCCTTCGTGAACATGGCCTCGTCGCTGTCGCTGATTCCCACCAAAGGCATGACGCTGCCTTTCATTTCCTATGGCGGCAGTTCAGCCTTGGCGATTTCCATCCAGATGGGATTCCTGCTGGCGCTGACGCGCAAACGCCATGCGGGAGACACGCAATGAGGGCGCAGGCGCATAAGCCGATCGTCATCGCCGCCGGTGGTACGGGCGGGCATTTCTTTCCGGCCGAGGCGCTGGCGGCGGAGCTTTTGCGCCGTGGCGAGCGCGTGGTATTGCTGACCGATGCACGCTCCGGCGGCCTGGCTTCGCCCGTCTTCGCCCAGACTGAAAAACATGTGGTGGCGGGCGCGGGGTTGGCCGGGCGCGGGTTTTCCCGTGCCGCCAAGGGGGCACTGGCGCTGGCGCAAGGCGTGTTGCAGGCGCGTGGGATTCTGCGCGGGCTGAAGCCGGGGGCGGTGGTGGCCTTCGGCGGCTATCCCTCCGTGCCGCCGGTGCTGGCGGTGGCGACGATGGCGGGGGCCAAGCCGCTGGTGGTGCTGCATGAGCAGAACGCCGTGCTGGGCCGGGCCAACCGCTTCCTGAGCCGTTTCGCCGGCCTGCTGGCGCTGAATTTCGCCAACACGCAACGCCTGCCTGAAAATGTGAAGCATGTTGTGGTGGGCAACCCGGTGCGCCCGGCGATCACCGAACTTTACGGACAGGGTTATGCGGCGCCGGGTGAAACCGTGGAGCTTTTGGTGGTCGGCGGCTCCCTGGGCGCAAAGGTGTTTTCCACCCTGGTTCCGGCGGCACTGGCTTTGCTGCCGGCGGCATTGCGCGCGCGTCTGCATGTGACGCAGCAATGCCGTGCCGATGATATCGAGGCCGCGCGGCAGGTGCTCAAAGAGGCCGGGATCGAGGCGCAGCTTTCGCCTTTCTTTACGGATGTCGCCGCGTTGTTGAAGCGCGCCCATCTCGTCATCGCCCGTGCGGGCGCTTCCACCGTGGCGGAGATCGCGGTGGCGGGGCGGCCGGCCATCTTCATTCCGCTGCCCGGCGCCATTGACGACCATCAGCGCGCCAATGCCGATGCGCTGGCGGCGCATAAGGCGGCGTTGCGGCTGGACCAGGCCGGGCTTACACCTGAAATTTTGGCGAAAGAGATTGAGACTTTTTTGATGAATCCTGAGAGTTTGACGAAGGCGGCGGCCGCTTGCGCGCAGCTGGGTGAACCGCAGGCGGCCTCCCGGCTGGCGGATCTGGTGCAGGAAAGGGTGCAGGCATGAGGGCGCTGCCGCTTTCCATCGGGCCGCTGCATTTTGTCGGCATTGGCGGCATCGGCATGTCCGGCATCGCCGAGGTGCTGCATGAGCTGGGGTACCGGGTGCAGGGTTCAGATCTCTCCGAAAATGCCAATGTGCAGCGCCTGCGCGCCGCGGGGATTCCCGTGGCGGTGGGGCATGATGCGAAGAACCTTGGTGCTGCCCAGGTGGTGGTGATCTCCACCGCCGTGCCGAAGGATAATCCCGAGGTGCTGGCCGCGCGCGCCAAGCTGATTCCCGTGGTGCGGCGCGCGGAAATGCTGGCCGAGCTGATGCGCCTGAAATGGGCCGTGGCCATTGGCGGCACCCATGGCAAGACGACGACCACTTCATTGGTGGCGGCTGTGCTCGAAGGGGCGGGGTTTGACCCCACCGTGATCAATGGCGGCATCATCAATGCCTATGGCTCCAACACGCGCCTGGGTTCGGGTGACTGGATGGTGGTGGAGGCCGATGAATCCGATGGCAGCTTCCTGCGCCTGCCTGCCGTCATCACCATTGTCACCAATATGGACCCTGAGCATCTGGATCATTGGGGCAGCAAGGAGGCGATGGAGGCGGGGTATCGTCAATTCGTCGCCAATATTCCTTTTTACGGCTTCGCCGTGCTTTGCATCGACCATCCCGCCGTGCAGCAGATGATCCCTGACCTCTCGGATCATCGCCTCATCACCTACGGCTTTTCGCCGCAGGCGGATGTGCGGGCGGAGCGCATCATTTCCTCCAAGGATGGCGCGACATTCGAGGTCCGCGTTTCCGATCGCATTTCCGGCCGGGCGCGGCGCGTTGGCCCGTTCAAGCTGCCGATGCTGGGCAACCATAATGTCCAGAACGCGCTGGCGGCCATCGCCGTGGCGCTGGAGATGGAGGTTGACGAGCAGCAGATCAAAACGGCGCTGTCCAAGTTCGCGGGCGTGAAGCGCCGCTTCACCAAAACCGGCGAGGCGGGCGGCATCACCGTGATCGACGATTACGGCCATCACCCGGTGGAAATCGCGGCGGTGCTGAAGGCGGCGCGTCAGGCAGGCGCACGCGATGTCGTCGCGGTGGTGCAGCCGCACCGTTTCAGCCGGCTGCAAAGCCTGTTCGAGGAATTCTGCGCCTGCATGAACGATGCCGGCACCGTCATCGTCGCGGATGTGTATGCCGCGGGTGAACAGCCGATCGAAGGAGTGGACAAGGACGCGCTGGTGGAAGGCTTGCGCGCGCGCGGCCACCGCTCCGTGGTGCCGATGGCCGACCCCTCGCATCTGCCGGAGATGGTGCATGCCATCGCGCGCCATGGCGATTTTGTTGTGTGCCTTGGCGCTGGCAGCATCACGCAATGGGCGGCGGCGCTGCCGCACCAGCTTGGCGAGCTGCAGGCCCAGGCCAAAACGGCGGGGATGCGGCGATGATGGCAAGCACGATCCCGGCCACGCGCGGGCGCCTGAAGGAGCATGAAATGTTGGCGCCAATGACGTGGTTTCGCGTCGGCGGGCCGGCGGAGTTTCTGCTCCGCCCCGCGGATGTCGAGGATCTGTGCGCGTTTTTGAAGGATCTGCCGCTGGAAATGCCGGTGACCGTGATCGGCGCCGCGTCCAACCTCATCGTGCGCGATGGCGGCATCAATGGTGTCGTCATCAAGCTGGCGCGCGGCTTTGGAGACATCGAGATCGAGGCGGATGGGATCATCGCCGGGGCGGCAGCCCTGGATGTCACGGTCTCCGAACATGCGGCAGCGGCGGGGCTGACGGGGCTTGAGTTTCTCTCCGGCATTCCCGGCACCATCGGCGGTGCCGTGGCGATGAATGCGGGCGCTTATGGCGGTGACATGGCGGGGGTGCTGGACTGGGTGGACATCGTTTCCCGCTCCGGCGAGGTGACGCGGCTTTCCGTGCAGGCGCTTGGGCTAACCTACCGCCATTCCAACCTGCCAGCGGATGCGGTGGTGGTGCGCGCGCGCCTGCGGGCCCAGCCGGGCGAGGCGGCGCTGATCGGCGCGCGCATGGCCGAGATCAAGGCCAAACGCGAGGCCACCCAGCCCGTGCGCGCCCGCACGGGCGGCTCCACCTTCGCCAACCCGGAAGGGCAGAAGGCGTGGGAGCTGGTGGACGCCGCAGGCTGCCGTGGCCTGCGCATGGGCAATGCCCAGGTTTCGGAATTGCATTGCAATTTCCTGCTGAATCTCGGCGATGCCACGGCCGCCGAGCTGGAAGGGCTGGGCGAGGAGGTGCGCCGGCGTGTGGCGCAGAAATCAGGCGTGTCGCTACGCTGGGAAATCAAACGGATTGGAGTACCTGCGTGATGCGTGTAGCGGTGTTGATGGGCGGCATGTCGTCCGAGCGGGAGGTTTCGCTCAATTCCGGCCAGCAGGTGTGCGAGGCGCTGCGCAAGGCTGGCTACGCCGTCACGCCGGTCGTGGTCACGGAGGATCTCGGCGCGCTGCTGGCGGCCCTAACCCCCCGGCCGGATGCCGTGTTCAACGCGCTGCACGGGCGCTTTGGAGAGGATGGCACCATCCAGGGCGTGCTGGATTATATCGGCCTGCCCTACACACATTCCGGCGTGCGCGCCTCCGCCCTGGCGATGGACAAGGAAGCCGCGAAAGCCTTGTTCGTCTCCGCCGGGCTGCCGGTGGCGCCGCACAAGGTCATCGACATCGCCGAACTCGCCGATGCCGATCCTCTGCCGCGCCCCTATGTGGTGAAGCCGGTGAATGAGGGCTCGTCCGTCGGCGTCTCCATCGTCAAGGAGGGCGATAACCACCGCGCCGAGATCGTCGCCAGCTGGCAGTTCGGCCCGGCGATGGTGGAGCAATATATTCCGGGCCGCGAACTCACCGTGGGGGTGCTGGAAGACCGCGCTTTGACGGTGACGGAAATCCTGCCGGCTGAAAAATTCTACGATTATCATGCCAAATATGCAGCCGGCGGCTCGCGCCATGTGCTGCCGGCGCAAGTTCCTGCCGATATCGCGAAATCCGCGAAGGAGATCGCGGTGGCGGCCCATAAGGCGCTGGGCTGCCGCGGCGCCTCGCGCGCGGATCTGCGCTATGACGAGGAAACCGGCCGCCTGATCTTGCTGGAGGTGAACACCCAGCCAGGCATGACCGCGACCTCCCTGCTGCCTGAGCAGGCGGCGCACGAAGGCATGGACTTTCCCGCGCTCTGCGCCTGGATGGTGGAGAGGGCCGCATGCCGCGTGTAGAAACGCTGGAACGCCCGATCGCCACCTCCACGCGCCCGCGCAGCACGCGGGCGCGCAAGCCCGCGCCGCCGCAGGATCGGCTGACGCAACGCACGCTGTTTTTCCGCCGTGTGAAGCGCAGCCTGAAGCCGGGGCTGTGGATTCTGGGCGCGGGGGCCGTGCTGGTGGTGGGGGCGGAGCTGGTGCGCAGCTTGCCGAGCGCCCCGCACGAGGCCCAGCCCCAGCCCCAGCACGCCACGGTCAGGGTTGCCCCCGCGGCACCGGCCCGCGTGGTGCAGCCCGGTCTCCTGGCTGATGCGCTGGCGGGGATCGGTTTTCGCATCACCAATGTCGTGACCAATGGGGCGATGACCACCGATCCGGGGGCGCTTGGCCAGGCCATTGGCGTGAAGGATGGAGACCCGACCTTCGGGTTTGCCCTGAGCAGCATCCAGCAGCGGGTGCAAGCGCTGGGGCCGGTGCAGGCCGCGACGGTGGAGCGTATCCTGCCCGGTACGCTGGTGATCAATATTACCGAGCGCGACGTCTATGCCGTCTGGCAGACGGTCCAGAACGGCCAGGTCGTGTTTCAGCTCATCGACAAAAAGGGTGATGTCATCGCCGACCAGGATGCAGCTTCGGCCAAGCGGCGCCAGCCCTCCTTGCTGCTGCTCTCGGGTAGCGATGCACCGCAGCAGGCCAGCACGCTGATCCCTGAATTGGAGGCTGAGCCCAGTGTGCTTTCGCATGTCGCGGCGGCGGAGCGTGTGGATGGGCTGCGTTGGAACCTGATCCTGAAGAACCAGACGGTGGTGAAACTGCCTGCCGAGAACGAGGCTGACGCAATCGCCCAGCTCGCTTTGCTGCAGGGTTCCATGCAACTGCTCGACAGGCCGGTGGAGGCGATCGATCTGCGACAAGCCGGACGGATGGTGGTGCGGCCTTATGTCACGGCGCCGCCGAATCCGAAAAGCAAACCCGATAAGCGGCAGGAGGGACAATGAACAGCGTGACGCGCCGCCCACCAGTGCCCGATGGCGCGGTAAAGCCGCCGCCGGAAGAAACGCTGCGAAACCGCAATGCCAAGTCCGGCCCGTTCGGCGTTCTGGATATCGGCTCCACCAAGATCGCCTGCCTCATCGGCCGCGCGGAATCCGATGGCCGGCTGCGGGCTCTGGGGTTTGGCTGGCAGAAGAGCCGGGGTATCAAATCCGGTGGCATTGTCGATCTCGACGAGGCGGAGCGCGCGATTCGCGCCGCTGTCGGCCAGGCGGAGGATATGGCGGATCTGCGGCTCAAATCCGTCTATGTGAACCTCTCTTGCGGCCAGCCCGAATCGCGGCTGTTCAACGTGCAATGGCCCGTCGATGGCCGCGCCGTGAACACGGACGACATCCGCCGCGTGGTGCGTGAGGCGCGCGCGCGCGCCTCCACCGAAGGGCGCGTCACGATCCATGCGCTGCCGCTCAACTTTTCCGCTGATGAAACACCAGGCGTGACCGACCCGCGCGGGCTGTTCTGCGATACGCTGACGGCGCAGTTGCATGTGGTGGATGCCAGCAGCACAGCGCTGCGCACGCTCGCCGCCTGCCTGTCGCGCTGTGAGCTGGATATCGCCGCCCTGGTCTCTGCCCCTTATGCCGCGGGGCTGGCCGCCTTGGTGCGCGATGAGCGTGAGCTGGGCGCCACGGTGATCGACATGGGCGGCGGCACCACCACCATGGCGGTGTTTTTCGAAGGCCAGATGCTGCATACCGCGCAGCTTCCTGTTGGCGGCAACCACGTCACCGCCGACATTGCGATGGGCCTGTCGACACCTCTCGCGCATGCGGAACGGTTGAAGGCTCTGTATGGCAATTGCCATTCCTCGCCCGATGATGCGCGCGAGCTTCTGCCTGTGCCCTCAGTGGGCGAGGCGGAGCACCAGATCGCGCAGGTGCCGCGCTCGCATCTCATCTCCTGCATCAAGCCGCGACTCGAGGAAATTTTCGAGTTGGTCAAGGACCGTCTGGAAACGGCGGGTTTGGGGCGTGCGGGCCATGGCCGCGTGGTGCTCACGGGCGGCGCCTCGCAGCTTGGCGGGGTACGCGATCTGGCCTCGCAAATTCTCGAACGTCCCGTACGCCAGGGGCATCCGGTGAGTATCATCGGCCTGCCCGATGCGGCGGGGGCGCCGAATTTCGCCACGCTTGTTGGCCTGCTTGCATTCGCCACCGGTGACGGCCAGACGATGCAGGATATCAACTTCGAAACGGCGCGCAGCCATGGCTGGTTCAGCCGCTTTGTCGATTTTCTGAAAAATCGTGTTTGACATGAAAACGGCGTGTTCTTTACCGATGCTGTTCGAGGAGAGAAAAGCTCATGGTTTTGCATTTATCGGTTGATAAACCCACCCATACGGATTTCACGCCCCGCATCACCGTGTTCGGCGTCGGCGGTGGCGGATGCAATGCCGTGAACAACATGATCCAGATGAACCTCCCTGGCGTGGAGTTCGTGGTTGCCAATACGGACGCGCAGCAGCTGCAGCGTTCGCTTGCCGAGAAGCGCATTCAGCTCGGCCCGCACCTGACCCAGGGCAATGGTGCAGGTGGCCGTCCGGACGTCGGTAAACTCTCCGCCGATGAAGCCGCTGACGATCTGGCGCGCCATCTTGAGAACACGCATATGGTTTTCATCACCGCCGGCATGGGTGGCGGCACCGGCACCGGCGCCGCGCCGGTGATCGCGCGCATGGCCCGTGAGCGCGACATTCTCACCGTCGGCGTCGTCACCAAGCCTTTTGCCTTCGAAGGCAAGCGCCGCATGCGCGCCGCTGAGGACGGCATCATCGAGATGCAGGCCTATGTCGACACGCTGATCGTGATTCCGAACCAGAATCTCTTCAAGGTCGCCAATGAGCGCACCGGCTGGAAAGAAGCGTTCGAGATGGCCGACAACGTGCTCTATATGGGCGTGCGCGGCGTGACCGACCTGATGGTGATGCCCGGCATCGTGAATCTTGACTTTGCCGATGTGCGCTCCGTGATGCGCGAGATGGGCAAGGCCATGATGGGCACCGGCGAGGCTGAGGGCGAGGATCGCGCGATCCGCGCCGCCGAGGCCGCGATCAGCAATCCGCTGCTCGAAGATACGAACATGAAGGGCGCTCGTGGCCTGCTGATCAACATCACCGGCGGGTCGGACGTGACGCTGTTCGAGATCGACCAGGCCGCCAACCGCGTGAGCGAGGAGGTCGATTCCGACGCCAACATCATGTTCGGCATGTCGCTGGACGAGACGATGTCGGGCCGCATCCGCGTGTCGGTGGTGGCCACGGGCATCGATTCCATGCCGGCTTCCATGCCGAACCTGAAAGTGGTGAATGGCGGCGCGGAGAATAATAGCTTCGTGCAGGCAGTGGCGACGCAGAACACCCAGCAGCAAGCCGCCGCTGGTTCAGCCCGCCCGGCCGGGTATGTGCCCGAGCCCCCGGCCGCGCCGTTCGTTTCCAAGGCGTTCGCCGAGCGCGGCCACGAGGCTGCTTCGGCCACGGCGGAAGCGCAGTTTGCCATGGAGGCCCCCGCCGCGCCGCGCCCGGCCGCCCCGGTGCGCCCTGCGGCCATGGCCCCGGCTCCCATGCCGGTGCGCGCGCCCGAGCCGCCCAAGACCACCAGCATCTTCAAGTCCGTGTTCGGGTTCGGTGCCCACAAGGCCGCCGCCCCGGCGCCGCAGCAGTACAGGCAGGAGCCCGCGATGCACGCTGACGAAGCACCTGAAGCGCCGCGCGCCGCTGTCCGCCAGGCGCAGATGGATGAGGTCGGGCTGGAAATCCCGGCCTTCCTGCGCCGCAACCAGTAAGAAGGGCGTCTCTTTCTACAAAAAACCCCCGG
>DATJXU010000005.1:0-20063 GCA_035499915.1 Acidocella sp.
GGCCTCATGGAAGTGGGGGACCCTGCGCTAGCGGAGCGGCTCAAGGCGCTGAAAGCCAAGCGCGCTGGTTTGCAAAGCCAAATCAGCACCGCCTCGGCCACCGAACCGGCGCAAAAGCAGCGCCTCACCGAGGCCAAGCTCAACAAGCTCTCGGCCGCGATACGCGCCGCGCTCTGGCAAGCGCCACCAGAGATGCGCAAGGCTTACCTGAAGCTGTTCGTCGACAACGTGATCATCAGTAAAGAGGAAATCCGCATCAGCGGTCCCAAAGGCGTACTGGCAAAAGCCGCCATGACCGACCTCCCGAGCACGCCGGGAGGAGTTATTACTTTTGTTCGAGAATGGCGCCCCCGGCAGGATTCGAACCTGCATAAACGAACTTAGAAGGATCGGAGCTTATCCAGTTAGCCAACGGGGGCGAGGCCGGGCCGGTCATATCATGGCGCGGGGAAACTGCAAGAATTCGCCAGGCCCGGAACGCCGGGGGCGTTTACTACACATTAGCGTGACAGGCCTATGCTGGGGGGCAGACGCTACGGTACAAAATTCGCCGGGTCATGTTTGTCTGATCGCAGGGAGGGTATTTTGCCCCCAAAGCATGCACGGGGAGGTTCAGCCATGTTGGCTGCTTTACGTAAGATGGTGGTGAACAGCCTGCCGGCTGTTCTTCGCGATCGCCGGGCCGTGACCGCGGTTGAGTATGCGCTCATAGCCCTGATGATTGTATTGGCGATCGTCGGCGGCGTCAGGCTGATCGGGGGCGAGGTTGCGACTTCGTTCAACCAGGTTGCCTCTGAATTGTGAAGATTTCGTTACCAAGTGGACAGGCAAGAGCGCAAAATCGTCTCTATTTTAAGACGCGTCCATTCAAAAAAAATATTTTATTTAACAATGAAGCAATCATATTAAGTACTTAAAAAACAACACATATCTACGTTTGTTAAGCTGAGTTTGTATCTTGTCATACAAAGTGGTTGGCGAATTCACGTTTAATTGTTTGTTCGTGTCCAAACGGCATTTGACAGAAAGCGCTGATTTTCATGTATTATGAGGCAACCTTGCTAGGTGGATGGCGGTGGCAGCGAAATGCGCGGGGTTCTGGCGTGGTGCATGTCAGTGTTGTCTGGTCTGACTGTTGGGTTAATGTTTTGAAAGGATCTGCTCCATGCTCGTGAACTATGTTCGTACCGCCGTTGCCCACAAGCTCGCTCAGCTGAATGTCGACAAGCGCGCCGTCACCGCCATCGAATATGGCCTGATCGCCGCCCTGATCGCCGTGGTGATCATCACCGCCGTGAAGACCCTGGGTACCAATCTCCAGAACACCTTCACCACGGTCGGTAACAGTCTGTAGTCAGCTTTCCCTTCACGGGCGAGAGGCGGCCGTCCGGTTATTCCGGACGGCCGTTTTTGTGTTGGCACCCTTGGCGCGAGTATTTTTGTCACGGCTGTAAAATTTTGATGGCTTTGGAGAATATTATCTTTTGTGCGCCATTATTTTGAGACTACACAGGAAGTGCTTAGTGGACGATTCGATAGTTTGACGGACGATTCGGGAGTCTGTGATCGTTTTTGAAGCGGGATTTGATAAGTGCTCAAACAATCGGGTTGGTCGGGTGGGATGGATCTGGATGGTGACGCAAAGCCACGACGCAGTGGGGGCTAGCGTGAGCGTTTTGTTGGCCGGCGGCGCGGCGGCATTGCTCATCTATGCAGCGTTTCATGACCTTGCGGTCCGCACCGTTCCTAACTGGGTGTCCGCCCTGCTCCTGGTGCTCGGCGCCAGTATCCGGATGCTGGACCATGATCTGCTTCCCGCGCTTGGGGCTGGCATTGTGTTATTTCTGCTGCTTTTCGTCATCTGGGCCGCCGGCTTGATGGGCGGCGGTGACGTGAAGCTCTGGGCCGCGTCCGCGCTGTTGGTCCCGCCTTCTTGGCGGATGGAGTTCATGTTCCTGGCCAATGTGATGCTGCTCGGCGGCGGTCTGGCCGTTTTGTATCTCTTGCTTTCCCTTGTCGTGCGGCGGCCTGCGGCGTCGCGGGCCGGTTCCTATCCTCGTCGCTTCCTCAGGGCTGAGCTATGGCGCATCAGGCGGCGGGCGCCGCTTCCTTATGCCTGTGCCATAGCAGGCGGTAGCTTGGCGGTGCTTTTGCCGCACATTTTGCAATCATAGGTCGCTCATGGTCTTCCGTCTCGGCATATTCGTCGTTCTGATCGCCGCGCTGGCTGTGGTGGTGGTGTTTGGCTATTCCATCCTGAACCAGGGGCACAAGGCGCCTGTTGCCGCGGCGCCGCCGCCGACCGAGCAGATTTTGGTTGCTGGCGTTCCGCTTTCGGGCGGCGCGTTGATCCAGCCGGGCAACATTTCCAGCGTTGCAATCGTAGTCGCAAATGCGCCAGCCAATGCAATCCTTGATACGCCCCAGAATCGCGCATCCCTGACGGGGGCTATGGTGAAGATAACGCTGGCCCAGGGCGCCCTGATCACCAATAGTGGGGTGATCTACCCGGGAGATCACGGCTTCCTGGCCGCGGTTCTTGAGCCGGGCATGCGGGCCGTGACGGTTGCCGTCGACAACGTGACCGGCGCGGACGGCTTGATCTGGCCGGGAGACCGGGTCGACGTGTTGCTGACCCAGAATATTGCCGGCGCGCCGGATGGAAAGAGCATCGCCGCGGAAGTTGTGCTCAGCGATGTGCGTGTCATCGCCACGGGCTCCGAACTGGTCAAGGATTCGAGCACAAACAATAATAATAACAACAACCCGCCGGCTTCGACCGTGACGCTTGAGGTCACCCAGGAACAGGCAGCGCGTTGCCTGGTGGCGGTCAATCTCGGCAAATTATCCTTGATCGTGCATTCGGCTCAGGCCACGGCCGCCATAAACAATGCGGCCCCGCCGCCTGTCTGGGCGGGGCAGGTATCGCCCGCGCTCTCAGCGGCGCAGCCGACGGAGCAGCCGGTGACCACGGTCAATGTGATTTCTTCAGGCGACACCGGGGAGTTTAAATTCTGATGCGCTGCCTACTTACCGTTTCGGCATTGGTGCTGTTTGCAGTTGCTCCCGCCGCGCTCGCGCAAACCGATGATGGCAGCGTTGCGGCCCCCACCCCGCTTGTGCCCCAGCAAGCGTCCCCGCCCACGCCTGATGCCAGCCAACAGGCGCAGGTCGTTCCACCGGCCTATTATGGGGGGATTGAGATCGCGAAGGGGCAGGGCAAGCTGATCAAGCTGCCGCGCCCAGTGGCCAATCTCTTTGTCGCGGATGACAGTGTCGCCTCCGTGCGCCCGGCCAGCCCTGGCACGATGTTCGTGTTCGGCAAGGCGCCTGGCGAGACGGATGTGGTGGCCACTGACGCCTCTGGCAACCGCATCGCGCAATATTCAGTCATGGTAAACCCATCAAAATATAGCGACCACCGGGTGGAGAGCCAGTCCCAGGTGGCAGCGCCTGGCAGCGGCGTCACGGCTGAATCGGAGCCTGGCGGCATGATCGTTCGTGGCTCCGTCAATAGCGCCGAGGATGCCGACCGGGTCATCAACCAGGCCAAGCTGATCTCGCCCACCGGCAAGGTCACCAATGACCTTACGGTACAGCAGCCGATCCAGGTTGAGCTGAAGGTGCGCATCGCGCAGATGTCCCGCGAAGTGACGCGCGAACTGGGTATCAATTGGAGCAATGTCGGGGAATCCGCCATTTCGATTGGAAAATTTGCAATCACGGGCAGCACCGCGTCGGCGCCAAGCGCGCTTTCCAGCACGGCCCCGGGCAGTTTGGGGGTTACCTTTCCTGGCGGTACGTTCGAGGGGGTGATCGATGCGCTGGCCACGGATAATCTTGCCCATGTCCTCGCGGAACCGACCCTGACCACGCTCTCTGGCACGCAGGCGAATTTCCAGGTGGGCGGGCAGTTCCCGATTCCTGTCTCTTCCAGTGGTACGGGCGGCGGCTCGACCGTCACAGTAACCTTTAAGAATTTTGGTGTGTTGCTCTCCTTCATTCCCACCGTGTTCTCCGATGGGCGGATTGCGTTGCAGGTTTCTCCGCAGATCAGCACCATCGACAGCTCTAACGCTGCCACGATCAGCTCCGGCGGCGCCTCCGAAGTTTTCGCGGTCCCGTCGCTCACCATCACCGCCGCATCCTCGACCGTCATTCTTGGGTCCGGCCAGGGCATGGCGATTGCCGGCTTGCTGGAGGATACGACGAACCAGGTGAGCAACGGTCTGCCAGGCCTGTCGGAAATCCCGATCCTGGGCGCGATGTTCCGCGGCAATGCCTTCCAGCGTGAGCAGCAGGAGCTGGTGATCACCGTCACGCCCTATATCGTCACGCCCGTCAGTAATCCGAACTCCATCGCCTCGCCGGATGATGGCTGGTCGCCGCCGAATGATTTGCAGCGCATCCTGCTGCTGCGTAACAATGGCACCGATGTCGCGAAAGCCAGCATCCCTGGCGATGCCGGGTTCATGGTGCAGTGAAGGAGGCGTATTCCATGCGTTCCAGCATTCTCCTTTTCTCCTGCGCGGCGCTGCTGGCGCTGTCAGGCTGCCAGGGCGCCTTCAACCCTTTTAACCGCCCAGGCGACTGGTCGGCGACAGGTGCGTCGAGAGAGGCCCTCGCGCAGCAGGTGGCCAACAAATCAGACTTGATCAGCGGGCAGTCCGAACCGGGCTCCAATGGCATCATCGCGGTGGGCGGGATTGAAAAAGCAACCACCGATGGCACCGCCTCTGGCATACAGACAGCATTGACGCCGACTTCACCCGCAACCTCAATCAACGGAGGCGAGTGATGCTGGCAGGGGCGGGCATGACAAGAAAGGATGAGGCATGAACAGCCAGGGAGCCATTGGCGGCCTCTCTGATGGCGGCGCGATTGTCAGCCGGCCGGACCGTCTGACCGTCCTCGCCTTTATCAGCGACCCGTCCAGCGAACAGGTTCTTCGGGACAGCCTGAGCGAGGCCACCACCGGCGGCATTGATATACGGCGCGGTACGGTGCGCACCGCCATCGCCGCCATGGCTAAGCTGCAGACGCCAGAAGTGCTGATCGTCGACATCGCCGGAGAGGAGCAGCCTCTGCAGGCGTTGGGCGAATTATCCGATGTGGTGGAACCCGGCGTGCGCGTGCTGGTCATCGGCGACAGTGCCGAGGTGGATTTCTACCGCCACATCACCCGCGGCATGGGGGTGATGGAATATCTCTTCAAACCCCTCACCCGCGAGGCCGTGGCGCGCCATTTCGCGCCGCTGATCACCCGCAAGACCATCGGCGAGGACGCGGCCCGCGGCGGGCGCGTGGTCGTGATCATCGGCGCGCGCGGGGGGGTAGGCGCCACCACCGTCGCCGGCAACCTTGCCTGGTTTCTCGGCGTCACGGCAAAGCGCCATACCGTGTTCCTGGAATCGGATATTCATATGGGCTCTGGCGCGCTGCTCCTGGGCGGCAAAACGGGGCCGGGCCTGCGCATGGCACTGGAAACGCCAGACCGTATCGACCCGCTCTTCGTTGAGCGTGCGGCGCAGCCCGTGGCTGAGCGCTTGCACGTGCTCGCTTCCGAAGAGAAGCTGATCGAGCCGATGAACTACGCACCGGGCGCGGCCCGCCGGCTGCTTGAGCAGTTGCGCCTGCGCTACAATTTCGTCGTCATGGATGTGCCCTTCCTGCCGATGGCCTGCAACCGCGAGCTGATCGAGTACGCGCATCATCGCGTCATCGTCATGGACCCGTCTCTGGCGTCCGTACGCGACACGCTGCGGCTGCTCAACCTGCCCAACGGCCCCTGGCAGCCGCAAAGCCCCACAGTCGTGCTCAACCGCCAGGGAAGGCCGGGCGGCCTGACCCGCAAGCAGATCGAGGAGGCGCTGAAGGTCAAGATCGACATCATTATTCCCGACATGCCCAAGCAGCTGAACGAAAGTGCGAGTTTCGGGGAACCGGCGGTCACGGCCAAGGGGCCGTTCCAGCAGGCGATCTTCGACCTTGCCCGTGAGATCGGGTTTGTCGCCAACCGTGACCAGGATGGTGCATCCATGGTGCGCGGACGCAGCTCGATGGGCGGCATGCTCAAGATGCTGGGCTTGCAGAAAGGATAGGCGAGATGTCGGACAGCATGCCGGTCTTCGGACGCCGCCGCCGTGAGGAGATCGCGCCAGCGCCTGCGCCCGCCCCGATGCCGGCCGCACCGCCGCCGCCAGTTGAGGTGTCGCGCATCCCGCAAGATACCGGCGCCTCCGTCCGAGCCGAAATCGCCGAGCTGCGCAATCTGTGCCTGGCCCGCATGGATGCGACGGCCGTCGCGGCGCTGTCAGCCGACAGGCTGCTGATCGAGGTGGAGCGGCTGATCTCCGATCTCGCGACCGACAAACGCGTACAGCTTAATGGGCGTGAGCAGCGCGCGCTGGCGACCGAGCTGGTGGACGACATGCTGGGGCTCGGCCCCCTGGAGCCGCTGCTGCTAGATGAGAGCATCAATGACATCATGGTCAACGGCCCGGACCATACCTTCGTGGAGCGCCACGGCAAGCTCACCCAGGTGCCGGTACGCTTTCGCGACTGGGCGCATCTGACCAATATCTGCCAGCGCATCGCGGCCTCCGTCGGCCGGCGCGTGGACGAGGCGAGCCCCATGTGCGACGCCCGCCTGAAGGATGGCTCACGCGTCAATATCGTGCTGCCGCCTTTGGCGATTGACGGGCCTTCGATCTCGATCCGTAAATTTTCCAAGAAGCCGATCGATTTCAAGAAGCTGATCGAGTTCGGCGCGATGACGCCGCCCATCGCCCGCGTGCTGGAAATCGCGGCGCGCTGCCGGCTGAACATCATCGTCTCGGGGGGGACCGGTTCCGGCAAAACCACGATGATGAATGCGCTCTCGCGCTTCATTGACGCGACGGAGCGTATCGTCACCGTGGAGGACGCGGCGGAGCTGCAATTGCAACAGCCGCATGTGGTGCGCCTGGAAACCCGCCCCGCCAGCCTGGAAGGCAAAGGCGAGGTGACAGCCCGCGATCTCGTCCGCAACGCGTTGCGTATGCGCCCTGACCGCATCATCATCGGCGAGACCCGCGGCGCAGAGGCCTTCGACATGCTGCAGGCGATGAACACGGGCCATGACGGCTCGATGTCCACCATCCACGCCAACAACACCCGCGACGCGCTCTCGCGCATCGAGAACATGGTGCAGATGTCCTCTATGGGCCTGACACCGCGCGCCATCCGCCAGCAGGTTTGTGCCGCCGTCAACCTCATCATCCAGGTGGAGCGCCAGCGCGATGGCGGCCGCCGCGTGGTGCAGGTGACGGAGATCGCCGGCATTGAAGGCGAGACGCAGCTGCTGAACGACATCTTCAAGCTCGAGATTACCGGCGAGACCCCGAATGGCCGGCTCACCGGCCGTTACGAGGTCAGCCGCATCCGCTCCTCCTTCCAGGAACGGTTGCAATATTACGGGCTGGACCGTGCCTGGATGGCGGCGCTGGAGGATACGTGATGCTGCTGGATGAGCTGTTCCTGCTGCTGGTCCTCGTTCTCATCCTGGCGGCCGCGACGGTGGGGGTGACGATTTGGATCGTCTCCGGGCATGACCGTGAGGAGAAGCTGAAAACCCGAATCCTGCTCGCCACCATGCCTGGTTCCCAGCCGATCACCACGGTGGATGAGGAACTCAGCCTGGTCCGTTCCACCTCGCGGGCGGACCAGCTGAAGGAGCGCGCCGCGGAGATGATCGGCGTGGATCTGCAGCAGGCGGAAACCTATCCGATCAAATGGTGGCTGGTGCCGCCTCTGGCCTTGCTGGCCACGATGGCCATCATGTGGCTTGCTTCGCACCCGCTGGGGCATCACGCGCAAATCTGGTTCATCGTCAAATATTTCGGCTCGCCGGTGCTGTGGTATGTCCTGGACCGGTTTATCTTCAACTGGTTCAAGAACCGCCGTAACGCGAAGCTGATTGAGCAATTTCCAGATGCGTTGAACACCATCGTCCGCTGCGTGCGCGTCGGTATTCCCATGGGCGAGGCGCTGCGCACGGTGTCGGTTGACGCGCTCGAGCCAACCAAACGGGAATTCACCATCCTGGCCGACAAGGTGAGCATCGGAATCCCGCTCGATGTCGGACTGCGCGAATTGGCGGAGCGCATCAAGCTGACGGAATATCAGTTCTTCGCCACCGCCATCACGCTGCAATCGCGCTCTGGCGGCGGCATCACCCAGACGCTGGAAACGCTGGCCGAGGTCATCCGCAAACGCGTGGCGCTGAAGTCACGCGGCTACGCGCTGACGGCCGAGGCACGCATGAGTTCGATGGTGCTGACCGTCTTGCCATTTTTTGCGGGCGGCGCGCTGTACGGGCTGCAGCCTGCCTACATGAAGGTGTTGTTTACCACCTCCGGCGGGGAGGCGGTCCTGGGGGCGGCGGTTCTGCTGATGGGGGCCGGCATGGGGGTCATTCAGTTCATGATCAGCAATGTTCTTAAATAATCAAATTTCTCCTATTTATATCCTGACCGCGTTGGCTGTGTGCGTGGTGGTGCTGGCTGTTGCCGCCATCTCACTGGCCAGTGAATTGGGGCGGGCGCAGAAGTTGAACAAGCGCATCGACCTGGTGGTCAATGGCCGCGGCGCGATGGCGGTGGAGGAGGTGAAGCCTGAGGGGGCTCCACTATTGCGGCTGGTGTCCTCGTTCGGCCTGTTCATCGCCCGCTCGGGCCTGCTTTCGCGCAAGACATTGCAGGAAATGACAGCCACCTTGGAAGGGGCTGGGTTCCGCGGCGGCAAGGGGCTCGGCCTGTTCATCGGGGCAAAAATCCTGCTGCTGTTCGCAACCCCGGCGTTTTTGTATTTTTCCTTGAAGAATTTTATGCCTGGTTCATTGGGGCTTTGCCTCAAGCTGGGCGGCGGCGCGGTCGGCGGCATGCTGCTGCCGGAGATGATCGCCACGAATATCCGCAAGCGTCATCTGGAGCAGGTTGAACGGGGCGTTCCCGATGCGCTCGACATGCTGGTGATCTGCGCCGATGCTGGCTTGGCGCTGGAAGCCGGAATTGCGCGCGTGGCCCAGGAAATCCAGATGCTGAACCCGGATCTGGCCCAGGAGCTGACGCAAACCTCGCGTGAATTGCAGATCGGCGCCGATATGCGCAGCGTCATGAACGCGCTCGGCCAGCGCACCAACCTTGAGGTGCTGAAGCGTCTGGCAACGACGCTGGCGCAATCATTGCAATTCGGCACGCCTTTGACCCAGGCGTTGCGCAGCCTCTCCGCCGAGCTGCGCGCCGAGGCACTGATCCGGTTCGAGGACAGGGCCGGAAAATTGCCAACCTTGATGACGCTGCCGATGATCCTCTTCATCCTTCCCTGTGTGTTTCTGATCGTCGGCGGCCCCGCCGTGATCAACGTAATGGCAACCTTGCACCAACACTGAATAACCAATCGATAGAAGAAGTTGACCCTATGATCCTTCCCGCCTCCGCAAGATATGGTTTTTCCCGGCGCAAGGCTGTCCGTCATTCAGTGCCGCTGGTGCTGGTTCTGGCGCTCGCCGCCTGCGCGCAGCAGCCACGGTCGCAAACCGCGGCCAATGCCCCTACCGGCAGCGTGGGGCCGAACACGCTGAACGTGGCCGATGCCGCGATTGCCGGCGGCGACCCCAGCATGGCCTTGTCCATTTCCCAATCCATCCTCAAGGATGATCCGGACAATGTGGATGCACTGGTGCATGAAGGCGATGCCTATTACGCGCTGGACCGTTGCCTGCCGGCCCAGGCCGCTTATCAGCTCGCCCTGAAATATGATGCAAAATCCAGCCTGGCCGAGACGGGCCTTGGCCGCTGCCTGCTGAAATCAGACCCGGCCGCGGCGGAGCAGGCGTTCGAGGCGGCTGTCGCCGCCGACCCCGGCAATGCCGCCGCCTGGAGCAATCTTGGCATCGCCCGCGATCTGCAAGGCAATTTCCAGGGCGCCGTCGCGCCGTATCAGCAATCGATGCTCGCCAATCCCGGCAGCATGGCGACGGAGGTTAATCTCGGCCTGTCCCTGGCGCTTTCCGGCCATGGGCCGGAGGCGCTGCAATATCTTGGGCCGCTTGCCACGGGGCAGAACGCCACGCCGAAAATCCGTCAGGATTATGCCGCCGCCCTCATCGCCTCGGGGCGGGACGCTGAGGCGCGGCAGGTGCTGGCCGTCGACCTGCCGCCCGACCAGGTGCAGCAGGCGATGGATGGTTTCTCCGCGCTGATCGCAAGCTCCATCCAGAATCCAGTGCCGCCCGCGCCGCCCGCGCCCACGCAGCCGGCGGTTGCCACGCCTGCCGTTTCCACCACGCCGGTTGCAGGCGGCGCGCCCACACCTCTGGCACCTTCGGCTCCAACGCCCATGGCCCCGGCAGCCGCTGCTGGCGCACCCGCCGCTGCGGTGCCCACCAGTGGTGATCCCGATGCGGCCTATACCGGCCCGTCTCCCGTTCCAGGGGCCGTTTCCTCTTCCGCGCCTGGGCCCGCCGCCACGCCGCCCGCGTCTGCGGCGCCGGCAATCCAAGCCAGCACCGCCCCGGTGCAGGCCAGCGCCGGCCGCGTGGTTGCCGTGCAACTTGGCGCGCTCAACACCCAGACTGCGGCGCAAAGCCAGTGGGACAAGATCTACGCCGCCGCGCCGGCCTTGTTCCGGGGCAAGGCACCGAATATTCAGCAGGCCGAAGTCAATGGCCAGACTTATTACCGCCTGCGGGTGGCTGGGTTTTCAAACCAAGTGGAGGCCGCGCGCTTCTGCGGCGAGGTCTCTTCCACCGGCTATGCCTGTACGGTCGCGGATTTCTGACGCGCAATAAAAAGCGCCAGCTCTTTCAGCAGAGCTGGCGCCGGAATGTTCCAAAGGCCGCCGTCAGGCGGCTTTTTTTATGCCGCCACGGCGCGGATGCGCTGCAGCGCTTCATCCTTGCCAAGCGCGATTAGCGTCGCGTCGATGCCCGGGCTCATCGTGCTGCCGGTGAGCGCGGCGCGCAGCGGCTGTGCCACCTGGCCCAGCTTGCGGCCTTCGGCCTCAGCAAAGCCGCGCAACGCCGTGTCGAGCGCCTCGCTCTCGAACGCGGTCGCCTCCAGCAGCTTGGCCAGACGCGCCAGCATCTCCTTGGTTTCCAGCGTCAGCAGCGCCTCGGCCTTCGGCTCGAAGGGCAGGGGCACCTCGCGCGCCAGGAAGGCGGAAGACGCCGCCAGCTCCTCCAGAGTTTTCGCGCGCTCCTTCAGGCCAGGCATCAGATGCAGGATGCGCTGCATCGCCGCCGTGCCCACGGTGATGTCGGCTTTCGCCAGGCGCTCCACCACCTCATCGCGCAGCCGCGCATCATCGGCCTGGCGCAGCCACATGCCGTTCAGATGCGTCAGCTTCGCGTAATCCATGCGGCTCGCGGCGCGGCCCACGCCTTCCAGCGTGAAAAGCTGAATCTGCTCGTCCCGGCTCAGGAATTCCGCATCGCCATGGCCCCAGCCGAGGCGCAGCAGGTAGTTGCACAAGGCTTCGGGCAGGAAACCCTGCTCGCGGAATTCCAGGATGCTCACCGCGCCATGGCGCTTGGAAAGCTTCGCCCCATCCGCACCATGAATCAGCGGGATATGCGCGAATGCCGGTTTCTCCCAGCCCATGGCGTCATAAATCTGAATCTGCCGGAAGGTGTTGGTGAGATGGTCATCGCCGCGGATGACATGGGTGATGGCCATGTCGTGGTCGTCGCAGACCACGGCGTGCAGATAGGTCGGCGTGCCGTCGGAGCGGAGAAGAATCATGTCATCCATCTCGGCATTCTTCACCCGCACCTCGCCCTGCACGAGGTCGTTCAGCACCACCTCGCCCTCGCGCGGGGCTTTCAGGCGGATGGCGGGCTTCACGCCCTCCGGCGCTTCGGACGGGTCGCGGTCGCGCCAGCGCCCGTCATAGCGCGGTGGGCGCTTCTCGGCGATCGCCTGCTCGCGCATCGCGGTCAACTCCTCGGGGGTGCAATAGCATTTATACGCCTTGCCCTCCGCCAGAAGCTGCATCGCCACCTCCACATGCCGCGCCTCGCGGGTGGTCTGGAACACCGGCGGCTCGTCGGCTTGCAGCCCCAGCCAGTCGAGTCCGTCCAGGATCACCTGCACCGCTTCCTGGGTGGAGCGCGCACGGTCCGTATCCTCGATGCGCAGCGCGAACTCGCCGCCATAATGCCGGGCGAAGAGATAGTTGAAGAGGGCCGTGCGGGCGCCGCCAATATGCAGCAGCCCGGTGGGGGAGGGGGCGAAACGGGTGCGGACTTTCATGGCCCGCCTGTTACTCTTTTGCGCCGCGTTGTGCCAGCGGGCGGAAATGGTTAACGTTCGTTAACAACCGGAGGTGGCATTGCCGTCAGGCGGGTTCGCGCGCTGGGTGGAGGCGGAACAAGGGCGCTTCTTCTTGCTGCTGCCCATCGCCATGGGGGCGGCGGTCCTGATTTATTTCGTGCTGCCCTCCGAGCCGCCGCTCTGGCTGGGGGGGCTGCTCCTGGCGCTCTCCGGCGCGGCGCTGTGGGCGGGCTGGCGCCATCCTTACCTGCGCTTCGCGGCGTTTCTGGCGCTGGCCGCGTCGCTGGGGTTTGCCCGGGCGGAGTGGCGCACCGCATCCATGCCGCCGCTGGTGAGCATGCAGGATGGCGTGTCCAGCCTCTCAGGCTTCGTGGCGCGGGTCGAGCCGCTGCCGGGCGGTGCCCGTGTGCTCCTGCGCGGCCCGCGCATCGACCATGGGCCGACCTTGCGGCGTGATGTGCGTATCAAGCTGAAACCGGGCGACACCCTGCCCAAGCCCGGCGAGCTGGTGAAATGTTATGCTCTGCTGTTCACGCCTGACCGCCCGGCTTTTCCCGGCGGGTGGGACCAAGGGCGGGATTATTATTTTGCCAACATCGCGGCGGTGGGGGCAGCCCTGACGCCGTTAAAACTCATCCGCGCCGCGCCGCAGAACTGGCTGAACAACACGCTGCAGGCGCTGCGCGGCAAAATCTCCACCACGCTGCTGGGCACGCTGCCCCTCTCCACGGGGTCAATCGCCGTTACGCTGCTCACCGGCGATGAGCAGATCATCCCGCCGGATGAGCGGCAAAATTTCATCCTCTCCGGTCTCGCCCATATCCTCGCGGTGGCAGGGCTGCATGTCGGCATCGTCATGGGGCTGGTCTTCTTCGCCGCGCGCTGGCTGCTCTCGCGCAGCACATGGATGGCGCTGCACTGGCCGGGCAAGCCCATCGCGGCGGTGCTGGCTTTGGCCGGGGGGGCGGCGTACGCGCTGCTCACCGGGGGGCATCTGCCCATTCTGCGCAGCCTCGCCATGGCCAGCCTCGTTACGCTGGGCGTGTTGATCGGGCGCAGGGCGATTTCCATGCGCGGGCTGGCCATCGCGGCGATGGTGCTGATGCTGGCCACACCCGAGGCCATTCTCTCCGCCAGCTTCCAGATGAGCTTCTCCGCCGTGGCGGCGCTCATCGCGGGCTATGCCGCCGTGCATCCCGTCTGGTCGCGCTTTCATGCCGCGCGCGGCGCCGGCGGGGCGGTTCTGATGCATGTTGTTGAACTGGCCTTCACCAGCCTGATTGCGGGCGGGGCGTCCATGCCTTTTTCGGCCTATCAGTTCCAGCAGATCGAGCCTTACTGGATCCCGGCCAATCTCATCGCCGTGCCGCTGACCGCGTTCTGGATCATGCCCTGGGGGTTGTTCGGGCTGGCGCTGCTGCCTTTGCATCTGGCGGGCTTGGCCTTTCGGCCGATGGGCTGGGGCATCGCCATCATCGTCTGGGTGACGCAGCATATCGCCACCTGGCCGCGGGCGCTGATGCCCATCGCGCCGATGCCAAACGGCGCCATCCTGCTCATCGCCGCCGGGCTGGCCTGGCTCTGCATCTGGCGTTCGCGGGCCCGGCTGGCGGGTATCGCGCTGATGGCGGCAGGGCTAGGCGTGGCGGCGATGGCCCGCCCGCCGGATGCGCTGCTCTCGGCGGATGCGAAGCTCATCGCCATCCGCAGCGGACCAGACATATTCCTGGTGGAGCAGCCGAAAGCCAGTCAATTCACCCTGGAACAATGGCAGGCTGTCTGGGGCGGGCGCAGGCTCATCCCGGCGCAATGCAGCGGCGATGAGTGCCTGCTGGGGCAGGTGCTGTTCGCCGGCGCGCCGGCAACGGAGTGCCTGGGGGCCAAGCTGCTGGTCTCACCCGTGAAGCAGCCGGGCTGCGCGGGGGTAACAATGCTGGACGCAGAGTTGGCGGAGCGGGAAGGGGCCGTTGCCGCCTGGGCCGGCCCTTCCGGCGTAAGGCTGCGCAGCGACCGGCAAATGCAAGGCAACCGGCCCTGGGTTTCGCCTTATCCACAATCATAGATTGTTAAAATAGTAATGATTTATTAATGATTAATCCATGAGCCTAGCTCTTCCCAGCCTCGCTGTTCCACCCCCGCAGCCACTCGCCGAACAGCTATTGTCCTTGCGGCGGCATTGGCGGCTGATACTGGCCTGCACCATCGGCTTTCCCGCGCTCGCGGCGCTGATTTTGGCGGCGCTGCCCGCCAGCTACAGCGCCACCGGCATCGTGCTCTACGATCCGGCGAGTGCCACCTTGCCCGGCGGCCCGCCCACAGCACCAGGGGATGCCCTGGACGAGGACGCGGTCACCGCCAGCCAGGGCGCCATCATCGCCTCACTGCCGGCGGCGTCCACCATCGCCAGCCAGCTCGATCTGGCGCGGAACCCGGATTTCGACCCCGCCCTGCGGCCACGCCCTTTTCCTGTTTCGCTGCTGCCGCGCCCGGCGGCGCCTTCCGGCACAGAATTGGCGGAGGCGGTGCAGAGCCGGCTCGGCATCTCCGTGCTGCCGGGCTCGCGGGTCATCAGCGTGTCCTTTACCACGCGCTCGCCCCAACTCGCCGCCGATGCGGCCAATCTGGCGATGCAACTTTATCTGGACCATGAGCGCGATGTCTCATTCCAGGCGCTCAGCGATGCGCAGAACTGGCTGGAGGCGCATTCCGCCATCGTGCAGCAGCAGCTTGACGATACCGAGACCGCCCTGGCCAAGGCCCGCGCCGGGGCAGGGCTGGTGCAAGGTGCGCAGGGCACGCTGACCACAGAAACCGCGAGCCGCCTGGCGGCCTCGCTGGTGGAGGCGCAGGCGGCTCTGGCGATGGCGCAGGCACGGCTGGACGCCGCCACCCATGCCGGGAGCGATGCCGCCGCCGCCAATGCCGCCATCGCCCCCAACCTGCTGCCTTTGCGGATCCAGCAGGCGCAGCTTGCGGCGCAGGCGCGTTCGCTCGCCAGCGAATATGGCGCGGATTATCCGCCCCTGGTCACCGCGCGCTCGCAGCTTGCCGCCGTCACCGCGCAGATTGACGCCGAGACGGCGCGCGAGATGGATGCCGCTCGCGCCGAGGTGGCGGCCGACCAGGCGCAGGTGGCCACCTTGCAGGGCGCACTGGCGCAAGCCCGCACGCAAAGCATGACAGAGGATGAGGAGGCCGCCCCGGTGCGCGCCCTGGAACAGCGCGCCGAGGCGGGACGGGACATGCTGCGCGCGATGACGCTGCAGGCCGCGCAATTGGCGCAGGATGCCTCGCTCACCAAGCCGGATGCGCGCATTCTCTCCGCTGCCGCAACACCCGCGCAGCCCGTCTCCCGCCACGCGCCGCTGGTGCTTGGCGCCTCGCTCTTGCTGGGGCTGTGCCTGGGCGTGCTGCTGGCGGGGCTGCGGGATGCGCTGGATACCTCCCTGCGCACCGGCGAAGCGCTGCGCGGCGAATTCGGGCTCATCTGCCATGCTCTGTTGCCCGAGACGGAAAACCCCGCCGAGGCCTCTCTCATCGCGCCATTTTCGCTCTATGCCGAGCAATTGCGGGCACTGCACACCGGGCTCGGGCTGGGTGAGGGGAGCTGCCGTATTTTGGCGGTCACCGCGGCACGGCCCGATGAAGGCAAGACGACATTATGCATCGCCCTGGCGCGCGCCTTGGCGGCGGCTGGCGTAAAAGCTCTGGCGATCGACGGCGATATCCGCCAGCCAAGCTTCAACGCCGTGTTCGCCACCAAAGGCGCGCCGGGGCTGGCTGAGCATCTGGCCGGGCAGGCGGCACTGGCGGATTGCCTGGTCCGGGACCGTCTGACCCCGCTCGACGTGCTGCCCGCCGGTACGCAAAGCCGCGCGGCGCTGAATCTGTTCCTCTCCCCGGCGCTGCCCGCCTTGCTCGCCAAATTGCGGGAGGATTATGAGCTGATCCTGCTGGACGTGCCGCCCGCCTTCGCCCTGGCGGAGGGGCGTGTGCTGGCGCGCCTGGCCGATGCAGCACTTCTCTGCGTGCGTTGGGGCCATACGCCCCGCCGTGTGGTGCGCGGGGCCATCACCTTGCTGCACGAGGCGGGGGCGACCATCGCGGGGGCGGTGCTCACCCGTGTCGACCCCGGCGCCCATGGACGCTCCGGTCATGCCGATGCCGAGTTTTACGCGCCGCGCTATGGGAGATATTTCTCGAAATAAGCTAATCTGTCAGGCGGTTGAGTGCCCGCATTTGCCGGAACCCGCACCGCTTGACCATGACAGGCCCCAGCAACCCCGCGGCCATCAAGGCCGGGGCGAAGAGCAGGAAATGTGCTCCGTTCCAAGACATGAATCTTAGAAGCATGCCCTTGGTCAGGCCGATGCAGATTGTGTTGCCGAGATAGATCATGAAGCTATAGCGCCCGAAAAACAGCAAGGTTGCCCGCAAGCGGCCAAACCCCACGCGCCGCAGCATTCCATGCAAAGCGGGCATGGAGAGCGTCCCCAGCGGCAGCATCACCGCCTTCCGCTCCTCGCCCTGGCCCCAGAGTGCCACGCAAACCAGCCCGGCCAACAGCAATGCCAGGGCAAAGGCCCAATACCGGTCCAGCATCTCATTCCATCGCGCCCCGGCAGCGCCTGCCATCGCCCCCAGCAGGAAGAAGGGCGCGTAGGTGAACACCCTGTCGGCATAGAGATAGGCGGGTACGGGCAGAGGGTAGAGCAGCAGTGAAACTGCCAACAGCCAGGGCAGGCGTTCAGGATTTCCATCCAGCAGCCAAAGCGTGGCGAGAGACAGCACAAACAGCACGAACAGATACCAGATGGAAAGCGCCGGGCTCGCGGCCGTGTGCCAGAACAGCCCCTCCAGCCCGGCCCAGGCATTGGCGGGGAGGTTATCCACGAACAGCCATTTCGCCGCGGCCAGCTTGCCCGTCAGCACCAGGAGGCCGAGTCCGAAGAAGGGCAGCAGCAACCGCTCCGCCCGCGCCCGCGCCGCGCCGCAGAACACCGCGCGACCATTGGCGAGAAACCCCGACGAGGCGGCCACCAGCCCGCTCAGATACAGGAAGAAGGGCATGTGGAACCCATAGACCGCGCGGCGCAGCGGCTCGTACCAATGCATATTCTGCGGGTCCTGCCGCGCCACCAGATGCCCGAACACCACGAGCAGAATGGCGAGGCCCTTGGCCATGTCGATATCGGTGCGGCGTTCCGGCATAAATCAAACCTAAAGTTGATTAATCATTAACATTATTCCATCAAAATGATATGCGGGGTCGTGCCGCACCGCCGTGTCCGTCTTTTGTTCGTCCTGGCCATTCCGGCGTTCCCAGCCGCCGCGCGGGCGCAATTGCTCGATGAGCTGCTTCCCGGCACGGTCCCCGGCTATGCCCCAAACAGCTACGGGCTGGCCGTGCGGCGGGAGGAAGCGCCCGGCGCCACGGGCTGGGAGCTTGGCGGACTCGATCTCGCCCCCGGCCTTGCCGCGCAGTCAGGCTATGACAGCGCTCCCAATGGCAGCACCGGCTCCGCCTTGCTCAGCATCACGCCGGATCTGCTGGTCGCGGACCAAGCGGCCGGGTTCGGCGCCTATGCGCAGGTGAACGAGAGCGCCTACCCGCAAAATGCCGGGCAAAACCTGTTCAGCGCCGCCCTGGCCGGGGGCGAGCGGCTGCAATTGCCGCGTGAGGTGCTGACACTCGCCGCCGCCTATCTGCGTTCGGCGGAAACCGGCTTCGCGCTTAGCCCCTTCGTCCTGGCCAAGCCCACCGCCTTCACGCTCAAAGATGTCCGCGCCAGTGACGAGATCACCGCCGGTTGCCTCACCATCACGCCGCTCCTCTCGGCCAGCTTCTATGATTTCCCCGATCTGCCGTTCCAGAACCGGCAGGATCTGCGGTCCGGCCTGACCCTGCGCTACGATAATGGCGCGCCGCTCACTTATGTCGCGGCGCTGCGCGCGGGCCACAGCAACGGCACGGATGAAGCCCAGGATGCCGGCAATTACGCCGCCCTGGCCGGGCTGCAAGATGAGGCGGACGGGCTCTGGACCATTTCCGCGCTGGCGGGCGGCGCCTGGCGGGTGCCGCGCGTGGGGCAAGGGCTCACCGCCCCGGTGGTGGAGGCGCGGCTGGACTGGGCGCCGGACCGGATGGATGGGCTGCATCTCAACATCGCCCGCGAGATTGACGACCCCGACCGGCTGAGCGCCACCCCTTACACGCTGACGGAGGCAAAATTCACCTTCATCCGGGCGGGTTTGCACGACATTACCGCCACCACCACGGCGGACATCTCCAACGCCGCCTATATCCATAATCCCCTGCGCGAGACCTTGTTCACCGCAAGCGCCGAGCTGAAATGGCAGATGAGCCCAGCTCTGGCGCTGGATGGGCGCTATCTATTCAATGACCGGCAATCCAACCAACTTGGCGCTGCCAATGAGCATGTGGTGCTGCTTGGGGGGAGTTGGACGCCATGAAGCTGCTCGGCGTCACGTTCAGCGCCTTGTCTCTGGAGGAGGTGCTGGGCATGCTGCTGGCCCGGCCCAGGGATGAGCCCTTCGCCTTCATCGTCACCCCCAATGCGGACCATCTGGACCGGCTGCTTCAAAACCCGGTGCTTCATGCGGTCTATGACGCGGCGCTGCTGCGTCTGTTCGATTCCCGCTGCCTCGCCCATTGCGTGCGCCTGCTGGGCTACATTGCCCCGCCGGTGGTCACCGGGGCCGATCTCACCGCCGCCCTCCTTCCCAGACTGGCCGGCGAGCGCGCGGCGGTCATTGGGCTGGGGGATGCAGCCTTTGCCGCCCTGTGCGCGCGTTACCCCGCCATAGGCTTTATCCGCCACACCCCGCCAATGGGGTTGCTGCATGATCCGGCGGGATTTGCCGCCGCCATGCGCTTCGTGAGCGAGGCGGATGCGCCTTTCATCTTCTTCGCCGTCGGCTCCCCGGTACAGGAGCTTCTGGCCCATGCGGTCATGAGAGAGGGCGCGACCAGGGGCATCGGGCTTTGCATCGGCGCGGCGCTGGAATTCGCCGCCGGCACGCGCCGGCGCGCCCCCCTCTGGATGCGCCGCGCGGGGCTGGAATGGCTGCACCGCTTGGCCCAGGAACCACGGCGCCTGGCGGGGCGCTATCTCATCCGCGGGCCGCGCCTGCTTGCCATGTTGCTGGCAGAAGTCGCTGGCATTCGCGCAAAAACCAGCCGATAACGAGGCCAAGGCCCTCTTTATCCAGCTTGGAGACCGGATTTGGATTTTGTGGCTCCCGAACGGCGACGGGGAAGCGAGGATTCCCTTTGGGCGGTGGTGGCGGTGATCGGCCGTGTGATCCGGATCGCGGAAGTGTTCCCGAGCCGTACCCTGGCGTTGAATGACCAGGCGTGGCGCGAAGCCCAGGTCCGCGCTTACGCGAGCTTCCTTGAAAGATCCGACCAGCCGGCACCACGTTACATGATAAGGCCGATCCGCCGCTCGGACCTGCCCCGGCGGTGGAAGCCGCTTCCGGCTTTGGGCTTTTTGCACGGGAATTGGTGATGTCTGACAAACGGATCGAGCATGACGCGCTGGGCGATGTCGCGGTTCCGGCCGACCGGCTATGGGGCGCGCAGACCGAGCGCAGCCTGGAGAATTTCAAGATCGGGCGGCGCAACTATATTTGGGGGCGCGACGTGGTGCGCGGCTTTGGCATTCTGAAGAAAGCCTGCGCGCTGGCCAACCAGGCGCTGGGGCAGTTGCCAGAGGAGAAGGCGCA
>DATJXU010000006.1:0-3341 GCA_035499915.1 Acidocella sp.
GGCATACTCGATATGATGAACGCTGACCAGCCGATCGGTGCATTGCGCTGGGCGGTGCCGATCCACCCCACCGTCTCTGAGTTGATTCCCACTTTGTTGGGCGGCCTGGCGCCGCCGGCGCCGCTTAGGCCGTAGGCGCGCGGCCAAACAGCCCGGCAGCGCCTTCCGCAAGCTGCGCTTTCCAGCGGTGATCTTAACGATTGTCAGGCCTCTGGATGCCAACAATATTCGCAAACTAGACAGCTAGCTCTCGATCAAGGTGGGCACCCATCGTCGATCCAGCGGCCGAACATGTGAATAGGCACCACAACGGGACCCCGGTGCCTGTGATGGATAACCAGATGGTTTATATAAATAAATCGCCTATTGGGTGGGGTCCCGATCGGCGCCGATTGGGACCCTGGTAATCTACGAAACTCCCCAATCTTTTCAGTCTTCTATCCATTGTCGGCGCCGGGGGGCCGTTGCGGTGCCTATTCACACGTTATCCTAAAACGTCGTCACAACTCTAACACCTGCAACAAATTCATTGCGCAGGTTATGCGCCGGATCGTTGGGGTCAGGCACGCCGGCACCCGGGTTGACGATGTATTGAAAATCGGGCTGCACAACCAACCAGGGTACGACTTGCGCCTGATACGTAACTTCTATCAGTTCCTCGGTCCCCCGCGCGGTCACGCCTGCATCCCGGTCCAGGCCAGCGGCGCGGCTGCTCACCTTGCCCAAGCCAAAATCGATACCTGCCTGGTCGTTGTCCCGTCCCGGCAGCGGAGACGCCAGGGTGACACCGCCATTGAAAAAGAAATCAATGAGGTTCTGGGTGTCTGGCGCGCCCATGATTCTGCCGAAAACGTTCAGCTTTCTGGAACTGTCCGCCGCTGACTGCCAGACCGTCTGGTCGGCGACAGCATAGATGCCGTAGTTGCCGTGGTGCATAATCGGATTCCCGTTGCTATCCGGAGCGGCGAGGGAAAGCCCGTCCGTGCCGAATCTCTGATCCGGGAAGCTGCCAGTGTCGTACCAGAATCCAAGCTTATAGGTGCCCGGCAGGCCCGGCGCCTGACCAGCGTTCTGCACCATCTCTCCAACCGCGGGCTCGTTCACTGAATATTGGTATTCGGCGATGTACAGCGCGCCGGTGTTCAGGTTGAACTTGCCACCGTCATAGTCGAGCATCTGCGCATCATCGCTGAATGGCCCGCCACCGGGGTTGTCGTCGAACACGCCAGCCAGAAGCGTCTGGTTATCCGCCGGTTTGAACTGCAGCCGTACGCCCAGGGACGAGAGCGGATAGGCCGGCCCTCCGCCATAGAGATCGTCCGACGGGACCAGCGGCCAACCGGCCATCGTGTTGACGAACAGACCGGAATATTGGCTGACGATAAATTCGTTGTCGATGCTCTGCTGGCCGACCTTGATGTCTGCGCGGCTGTGATCAAAAGCCTGGTCATACCACATTTCCCACAGCCGTGTGCCATCCTCGGCTTCATTGCCATTGGCGGTCTGCAGATTGTCCAGATACGCAGGGCTCAGCTGTTGACCATGGATTTGCAAGGCGCTGATGTGGAACGTGCCGCCCTGCCAGCCGAACGCCTTGCCGGTGTCGACCTCCAGCGTGCCCGTAGTCAGGCCCTGCAGCGTTGCCCCCTGCTTGACGCCGCCCATGGTGTTGCCGAGCAGGTTCTCGCTATCAGTGATGCTGAGCGTGGCGCCATAATTGCCAAGGACGGTGCGCAAACCACCCATATCGCCAAGCAGGTTTGACCTCTGCCAGATATTGCCGGTCTCGCTCTGCGCCAGAGCCGGCGCGGCACTCAACACGCCAAAAGCCGCCGCCAGCGAAATTGCGGACATGTTCCCCCGCATCCAATCACGATTGGATTTTCCCATTAGTCTCTCCTGTAAAGCCCGTCTGTTAGATTATGCGGTCTCGAACAGTGTCTTGCCGATATATTCGCCTTTCCGCACCCCTGGCGGACAGGCGAAGATCGCGCTGCCCACATGCGTGGTGAACTGGTTCAACGCATCGATCTTCGACATCTTATCGAAGATCGTGATGAAGCCGGTGCGCGGATCTTTCTGATAAGCCTGAAAGAACAGACCGGAATCGTACTCGATACCCTGGTGCCAGGGTGGCCAGCGCTCGGCAACGAAATTCGCGCCGTCATTGTAGGAGTAGGACCGCCGCAGGATCTGCGCGCCGCCATTATTCGCGGGTGCCGCCAGCCGCATATGCGAGGTTTCCGGGATGACGTAATTGCCGTTCGCGTCAGTGGCATTGAAATCCGGAGCATCGAATTCCGCCTTGCCGCCAAGCGGTGCGCCCGAGGCCTTCTGGCGGCCGAAGGTCTGCTCCTGGAACGCAACCCTCATGCGGTCCCAGTGTTCCAGGGCAATGCGGATGCGTCGCGCTACCATATAGCTGCCACCCTGCATCCAGGCCGGGCCTTCCGGCCCCGCCCAAACCGCATCCTCCATGGCGGCGCCGGCCGGGTTCATCGTGCCGTCCTTAAAGCCCATGAGGTTGCGCGGCGTGCCTTGCGTCTTATTGGCCGTGGCGAAACCGCTCTGCACCCATTTCAGCGTTGCCGCGCCATAGGAGAGGCGCGCCAGCTGTCGCACCGCATGGAATGCCACCTGCGGATCGTTGGCGCAGGCCTGAACGCAGAGCGCGCCGCCGCATTGTCCGTCCACCAGCTGATCGCCATTGAATACCGGCAAATCCACCAACGCGGACGGCCGTTTTGTGGCCAGACCGTACCGGTCCTTTCCATCCAGCGTGAAAAGATCTGGCCCAAAACCAAAAGTAATTGTCAGGCGGGATGCCTTCAGCCCCACGGCCTCGCCGCTATCCAGAGGAGGCTCATTGTCATCCTGCATGCCGGGTTCCGCCGGCAACCCGGCGGTCAGGCGCGCGGCCGCCGCCGTCCAGGTTTGCAGCAGCGCCACAACGTCTTGGCGGCTCGTCGCGGCCAAGTCGAACGAGGCGAAATACAGGGAATCCTGCATCGGTGTCGTGATACCTGCCTGATGCGCGCCATAAAATGGCTCCGCGGCTTCTGACATATCCTGCGGCAGGATCGGCGAGGCTTGGGCGCGCGTGACCATGGCGCCCGCAACACCACCCGCCAACCCGCCGGCTACGCCAAAGAAAGACCGCCGCGACGGTGCGTTGAGCTTCTCCCCGCTCATTGCGCCTGGACCACTGTGTTCACATCGTCCTCCACATAATAGAAACCTTTGCCCGTGGGGTTCACGACAAGGCCGAACAAATCGCCGCTCCCCGGCGGCGTTTGCGCCTCGTCGGCATCGATCCATTGGGCACCTAGCTGCTTGCCGGT
>DATJXU010000007.1:0-15443 GCA_035499915.1 Acidocella sp.
AACGCGTGAGGATCAACTTCGGCTGACCTACATGATGTTCCTTTCGCCGACATGGCAAGGCCTAGTTTCGGTCAACCACGACATTGACGCCTCAGGTCAGTTCAAGCAGAACTTTGGGTTGACCTTGCGGGTCGCGAAAATGTTCTAGTGGAGCGAATCTAACGCTTGGCGGCCGAACAGGAATGGCGGCTTTGGAGTATCCAACGGCGATAAGCCGACATTCGTTCATGGAACTTGTCGACAGCAGGTAGGGACCCGAAGCTTACCTTTTGGGGCGGAGCTACAACTACAACGCTGACGGCAATGTGCTTTCCGAAGGCGTCAACAACACTATACCAGTGACGCCAAGCAATGGCTGTCCCATACGGCCGACATCTTCAGCAGCGACGTTCGCAGCTTCACCTATGACGCGCTCGGCCAGGGCATCGGGCTCCGTACTGAGCAGGAGAATACCCATCCACAGGCAAGGATGCCTGTTTGTAAACTCAAAGAATTACAACAACGTCAGTTAAATCCTACGCCAAATATGTCATAAGAGCTTAACGGCAAAAAAGGTCGACGGCACGTTAAACGGAACGGCAACTTAAAAATCGTGGAACCAGCCACGTCGGATCCAACGGCCTTGCCTATCCCAGCCCCCTCCCAAGATCTCGGCGCCGGTTCAAGCCGCATTTTTCTTGGCCTGTTCGGAATCATCCTCTTTATCGGCGTGGTTTATGCCGGCGTTCATCTTGGTGAGGACCTCTCGGTCGTGCGTTCCCCCTCGGCACTGCCTTATGTGCTGCTGGGCATCGCGCTGGCCATTGCGCTCGGGTTTGAATTCGTCAACGGTTTTCACGACACCGCCAATGCCGTGGCAACTGTGATCTACACCAACGCCTTACCGGCGAATTTGGCGGTGATCTGGTCGGGGATGTTTAATTTCCTCGGCGTGCTCACCTCCACGGGTGGGGTGGCGTTTGCCATTGTGTCGCTCCTGCCAGTGGAGTTGATCCTGCAAGTCGGCAGTACAGCCGGTTTTGCAATGGTTTTTGCGCTGCTGATCTCGGCGATACTGTGGAACCTTCTGACCTGGTATGTGGGGCTTCCCAATTCTTCCTCGCATACTCTGATTGGCTCGATTATGGGTGTCGGCCTCGCCAACGAGCTTCTTGGTGGCCCCAGCGGCACCAGCGGCGTGGACTGGACGCAGGTGACAAAGGTGTTCCAGGCCTTGTTCTGGTCGCCGCTCGCCGGTTTCGTGCTGGCAGGTGGTCTGATGTATGTCCTGAAAATCACCCTCTCGCGCTCCCCCGAGCTATTCCGCGCACCGGAAGGCAGAAAGCCGCCGCCGCCGTTGATCCGCGCGCTTCTGATCCTCACCTGCACCGGCGTGTCCTTCAGCCACGGCTCGAATGACGGTCAGAAGGGCATGGGACTGATTATGCTCATCCTGATCGGCACCGTGCCCACCGCCTATGCGCTAAATGCCGCAGTGACGCCGGACCAGATGGCCAGCTACCACGCGGCCAGCCTCGCGGCAGAAAGCGCGTTGGTCTCAATGTCCAGGAATGAACCGGCTTATGTGGGAGACCCCAAGGCGGCAGTGACGCGGGCTGTGCAGAAAAGGGCTTTGCAGCCCGATACGCTGTCGGCGGAGAGCGCACTGATCGGCGAAATCGACGAACAAATCGCCGACCGCGCCTCAATGCGGGAAATCCCCGCCGGTCAGGTCAGCAACGTGCGTAATAATATCTATCTGGCGGATACAACGCTCACCCTGGCATTGAAGGCGCCGGGTATCACCCCCGCCGAGAAGAAAGCGCTTACCGCCTATAAGGCTGATGGCAACAGGGCAACTCAGTTCATTCCCAACTGGGTGAAGGTCGCTGTGGCACTGGCGCTCGGCATGGGCACCATGGTGGGGTGGAAACGAATCGTGCGCACCGTGGGCGAGAAAATCGGTAAGCAGCACCTCACCTACGCGCAAGGCCTCTCCGCCGAGGTGGTGGCCATGGGGCTAATCCAGGCCGGTACGGCCTACCACCTGCCGATGAGCACCACCCATGTGCTCACCTCCGGTGTCGCCGGTACCATGGCGGCTAACGGTTCCGGCCTGCAATGGGAGACAATTCGCAACTTGGCCGCAGCCTGGGTGTTCACGCTGCCGGCGTCGATTTTGATCTCGGGTGTATTGTATGCCGTGTTTCGGGCGACGTTTTAGAGCCTGTTCGCCTGAGGTTGACGTGTTTGTGCGCGTTGATCTCAGGTGTGGATCGGTCTTTTGTGAATAAAAGCTATGCCAGATGTTCGCTCGTTTCCCGCAGCGGACCTTGGAGAGGTAGCCGTGGATGGCGACCATCCCGGTCGTGAGGTGGCTGGCTTTGTCTGAACACCGTTTCGCTTAATAAAAGTGGAAGCTCTGCCGGGTTGGTTTGTAGTATGCCGATGTCTGGGCCTCGCTCCAGTCTGACTGTGCCCTCCATTCCTCATACGCCGGAGGGTTTGGGGGAATCGGTCGCCTGTCTACCCATGAAGCCGCACAAGACTCTGTCAAAAAAGATCTGACTGAATTGCTTTAGCCAGATCTTCATCTGGCGGCCTGAGAGGATCTGGTGAAAGGCACCACCTCTGTTTTAGTCGCCCGTTTTTGCCTGCGAGTTAGATGCTAATTTCAATTCAAGGTCTTCGTAACGGTTGAGTTTGTAGACGGCAATTGACGCCAGCCAGCTGACGAGGAATATGCCGATGATCGTATACCCCATATAACCGAAATTGTTGTTAAGTACGTTGATGGCGTTCCAGAACCACCCGCCGGAAATGTTGAATTCCTGGGCGAACAATCCCAGCCCCTCGATTCCGCCGATGACCAGGGCAACAACAACGGAAACCGAGGTAATCGTCAGATTGTAGAATAGCTTACGAACCGGCTTCACGAATGCCCAGCCATAGGCGCCCAGCATCGCAATTCCATCGGTCGTGTCGATCAGCGACATGCCGGCGGTGAAGAGCAGGGGAAACACCATGATGGACCACAGCGGCATCCCTTTCGTCGCCTCGGTAGCGGCGATGGCGAGCAGGGTTACTTCAGTGACCGTATCGAACCCAAGACCGAACAAGAACCCAATCGGGAACATGTGCCAGCCTTTCTTCACCAGATCGAACAACGGCCTAAAAATTCGCGCCAAGAAACCGCGATTGTTGAGCAGCATGTCGAAATCCTCCTCAACATATTCGCCGCCTTTGGTGACGCTCCGGAAGGTTCGATAGACAGAGAGCGCGATCAGCAAATTCATAATGCCGATCACAAACAGAAATGACGTCGAAACGGCCGTACCGATGATCCCGCTTTCATTGTTGAAATTATTAAAGCTGTCACCATTCACATTTGACTTCACACAATAAATCGCAGCCACACCGATGACGAGAACCAGCGAGTGGCCCAGGGAGAAAAAGAAGCCGACGGTGACCGGACGCTTGTTTTGTTGCATCAACTTACGTGTGACATTGTCGATGGCGGCGATATGATCGGCATCAACCGCATGGCGCAGGCCGTAACCCCACGCGAGAAGCGACGTTCCGAGAAACACCGGGTTGCTCTGAAAAGCAAAGATCGCATAGATCCAACCGCCGATATTGGCGGCAAGCAGGAAGACGTACATACCTATTATTTTGCCCTTAACGAGCAACGAACTATCGTCGAAAATACTTTTAAATACAGCTAGAATACTTAACAAAGCAGCCTCCTCACGGCGTTTGTCTCCGCACACAAGCTCAGCCCGGCAAAAGGCTAAACCAACCGAGACACCCCGCCCGATTCGTATGCATCGACGCCAGTTTGATGGCAGGTCTCCTGGCTCGCGTGTCACCGCGAAATGCCGCCTTCCCGGTTGCCCAGTGGCATGTGGCACTCCGCTCTCCGCTTACAGTTGCGGGGGCAGCCGCAGCTTCGGCGTGGCCTTACTGCGTTCCCTTTTCATCCCCTGAGGGAACCATCGCCGTAACGTATATGCGGCGCAGCATGTAGATGTCCATGATCCAGCCATGGGCGGCCCGCGCCGCGGCACGCAGGGCGATGATCTCCGGCCCCGCTTCCGCCAGCGCACCCGCGCGGATGATCTGCTCGGCCATGCCGAGATAAGCGCCCCACCAGATCTCCACCCCCTCTGGCGCCAGGGTCTGGAAGGCGCAGCTGCCATCAAGCATCACCACCAGCGTGTCCACCCCCTCCGGCCAGCCTTGCTCGCGCAGGCGCCGCCCGGTGGTGACCATGAAGGGCGCGCCGATCTCATTCAGCACCGCGCCATGCGCGGCGGTGAGGGCCTGGATCGCGGTGATGCCCGGCACCACCCGCGTGGCCAGCCCCAGCCGGGCGGCAATGCGCAGCGTGCTGTCATACAACGAGGGGTCGCCCCACACGAGCAGCGCCACCTCGCCCCCGCCGGGCAATTCGCGCGCAATGAGCTCCGCCCAAAGCGCGGCGATGGCCGCATGCCAGTCCTCCACCCCGGCGCGGTAATCCGGGTTGGCGGCATCGCGCACGGGCAGGTCGAATTCCACGACGCGCGTGGCCGGGTTGGTCAGCATTTCGGCACAGATGGCGCGGCGCAGCGCCGCAAGGTCGGATTTATCCGGCCCCTTGCGCGGGATGAGGATCAGCGCTGCCTCGTTGATGGTACGGATGGCCTGGAGCGTCAGGTGCTCGGGGTTGCCAGTGCCAATGCCGATCAGGCTCAGCCGCGTGGTGCTGCCGTTCATGCCTGCGCCGTAATCAGATGAAAGAAACTGCCACTAACCAGCCCCCGGCGGGAACCGGTCTCAGGCATTACCGCGCCCGTGGCATCGGTAACGGCGGCCAGCGGCGCGTCCGGCTGCGCCAGAATGCTGGCGTAATGGAACTCATGCCCAGCCAGCACCGCCCCTGCCGCGTAACCTGGTATGGGCGCGGCCAACACGGCGCGGCGGTAGCCCAGATGCATGCGCCGCTGCGCGAAGGAGGTGACCAACCCGAGCAGCCCGGCCATTGCATGGCGCGTGCCGGAGGCATCAACCAGCGCCTCGCCCAGCACCATGTAGCCGCCACATTCGCCATGCACCGCGCGGGTGGCGGCAAAGCACCGTAAGCCCTCCAGAAACCGCCCGGCCCCGGCCAGCGCGCCGGCATGCAGCTCCGGGTAGCCGCCCGGCAGCCAGCACACATCCGCCGCTTCCGGCGGGGGCTCATCGGCCAAAGGCGAGAACGGCAGAATCTCCGCCCCCGCCGCGCGCCAGCCCGCCAGCACATGCGGGTAGAGGAAGGAGAACGCCTCATCCCGCGCGAGGGCGATGCGCTGCCCTGGCGGTGAGACCGGCATGGCGGCGACTGCGGGAGCAGGCCCTGCCCTGGCGGCAGCCACCAGGGCGTCCAGGTCGCAATGCTGGCCGACCAGTCGCGCCGCATCCTCCAGCAGCGCCTCCAGCCGGGGCAGCTCGGCGGCCTGCACCAGGCCCAGATGCCGCTCCGGCACCGCCACCGCCGCATTGCGCGGCAACGCCCCGAACACGGCCAGCCCGGCCTCCGCCATGCCCGCGCGCAGCAGCGCCTCGTGCCTGGGGCTCGCAACGCGGTTCAGCACCACGCCCGCCACCCGCACCGCGGGGCGGAACCGGGCCAGCCCCTGCGCCACGGCGGCGGCGGTCTGTGCCTGACCGCTGGCATCCAGCACCAGCGCCACCGGCCAGCCCAGTAGCGCCGCGATATCCGCCGTGGCTCCCGTGCCGGTGGCGCCAGGGCTGGCCACGCCGTCGAACAGCCCCATCGAGCCTTCGGCCAGCGCCAGATCCGCCCCCGCCGCCGCCCCGGCCAGTGCCGCGATCTGCCCCGGCTTCATCGCCCAGCTATCGAGGTTGAAACAGTCCCGCCCGGCGGCGGCGGCCAGGAAGGCGGGGTCGATATAATCCGGCCCGGATTTGAACGGCTGCACCGTTAGCCCGCGCTGGCGCAGGGCGCGGGCCAGCCCCAGGGCAACCGTAGTCTTGCCGGAGCCCGAGGCCGGGGCGGCGATGATGAGCCCCCTGGTACTCACTTTGTCTCCGGAAAACGCGGATGCGTGCCGCTTGTCTCAGGAAAGCGCGGCTGTGCGCCGCGCGGGCGGTAGCGGCGGTCATAATCCGGGGCGTAGAGGCGGCTCTGGGCAAAATCCTCCGCCCCCAGCACCCTTCCCACAAGGATCAGCGCCGTGCGCTCGATCTGCCCGTCCATCATCTCCTCTATGCCAGCCAGCGTGCCGCGCAGAATGCGCTCATCCGGCCAGGAGGCGCGCCACACCACCGCCACCGGGCAATCCGCCCCGTAATGCGGCAGCAGCGCCGCCACCACCTCGCCCAGCACATGGATGGAGAGATGAACCGCCAGCGTCGCCCCCGTGGCGGCAAAGGCGGCGAGGCTCTCGCCATCCGGCATGGGCGAGGCGCGGCCCGAACTGCGCGTCAGCACCACGGATTGCGCCACACCGGGCAATGTCAGCTCAGCTCCCAGGCTGGCGGCGGCAGCGGCGAAGGACGGTACGCCGGGGGTGATGTCATAAGCGATGCCGAGTTCGCGCAGCCGCCGCAGTTGCTCGCCCATGGCCGACCAGATGGAGAGATCGCCCGAATGCAGCCGGGCGACATCGAGCCCCCGCGCATCCGCCGCCTGAATCTCGGTGATGATCTCCTCCAGCGAAAGCGGCGCGGTGTTGACGATCCTCGCCCCTGGCGGGCAATGCGCCAGCACGCCCTCGGGCACCAGCGAGCCCGCATAAAGGCACACCGGCGCGGCGGCGATGAGATCGCGCCCGCGCAAGGTGAGCAGGTCCGCGGCTCCCGGCCCGGCCCCGATAAAATGCACCGTCATGATGAAATCCTTTCAGCGATCGCGGCCGTGGCCATGCCGTCCGGCGCGGTGGCGCGCGGCCCCAGCAGCCGCGCCCCCTGCCCGGCCGCACACAGGGCCGCCGCCTCGGCCAAGCTGCCCGTGCCCAGGCGCGCGTGCAGACGTGGCGATTGGGTGAGCGTCTCCACCCCCGCCAGCGCGGCGGCGGTAACGGGAATGACCGGCACGCCGAGTTCCTCAGCCAGAGTAAGAAGCGTCGGAGCAGAAATCTTCTCCGCCAAAGTGGCCAGGGCACCAACACCCCCGCCCTCAGCCGCGCGCAAGGCGGCGCGCAGCGACTCCGCCGTGGCCGCCGCGCGGAAGCCGAACCCCGCCACCTTCACAGCACCACGCTCCATTGCACGATGGGCCGGGCCGGCTCCCATCCGCGCAGCCGTCCCAGAGGCTTGGCCTCGGCCAGTTCCAGCCGCAGCAGGCTGCCGCCTTTCTCCGCTGCCCATTGGGTTAACAGCGCCTCGGTTTCCAGCGTCACCGCATTGGCCACGAGCCGCGCGCCCGAGGGCGCCAACGCCCAGAGCCGTTCCAGCAGCGTAGCACTTGCCCCGCCGCCGATGAACACCGCCTCTGGCCGGGGCAGCGCTTCCAGCCCTTCCGGCGCGCGGGCCTCGGTGATGCTGAAGCGGTGCTCCACCCCGAAGTTTTCTGCATTGCGCCGGGCGCGGGCAGCGCGGGCGGCATCGGCTTCCACCCCGCAGGCGCGGGTGGCGGGGGCGGCAAGCAGCCATTCCACAGCAACGGAGCCGGAACCGGTGCCGATGTCCCACAAACATTCGCCCGCGCGCGGGGCCAGGGCCGAGAGGGTGAGCGCCCGTACCGCGCGCTTGGTAATCTGCCCGTCATGCTCGAACAGCTCGTCTGGCAGGCCGGGCGTACGCGGCAGGCCCGGCGCGCCCGCCGCCTCTATGGCCAGCGCCACCGGGGCGATGCCCGCTTCCGCGTCCCATGCGGAAGCGCTGCCCGCGGTGATGCGTTCGCGTGGCCCGCCCAGCGCCTCCAGCCGCCACAGGCGCGAGGCGCCGAAGCCCTGCGCCGCCAGCCAGGCGGCGAGTCCAGCCGCATCCTCCGGCCCGCGCAGCAGGCAGAGCACTTTGGCGCCTGGGGTCAGATGCGGGCGCAGCCGCGCGAAGGGCGCGGCATGCAGGCCGAGGCAGATCGTTTCCTCCAGCCGCCAGCCGAGCCGCGCTGCGGCCAGCGCGAAGGTGGAGGGAGCGGGAATGGCGCGCCATTCCTCCGGCGCCAGATGCGCCGCCAGACTGCCCCCGGCGCCGAACCAGAATGGATCGCCCGAGGCCAGCACCACGGTAGGGCTGCAGCGGCAAGCCAGCACCGGCGCCACCGAGAAGGGAACCGGCCAGGGCCGCCCGCGTTCCCCCGCCGCCGCCAGGAGCAGATGACGCGGCCCGCCGAATATGACCGCCGCTTCCGCCAGCACTGCGCGGGACTGAGGGGCAAGCCCCTCCAGCCCGTCCTCGCCAATACCGATGATGGAGAGCCAGGGTTCAGCCATGCGCCCCCCGCCTTGCCTGCACCCCGGCACAAGCCGCATGCTTGCGCGCATGAATGAGCGAGACACCAAGCCCCGCGTGCTGCTGCTGGGCGGCACCACCGAGGCCAGCCGCATGGCCCGCGCCCTGGCCGGGGCGGGGGTGAACAGCGTGTTCTCCTATGCCGGGCGCACGGAGTCCCCCTTGCCCCAGCCTTTGCCCACGCGCATCGGCGGGTTTGGCGGGGTGGCGGGGCTGGCGGATTATCTGCGCTCTGAAGCCATCACCCATGTTATCGACGCCACTCATCCCTTTGCCGTGCAGATGAGCCGCAACGCTGTTGCCGCCTGCGCCCAAACCGGCGCCCCCCTGCTGGCGCTGGAGCGCCCGCCCTGGGCGCCGCAACCGGGCGATGACTGGGTGAGCCTGCCGGACCGTGACGCTGTGCTCGACGCTTTGCCCGCCCGGCCCGCGCGTGTGTTCCTCGCCATCGGACGGCAGGGGGTGGAGGCTTTCGCAGCCCGGCCGGAGCATCATTACCTGCTGCGCCTGGTGGACCCGCCAACCGCGCCGCTGCCTCTGCCCCGGGCCGAGATCGCGCTGGCACGCGGGCCGTTCACCCTGGCCGACGACCTCGCCTTGCTGCGCAGGCACCGCATTGAACTCATCATCGCCAAGAATGCCGGGGGCGAAGGCGCGCGCGCCAAGCTCGACGCCGCCAGGGCGCTGGGGCTGAAAGTGCTGATGGTCGAGCGCCCAACCCCGCCCTCGCGGCAGGTGGCGGCAAATGTGGAGGACGCGCTCTCCTGGCTCGCTCATTCCGCCCGCCTTGGGGTGTAGACAAACCGTCCTACCCGCGTGGTAGCCTTGCTGCCCACCAGAATCACGGTGCGCATATCCGCCATCTCTGGCGTGGCCTCTTCCAGGGTCACTGTGGTGAGCCGCTCCTGCGGCGTGGTCACGGCGCGGGCAAACACCAGCAGCCGCTCTGGCTCGCATTCCTCGCGCAGCACGGCCAAAGCGCGACCCAGCCCCTCGGGCCGGGAGGCCGAGCGTGGATTGTAGAAGGCCATGGCGAAATCGGCCTGAGCGGCAAGGCGCAGGCGCTGCTCGATCAGCGCCCAGGGCTTGAGATTATCCGAGAGGTTGATGGCGCAGAAATCATGCCCCAGCGGCGCGCCCACCCGCGCGGCGGCGGCCAGCATGGCGGTGATGCCGGGCAGCACGCGGATATCCAGGCGCAGCCAGTCCTGGCACTCGCCCAGCACCTCAAACACGGCGGACGCCATGGCGAACACGCCCGGATCGCCGGAGGAGACGATCACCGCCCGCCCGCCCGCCGCCGCCAGGCGCAAGGCGTGGCGGGCGCGGGCCAGTTCCTCGCGATTATCCGAGGGGTGCAGGGTCAACCCAGGCCGGGGAGCGATGCGGGCGACATAGGGGATATAGCCCAGCACATCGGTCGCCTGCGCCAGCGCTTCAACCGCTTCGCCGGTCAGCAGTGCGTCATCGCCGGGGCCGAGCCCGGCAATGGCCAGCCAGCCGCTCATGCCGGCGCCTGCCCGTGCACCAGCACAATCGCGAAATACGGGCATTCCTCCTCCGGCATTTCGGCCAGGCGGAGCACGCGTTCCTGCCGTGTGGTGCCGTGCGCCACCAGCCAGGCCTGCTCCAGCCGCCCCGCGGTGCTGAGAGCCCGGCGAATCTTCGGCAGATTGCGCCCGGTTTTCATCACCACCAGGGCGTCACTGTCGCGCATGCGGCGGGTCAGCTCGGCCTCGGGCAGAATGCCGGTAAGCACGGTGAGCACGTCGTCGCTCCATGTGATGGGCTCGCCCGTCGCCGTCCAGCAACCGGACATGCCGGTGATCCCCGGCACCACCTCCACCGCCGCGCGGCCGCGCAGCCTGGTGTGCAGGTGCATGAAGGAGCCGTAGAAGAACGGGTCGCCCTCGCAGAGCACGATGACCTCTTCGGTGCGCGCCAGCTCGGCCAGCCGCGCCGCCCAGTCATCGTAAAAGCTGGAAAGCAGACTGATATAGAGTGGGCTGTTGAAAGGCAGCTCGGTGGTGACGGGGTATTCCATCGGGTACTCCACGCAGTCTGGGCGCAGCAGCCCGGTCACGATGCGCCGCGCCTGCCCCTGCCGCCCTGCCTTGCGGAAATAGGCGGCGTGCCGCGCCCCGGCCACAAGGCGGCTGGCCCGCACGCTCATCAAATCCGGATCGCCCGGTCCGAGCCCCACGCAGATGATGCGCCCCATGCTCATTCCGCCCGGCTGGCGATGGCGTTGACCGCCGCCACGGTCACGGCCGAGCCGCCGAGCCGCCCTTCCACGATGAGCCCCGGGGCGGGCGGGGCGGCGAACAGCGCGGCCTTGGATTCCGCCGCGCCGACGAAGCCGACCGGGCAGCCGATGATCGCGGCCGGGCGCGGGCAGGAAGAATCTTCCAGCATGTTCAGCAAATGGAACAGCGCCGTGGGCGCGTTGCCGATGGCCACCACCGCGCCATCCAGATATGGCCGCCACAGCTCCAGCGCCGCGGCGCTGCGCGTGGTGCCAAGCTTGGCCGCCAGCGCGGGCACATCCCCGGCGTGCAGGGTGCAGATCACCTCGTTTCCGGCGGGCAGCCGCGGGCGGGTGATACCCTCGCTGACCATGCGGGCATCGCAGAGAATGGGCGCGCCCGCCTCCAGCGCCGCGCGCGCCGCCGCCACCATGCCGGGCGTGAAGCGCACATGCCGCTCCAGCCCCACCAGCCCCAGGGCATGGACCATCCGCACCACCACCGGCTCTTCCTCGGGCGTGAACGCGGCCAGGGCGGCCTCGGCCCGGATGGTGGCGAAGGATTGGCGGTAGATCGCGGTGCCGTCTGTCTCGTAAGAATAAGGCATCAGCAGGCTCCGAAAATTTGCCCGGGATGGCGAAGGAGGCTCTCCGGGTCAAGCCCTGTCCGCTCCTGCGCGGCGCTGACGGCGCCATTGCGGATGAGGCTGAAGCCCGCCGTTGTGGCCGTGAGGGTGACATCAGCCGCCGCCGGGTGGGCACAACCCTTGGCGCAGCCCGAGACATGCAGGCGCATCCCCGGGGGCAGATGCGAGGCGAGGCCCGCCGCCAAAGCGCGGGTTTCGCTCAAAGCCTGGCCGCAGCCCGGCGCGCCGGTGCAGGCATAGACGCGCGGCAGCGGCGAAGCGGGGTCGAGAATCATCCCCGGCAGCGGCGGTAGCGTGGCAAGGCCGGGGAGCAACAGCATCCGCCACGGGGTCAGCCGGATTTCTCCGCTCAGCCCCGCCAGGGCGTCCAGCGTTTCAGCTTGCAACTCACCAAAGGCGAAGGCGGCGAGAACACCTGTCGCACAGGGGCCCGGCAGCGGCTCCGGCAGGGCAGCGGCGCTGGGTGTGGTGCCTGCCAAGCCCGGCGGCGGGGTGTGCCCCGTGGCGAGATGCGTGCGCATGCGCCCCCGCCCGTCCTTCACCCCGCCCGAGGCGATGAACCAGTCCGCCAGCGCCAATGCTCGCGCCACTGCCTCCGCCGTTTGTACGGGCTGGCCTTGGGGAGCACCGTCGGATCGCAGCAGCAACGTGCCGTCCGTTGCGCGCTCGAAGCGTATGTCGGCGGAAGTGCCGCCCAGCACCGGGGCGGGACCGGTATCCACCGCGAAGCCGAATTTGGCGGGCAGGCCGCGTAAGTTCGCCAGCCCGTCGGCCAGGGCGGCGGCCAGTTCCAGCGTGCCATCGCCTGTGCGCCAGAACGGGGTGACGGCGATGTTGCGGCTGCGTTCGGTGGTCTCGTCGGCGTCCAGCAGGTTGAGCGCCGCCAACTCTTTCAGCAGTTCCGCATGCTCCGCTGGGGCGATGCCGCGCATCTGCACGTTGGCCCGGGTGGTGAGCGCCAGCACGCCTTGGCCATGCGCGCGGGCCAGATCCGCCAGCCCCAGTGCCTGGGCACTGGAAAGCCGTCCCCCGGGCGGGCGGATGCGCAGGATCAGCCCGTCCTCGGCCGCCATCGGGCGATGCGCGCCGGGGCACCAGCCCTTGATCAGTCCGCCGTTCACGCCCCGCCCTCCAGGCTGGCGGCAATGGCGTTGCTCAGCGTGCGCCACAGCCCGGCCGCGCGCAGGCGGCTAAACACATCGTGCAGCCGGACAAGCGCCGCCGGGTTCTCCCGCGCCAGGAAACTCATCACCTCGGGCCGCCCGAGTGTTGCCTCGTGATACAGGTCGAACAGATGCGCGGGCACGGCATTGGCCAAATGCGCGAAGGCGGCCATGTGGTCCAGCGTGGCGGCGATCTCGGCGCCGCCGCGGAAGCCATGCGCCATCATCCCCTCGGTCCAGGCCGGATTGGCGGCGCGCGCGCGCACCACGCGGGCGATCTCCTCGGGCAGTGTGCGGGCGCAAGGCTGGTCTGGTCGGGTCACGTCCAGATGGTAGAGGGCCGGGGCGGCGAGGCCAAGATGCGCCATGGCGGCGGCGACCCCGCCCTCATGCGCGGCGTAATCGGCGGCGAGCAACAGGTCGGTCTCGGGCAGGTCCTGGGCGTGAACGAAACTGTCCGTGCCCGCGAGGCGCGTTTGCAGCGCGGCCTGGGCCTCCCGCGCCTGTCCGTCCGCGCCGATGCTCCAGCCCGAGCCGGTAAGCCAGGCCTCCGCTGCCCTGGCGCGGGCCTCGGGCGAGAATTCGTCCAGCGCCGCGCCCATGTTCAGGCCGTATGCACCGGGCTTGGGGCCAAAGACGCGGGGGGCAGGCTGGGCGTAGGGGTTGTCCGCCGGGTCTTCCCCACGTGCGGCCAGCGCCGCCGCCCCTGCCTCGAAGAGCTGGGCAAGCTGGGGAAAGATATCCCGGAACAGGCCGGAGACGCGCAAAGTGACGTCGATGCGCGGGCGCCCGAGCATCGCCAGGGGCAGAATCTCGAAGCCATCCACCCGGCCGCCTCCCGCCTGCCAGCGCGGGGCGAGCCCGGCCAGATGCAGCGCCATGGCAAAATCCTCGCCCGCCGTGCGCATGGTTGCCGAGCCCCAGAGATCGACGAGTAGCCCCTTCGGCCAGTCGCCCTGATCCTGCAAATGCTTTCGCAGCAGCTCCTCGGCCAGCTTCACGCCCTGGGCGTGGGCCGCCGGGGTGGGCACGGCGCGCGGGTCCACGGCAAACATGTTGCGCCCCGTGGGCAGCACGTCCCGCCGCCCGCGCGCCGGAGAGCCGGAAGGACCAGGTGGCACGCGCCGCCCGGCCAGCGCCGCCAGCAGCCCGGTACGCTCCTCGGCACCGCATTCGCCCCGGCCAAAGATGTGCAGCCCCTCGCCAAAGCGGCTTTCCTTGAGGTCGCAAACGAACCGGTCGATGCGCGTCACCGCTTCGGCCAGTGAGGCTTCCGACGGCAGGCCAAGATCCTGCTCAATGCCGCGTGCCCGCGCCTCTTCACGTATGGCGCTGACCAGCCGGTTGCGCCGGGGCGGGTCCAGCCCCTCGGCGGTGGCGTATTCATCCAGCAGCGCCTCCAACCGGGCGAGCCCCTCCGGCAAGGTGGCCTGGGCCAAAGGCGGCGGCAGATGGCCGATGGTGACCGCCCCGGTGCGGCGCTTGGCCTGGGCGGCCTCGCCGGGGTCGTTGACGATAAAGGGATAAATCACCGGCAGAGGGCCATTGAGCGCTTCCGGCCAGCATTCGCCAGAGAGCGCCACGGCCTTGCCCGGCAGCCATTCCAGCGTGCCATGCGCGCCCAGATGCACCAGCGCGTGCAGTCCGAGCGAGCGCAGCCAGAGGTAAAATGCCACATAGCCATGGCAGGGCGTGGCGGCGAGGTCGTGATACGCATCCTCCCGTCCCGAAACGCGGCCGCGTTCCGGCTGGAGCGCCACCAGTGCGCGCCCCGCCTGCAGGGCCTGAAAGTGGAACGCGCCGTCCTGCGCTAGGTGATCGTCTTCCGGCGCGCCCCAGGTGGCGGCCAGCGCCTCCCGCAGCGTTTCAGGCAACTGCGCCAGCGCGGCGCAGTAGTCGGCCTGGGGCCAGGAGAGGCTGGCCTGGCGCAGGCGTTCCGGCAGCTCCGGCACGGGTGCCACCGCGTAGCCCCCTGCCCGCAAATCCTCCAGTAGCGCGTTGGCGGAGGCCAGGGTGTCCAGCCCCACCGCATGGGCCATCTGGTCCGGCCGGCCGGGATAGGTGGAGAGCACCAGGGCGAAATCCCGCTCTGGCGCCGGGGTGACGGCCAGGCGGTGCCACGCCGCCACCCTGGCCGCCACCGCCGCCACGCGCTCTGGCACGGCACGGTGGGTGAAGCGGGAATATTGCAGCGACTCATCGCGCTTGCCAGAGGATTTGAAGCTGACCACGCCCGCGAACAGGCGGCCGTCGATTTCCGGCAGGGCGACATGCATGGCGAGATCCGCCGGGGAGAGGCCACGCGCGGCAGCTTCCCAGTCGCGCCGCAGGGCGGTGGAGAGCGCCACCTGGAACACCGGCACGCCAGGGGCGTCGAGCGGCGTCGTGCCCGCCTCGCCAGAGGCAGAGAAGGCCGTGGCGTTGACGATGGCGGCTGGCGGGCAGGCGGCCAAGTGCCGGGCCACCCAGTCCGCCGCAGCCGGGGCTTTCAGCGACGGCACGAACAGCCCGTAAGCGTTGAACCCGGCCTCGATCAAAGCGGCAATTAGCGCGTCGATGGGCCCGGTGTCGGCGGCGGTGAGGTAGGAACGGTAGAAGATCACCGGCACCTCCGGCCCCGGCCCCGCAGGCAAGGTGGCCACGGCGCCAGCGCCCGGCAGATACGGCCCGCATTCGGGCAGAGGGGGCGGGCTGGGCACCGCCGCCACGTTAAGCCCGGCTTCGTGGGCCAGGCGGGCCAGCACTGCCTCGGCCGCCGCCGCGCCGCCCATCTCGCAGAGCCGGGCGAGTTCGCGCAGCGCGGGGATAGGTAGGGTAGAAAGCGCGTCCAGCGCCGGGTCGGGCCGGCCGTCACCGGGCAGGATAGCGAGGCGCAGCCCCGTCTCCCGCGCCAGTGTTTGCAGGGTGGTGAGCCCGTAGGCCCAATAGGCCTCGCCGCCGATCAGCCGCGCCAGCACCGCCTTGGCGCCG
>DATJXU010000008.1:0-2855 GCA_035499915.1 Acidocella sp.
CAACCGCGCGCTCGGCTGGCAGGCCGATGAGCGCAATTTCCACATCGCCGCCGCCATGCTGGAGGCGCTCGGCATCCACAAGATCCGCCTGCTCACCAACAACCCCGAGAAGGTGAAGGGCCTCGCCGCCTGCGGCATCGAAATACTCGAGCGCGTGCCGCATGAATTCGCCCCCAACGGCGTGAACGATTCCTATCTGGAGACCAAGGCGCGGCGCTTTGGGCATCTCATTGGTTGAGTTTCTGCTCCAGGGTGATGTGCTTACCGGCGCTGGCCTGCGCTTGCGCGCCGCGCATGGGCGCTCCGGCGTCACCCCCGCCGCCGCCAAGCGCGAGGGCGACGGCGCCACCCCGTCCGGGCTGCTGCAGCTAGTGAGGGTGCTCTACCGCGCCGACCGGATAAAACCACCCGCCTGCGCCGTGCCGCTGGAGCCCATTGGCCCGCACGATGGCTGGTGCGACGATCCGGCCGACCCGGCCTACAACAAGCCCGTGCGCCTGCCCTACCCCGCGAGCCACGAGGAACTCTGGCGCGCTGACCATGTTTACGATGTCATCGGCGTGCTGGACTGGAATCTCAGCCCCGTCATCCCCGGGTGCGGCTCAGCCATCTTCTTCCACGTTGCCACGCCGGATTACGCACCCACGGCGGGCTGCGTCGCGCTGGCGCTGCCCGATATCCTGGCGGCGCTCAAGGCTGGCTTGAGCGCCATCCGCGTCCCCGGTTAACGCCGGGACCTCGTATCCCAGGGCATCCGCCCGATCTCCTCCAGCGCCTCGGCACGGGAGACCCCGATATCGGACAAGGTGTGGTCATCCAGCGTAGCCAGAATGCGCCGGGTCTTGACGGCATGGCGCATCTCCTCCAGCCGCGCCCAGGCGCGGCGCGCCCAATCCAGCGGCAAGACAACGAAAAAATCCCACCCACGCCGTGCGACCAGCATGTTCCCAACTCCCGTGCGGTTTGTTCCTCAACCGATAAATTAGGCTTCGCCAGAGCATAAGAAAAACGAATTGTTATTATTTTATAAATCAAATATTCTTATTCCATGTCCCTCCCTCCAGGCCTCGACTCTGATCTGCTCCGTGCCTTCGTCTTCGTGGCGGAGGAGCAGAGCTTTACCCGTGCAGGACAGCGCGTGGGGCGCACCCAGGCGGCCATCTCCATGCAGATGCAAAAGCTGGAAACCCTGCTGGGCAAGACGCTGCTGCATCGCGGCCGTGGCGAGGGCATCGAACTGACGCCGCATGGTGCCTATCTGCTGGGCCGCGCGCGGGAGCTGCTGGCCCTCAACGACAATATCTGGCGCAATTTCCAGGCCCCGGCGGTGAGCGGCAAGGTCTGCCTCGGCACGCCAGACGATTACGCCCTGCAATTCCTGCCGGAGGCGCTGCGCCGCTTTGCCGAAAGTCACCCGGCAGTGGAGGTGGAGGTGGTGTGCCTGCCCTCATCCGAGCTCATGGAGCGGCTGAAGGCCGGGCAGCTGGATCTGACCCTCGTTTCCGAGGGGCATGAGACCAGGAACTGGCCTGCCGAGCCGCTCATCAGCGGGCCGCTGGTCTGGGTCACTTCCAAGCGCTTCTCCCCGCACAAGCAGGACCCGCTGCCTTTGGCCCTGGCCGAGCATGACTGCGCCTGGCGCCGCGCCACCACCCGCGCGCTGGACAAATCCGGCCGCCGCTACCGCATCGCTTATGTCTCCGGCAGCGCCACCGGCAGCCTGGTGCCGGTGATGGCCGGTCTGGCTGTGACATGCGCCATCGCCGGCCCGCTGCCCGAGGGCGTGCGCGTGCTCTCGGCGCAGGAGGAAGGCCTGCCGGAACTCCCCGATTTCTCGGTGCTGATGATGAAAGGCAAAACCCCGCCGCAGCCGGTGACCGACCGTCTGGCCGAGCATATCGTCGAGGCCGCCGCCCGCGAGGCCCAGCGCAGCGGCTGGCGCAGTTAGCGCGCCGCGTCCAGCTCCAGGGTGGCGGTCACATCGGCCGAGACCATGATGTTGCCGGGCGCGGAGACCGGCGCGGGAGCCGCCCTGGCCATGGCCAGCACCGGCACGGGCCCTGGCCCCGGCGCGGGAGCGGCGTTTACGTTCAGCGTCTTCACCGGCCCCACGCCCTCGTGCAGATGCGCCGCCACGGCAGCGGCCTGGACCTTGATCTGATCCAGCGCCGCCAGCACCGCCGCCTGCTGCGCATCCTGCTGCACCTTGGCGGAAAGATCGCCGCCCAGATCGTTCAGCAACAGCCCCTGCTGCTGCAACCGGCCCAGCAGATCGGTGAAGCGCGCGGGCGGCAGCCCATCCGCCGCCGGCAGCACCAGCCGCAGGGACTGGCTGGCTTGGTATACGGTCTTCGGCGGCTGGGTGTCCTGCGTCTGCTGGCTGGCATAGTAGCCGCCGGTGGTTGCCACCACGCCGGAGACGGCCCGGGCCTCGGCCAGAGCCTTGGTCATCGCGGCGTTTACACCGGCCTGGGCGGTAGCGGCGTCCGGCGCCATTGCCTGAACGGTGAAGGAGGCCACCGCCTCATCCGGCGTGGCCTCGACTCGGCCGGTGGCCCCGATGGTGAGCACGGTCTGCGCTCCGGCGGGCAGGGCGGACAAAGCGAACAGCGTAACGGTCAGGGCGGTGCGGCGCATGGCATGTCTCCTCGCCCGACAGCCTAGCACGGGCGGATCAGCCGCGCAGCATGAACTCCGCCCGGGCCAGATCCCCGGCGGTGGTGATCTTGAAGTTATCCTCGGTGCCCGCGACCATTTCCACCCGCAGCCCGGCATGCTCGGCGATCATCGCGTCATCGGTGAATTCCGTCTCCGGCGCGCTCACCACGGCATGGCGGTGCGCGGCGAGGATCTCG
>DATJXU010000009.1:0-2217 GCA_035499915.1 Acidocella sp.
AAGCAAAGGCGCAATCTTCACCCATTGCGCCTCGCTCAACTCATACCGCTTTACCGCCATCCCCGACTCCGCACCAATGCACGGAACCTTATGAATCAGCCTTCAAGCCGTTTGGGAATCCCGAATGTCGATAGGTCCTAACCTTCATCATCGTCACGCATGATCAGGCCGAGGCGCTAATCCTCGCCGACCGGATCGTGGTGATGAACCAGGGCGTGATCGCGCAGATCGGCACCCCGGCCGAACTCTATGACCGTCCGGCCTCGCCTTTTGTGGCGCGATTCCTGGGCGCCGCGAATCTGCTGAACGCGCGGCTGCTGGGAACCACGGGGGGCAGCGCGGAGCTAGAGGCGGCGGGCACAAAGCTGGGACTGTCCCTCGACGCGCCCGCGCCACAAGGCCCCGATGTGCTGCTCTGCGTGCGGCCGGAGCGGCTAAGCCTCACGGACACACCGCTGCCCGGTCTTTCCTTGCCGGCGACTGTGGAGAGCCGCAGCTTCCTGGGGCTGGTGGAGCGCGTGCAGCTGCGTTTGGCTGACGGCCAGGTGGTGATCCTCGACCTGCCGCATCGCGGCCCGCCCCCGCCTGACGCGGGTACCGCCGTGCATCTGGCCCTGGAGCCGGGCACGACCCGCCTGTTTGCCAGCGAGCCAGTGTGATGTCCCTGCCGCACCCGCAGAGCCTGTATGTGGACACCACGCCGCCTTCCCCGGCCTTCCCGGCATTCGCGGGGCAGGGAAGTGCCGATGTCGCCGTAATCGGCGGCGGCATCGCGGGACTGAGCTGCGCGCTGCATCTGGCGGAGCGTGGAGTGAACGTAGCGGTGCTGGAGGCAAATGACATCGGCTGGGGCGCCTCGGGCCGCAATGGCGGGCAGGTGAATCCCGGGCTCAAGCTTTCCCCGCGCGCGCTGGAAGCCGCGTTCGGGCCGGAGCAGGGAGCGCGGCTCATCGCGCTGGGAGCCGAAGGACCCGCGCTGGTATTCCGCCTTATCGAGCGCCTGGGCATTGATTGCGCTGCTACCCGGAAAGGCACGTTGCGGGCCGTGAAGTCGGAGCGTCAGGGCGCGCTGGCCCGGGCCCTGGCCGAGGATTATGCGGGGCGCGGCGCCCCGGTGCGGTATCTGGATGCCGACGCCGTGGCGGCCATGACCGGCACGCGCCAGTATCACGGCGCGCTGTTCGACGCGCGCGGCGGTGCCATCAACCCGTTGGCCTATACGCGCGGCCTGGCCCGTGCAGCAGCGCAGTCCGGTGCCACCATATACACGGACAGCCCCGTGACCGGGCTCACCCGTACCGGCGAGGGCTGGAGCCTTGCCACGCCGCGGGGCACGCTTGCGGCTCGCCATGTGGCGCTCTGCGCCAATGCTTATCAGGGTGGGCTGGTCCCCGGTCTCGCGCGGTCTCAGGTGCCAGTTTACAGCATGATCACCGCCACCGCGCCACTGCCCGATGCACTGCGCGCCGCGGTCATGCCTTCCGGCGCCATGCTCTACGAGCAGGCCAATATCACCGTGTATTACCGGGTCGACGAAACCGGCCGCCTGCTGATGGGCGGGCGCAGCCCCTCGCGCGAGATTGTTCACCGAGATACCGCCTTCCTCCGGACTTACGCCGAACATCTCTGGCCGAGTTTGCGCGGCGTGGCCTGGACGCATGACTGGAACGGCCAACTGGCTATAACCACTGACCACATGCCCCATATCCACGAGCCTGCCCCAGGGCTGACCGCCTTGCTTGGCTGCAATGGCCGCGGCGTGGCGCTGATGACGGTGCTGGGCCAGCGCCTCGCGGCTCGCATCGCCAGCGGCGATGTGGAGGAGTTGGTGCTGTCGCCCACCCCCGTGCGGCCGATTCCGTTCCACAGCTTCTGGAAGCTCGGCGTGACGCTGCGCGTTGCTTATGGCCGGGCGAAGGACAGGCTGCAGCCCTGATGGCCAAATGAATGCGTTCTGTCCTTAACATTTCAGACTGAACAGACTGCACCCGCTCATGGATGGCGGCTTGTCTTTGAACGCTCCGCAAAGCGGTCTGCCCGCTTTCCACCCAATCCCGAAATTCAAATGGAGATACCCTCCAGAACCGGCTCAGGTTGACATCGCTGCGCCGCAGCATCACCTCCGGACGGGTAAAGTCTGGGGGATTGATGAAAGCGGAGTCTGCGCGGCAAGCGCCGCAGGTTAATCTGGCGCTGTTCGCGCTGGCCATGGGCGGG
>DATJXU010000010.1:0-2471 GCA_035499915.1 Acidocella sp.
CGAGGTGCCGCCAAACTTCATAACGATACGCGCCATACTATAACCCTTGTGGAAAACCGCCGGCCGCGTCACATAGCGGCGGAGAAAAGTTTCGGCAATGCAGCACCCTTCCGTGATCCCTCAAGAAATCGCCCAATTCAATGCCCTGGCGGCGCGCTGGTGGGATGCGAGCGGGCCGATGCGGCCCTTGCACATGATGAACGGGCCCCGTGCCGCGTGGGTGGCGGAGCGGGTGCGCAACCTCGTCGGGCCTGGGGTGGAGATCCTGGATGTGGGCTGCGGCGCCGGGTTGCTGGCTGAGGCGCTGGCCAAACAGGGCTTCGACGTTCTGGGCGTGGATGCCGGGGCTGAGGTTATCGAAGCGGCGCGCAGCCATGCGCAGGGCCAGGAGCTGAGCCTGGAATACCGCAATGCCGCCGCCGAGGAACTGGTGCAGGAGGGGCTGAAATTCCCGGTCATCACCGCGCTGGAGATCATCGAGCACGTGGCCGACCCGGTGGAGTTCCTGCGCAGCCTTGCGGCACTGCTGGAACCGGGCGGCCTGCTGTTCCTCTCGACCCTCAACCGCACGCCCAAATCCTTCCTCACGGCCAAGCTGGGCGCGGAGTACATTCTCCGGCTGCTGCCCGCGGGCACGCATGACTGGAAAAAATTCGTCACCCCGGTTGAGCTGGGCCATTATTGCCGTGAGGTGGGCCTTAGCCTCGCCGATACGGCGGGGCTGAGTTTCTCCCCCGCGCGCCGGCGCTTTGAGGTGAGCCGGGATCTGACGGTGAATTATTTGGCGATGGCGGTGTCTGGCTAACTGTTGTATTAACAATGCTTCATTTTTGCTTCCGGTTTCGGCGCTAATTTTATTAAAAAACAGAACGTTAACTTATTTTCTGCAATGTCGGGCACTTCAATCACGGGTGGAAATAGCTTACGGCAGCCCATATGACTTAATCCAGGCCTCCGGGCCCGGGGAAAAAATTCGTGTGGGATAGGGGCGTTGCATTGGCTTGTCGTAATAAATATGGTTCTGCCCATTCCAGGCGCTCAAGCTTTCGTGATTGGCCTTATCGACAAGGCCTCAGGATAATCGTTACTCTCCCAGTTCAGTAAACCGAGGGAGCCGTGATGCCCGACGACTTCGCCTTGCAGCTGGCCCTGTGGCGTCATCATCTACATGCGCTTCCTGAACTCTCGCTCAAAGAGTCGGGAACCGCGGCCTATGTGTGCGCGCGCCTGACCGAACTCGGCATTCCCCATGCCGCCGGCGTGGGCGGGCACGGCGTGGTGGGCGTGCTGTCCCGCGCCGGCGGGAGCGGCGCGGTGGGGCTGCGGGCGGATATGGATGCCCTGCCGATCCATGAGACGACCGGACTGGCCTATGCCTCGCGCAATGGGGGCGTGATGCATGCCTGTGGGCATGACGGGCATACGGTCTCGCTGCTTGGGGCCGCGATGCTGTTGCGCCACGATCCGGACTGGTCCGGCAAGATTTACTTTATCTTCCAGCCCGCGGAGGAAGGATTCGGCGGCGCCGAGGCCATGCTGGCCGACGGTCTGCTTCAGAGATTCCCGATGCAGCGGATCTTCGGCTACCATAACTGGCCGGGGCTGGAGGCTGGTAAGGTAATGCTGCACGAGGGGCCGGTGATGGCCGGTGCGGCGAATTTCTCCATCACCCTGCATGGCCGCGCCGGCCATGCCGCCATACCGCATGAATGCGCCGACCCGGTGCAGGGGCTGGCCCACCTTATCATCGCGCTCAACAGCATCATCGCCCGCAACAAGGACCCGCAGGAGGCCGGGGTGATCTCCACCTGCACGCTCGCCGCCGGGGAGGCGCATAACCAGATCCCCAGCGCCGCGACCCTGGGCGGCACCATTCGGGCGCTGACGCCGCAGACCATGCAATTGCTGAAAACGCGCCTCACGGATGTCGCGCGGCATACGGCGCAGGCGCATGAGCTCACGTCGGATGTCGAAATTTTTGGCAGCCTGCCGCCCACCATCAACAGCGCGGCGGAGGTGGCTCTGGCCAGTACTGCGGCGGGCGCGGCCGGGCTCACGGTGGAACACGCCCAGCGCGGCTCCATGGCGGCGGAGGATTTCGGCCGATTCCTGGAGGTTCTGCCCGGCGCCTATGCCTGGATCGGCAACGGCGCCACCCAGCCGCTGCACAACCCCGGCTACGATTATAACGACGCGATCCTGCCCATCGCGGCGCGGTATCTGGCCGCGGTGGCCAAGGCGGCCCTGGCGTGACCTGCCGCACCGCTTGGCCAGTTGAGCTTCCAGACCCGCTGGAGGAGCGCTTCGCCACCGCCGTTGCCGGCAAGTCTGGCCTCGTCGTGGTGCCGGTGGCGCAGCGGCCGTTTCCCATCTGGCTGCGGGCGGGCACGGATGACGCCAAGGCCGCCACCGTCTCGTTCGACCCGCATCTGAACGGGCTCAAATTCATCCATGAGCCGCGCCGGCTTCTG
>DATJXU010000011.1:0-3245 GCA_035499915.1 Acidocella sp.
GCCCGCCCGGCACCAGCGGCCCCACGGCCACTGGTGCCGGCACGGTAAAAATTCTGCCGCGTGTGCATGCATGTACATGCAAGGGAGAAAAGCATGATGTTTCAAGCCAAAGCCGCGATCACAATGATGAGCGCACCGCATTCAGCGAGGGCAATACGGCGCTCCGTCGAAATCGGCCTCACGGCTTTCCTAACACTGGTCGATCTCTTCGCGGCACAAGCGATCTTGCCGCCCCTGGCGGACCATTACCATGTCGCACCAGCCGCTGCAGGTGTCGCCGTGAATGCCAGCACGCTCGGCATGGCGATCGCGAGCCTGCTGGTGGGGCTGTTCAGCGCGCGCATCAACCGCCGCCTTGGCATCCTGTTGAGCCTTACGCTGTTGGCCCTGCCCACGACGCTGCTCGCGACCGCGCCCGATTTGATGATTTTCTCGTTGCTGCGCATCGCGCAAGGGCTGTGCATGGCATCCGCTTTCACACTCGTGCTGGCCTATCTTGGCGAACAATGCAGTGCGACCGAGACGGCCGGTGCGTTCGCCGCCTACATCACCGGCAATGTGGCGAGCAACCTGGTCGGGCGGCTGATTGCCGCCGCCGTCACGGATCACTTCGGTCTGGCCATAAACTTCTATATATTGGCCGGCCTCAATCTGTGCGGTGCGGCGCTGGTCTATTTCACCATCGAGGGCACGCCCCACATGACCGCCGCCGGCCCCGGCATGGGTTCGCCGTGGGCGGCGTGGTCGGCACATCTGCGCAACCAGCGACTGCTTTGCGTGTTTGCCATTGGGTTCTGCATTCTGTTTGCCTTTATAGGCACGTTTTCCTACGTGAATTTCGTGCTGGTGAGCCCAGCCTTGCGTCTGACGATGATGCAGGTGGGATTGGTCTATTTCGTGTTCCTGCCGGCCATCCTCACAACGCCGCTGGCGGGCGGCCTGGTCCGGCGGTGCGGTGCGCAGCTTTCCACTTGGGTGTCGCTGGGGTTGGCCTTGGCGGGCCTGCCGCTGCTGTTGTTGCCACATCTGCTGTCAGTGCTGGCCGGCATGGTGCTGGTCGCCGCAGGCACCTTCTTCGCCCAGGCGGTGGCCACGGGCTTCGTCGGCCAGGCCGCCACCAGCGACCGCGGCGCCGCCAGCGGTCTGTATCTGGGCGTCTACTTTGCCGGTGGCCTGACCGGCAGCGCGGTGCTGGGACAATTGTTCGACCGCTTTGGCTGGCTCGCCTGCGTGGCTGGTATCGCCGCCGCCCTGGTGGTGGCCTGCCTGTTGGCATTCGGCCTCACGCCCCCCCGGACCGGGCCGCCACCCAGAGTCCTTAACAATAACACCGCAAGGAGCTTGCTGAACATGGCCACCAAGTTCGTCACCGCCCGCACATCGGACACCGCGGGTGCCGACCCAATGAAAGCAGACCTTGGACAAATCGTCCTTGTTTTGCAGGGAGGTGGCGCGCTGGGCGCCTACCAAGGCGGCTGCTACGAGGCGATGCACGAAGCCGGACTGGAACCTGATTGGGTCATCGGCACGTCGATCGGCGCCATCAACGCCGCCGTGATTTCCGGCACCCCGCCGGAGCAGCGGCTGGAGCGGCTGCGTACTTTGTGGCAGCGGCTAGAATACGGTGCCGGGGCGGCACAGGCCGCCGAAATTCCTGTCTTCGGCAGTCTGCTTGCGAGCTGGATGACGATGATGACGGGCCTGGAGAATTTCTTTACGCCAAACGCCGCCGCTTTCGCCGGCCCGCAATGGAAGCTGGGCGCCGAGAACGCCGGCTATTACGCCACTGACCGGCTCCGCGAGACGCTGGCCGACCTCGTCGATTTCGACCTGATCAATCGCCATGAAACCCGGCTGACGATCGGTGTCGCGAGCGTGCGCACGGCTGACATGCATTATTTCGACAGTCGGAAATGCAAAATTTCCATGGAACATGTCATGGCGTCCGGGGCGCTGCCGCCCGCGTTTCCGGCTGTTCGCATCGATGGCGAACTCTACTGGGATGGAGGCATTCTTTCGAACACGCCGGTGGAAGCGGTGTTCGACGACAATCCGCGCCGCAACAGCCTGGTCTTCGCGGTGCATCTGTGGAATCCGCACGGACCTGAACCGGTGTCGATTGCCGAGGTGATGAGCCGGCAAAAGGATGTGCAATATGCCAGCCGCACGCATAGCCACATCGCGCGTCAAAAGCAGTTGCACCGGCTGCGCCACGTCGTCGCCGAACTCGCGGCCCAATTGCCGCCCGAGATCCGCCAACGCGAGGAGATCAAGGCATTGGCGGCCTATGGCTGCGTCACCAGGATGCATGTGGTCCGCCTGCTTGCCCCGCCGGTCGGCGCGGATGATCAGAGCAAGGACATCGATTTCAGCCCGGCCAGCATCAAGGCAAGATGGCAGGCGGGCTATCGCGAAACGAAAAGCGTCATAGAACGAGCCCCTTGGTTGGCGGCGAGCGACCCGCTGGAGGGCTTTATTCTGCATGAAGTATCGCCGGACCTGAGCATTGCCACAAGTTAACGCTCCGGCGGCCGAACCGGATATGGCATGCGTGCCGCTCGAAAGGCCTGCCGGGGCCTTGACCAAGCCGGCAAAGGGACTGCCCCATGACTGAAAATGCGCTGGTTTCCGCCCTCGAAGAAGCCGTGCGGCAGGCGCGTGAACTGGACGCGCCGCTTAACGACCGGCTCGCAATCATCGCCAATCGTGTGCGTGCCATCAGTACCGTTTTCGCCGAGGCGGTAGACCGAATGGTGGCGCGTCTGAAACAGACGGACGCGGGCGCCGCGGCCCCCCGTGTTGGCGACGCCATGCCCGCTTTCGCGCTGCCGGACGAAGCCGGTCGGATCGTCACTCTACGATCGGTTCTCGAACACGGTCCCGCGGCAATTTCCTTCAACCGCGGCCATTGGTGCGCATATTGCCGGCTCAACGTCCTTGCCATGGCCGAGGTGCATGCGCAGATAGAAGCGGCGGGCGGAAAGGTGGTGGCGATCGTACCAGAGTGCCAGAAATTCGCGGCTTCTTTACGAACCGAAGCGCAAGCGCCATTCCCGGTGCTGACCGACATGGATAATGGCTACGCGCTGTCGCTCAATCTGGCGATCTGGGTTGGTGCAGAAATGGAAAAATTGATCGCCAGTGCGGGGTGGGATGTGCCGCACTACCAGGGCAACAATGCCTGGCTGTTGCCGATCCCGGCGACCTTCGTGGTCGGAACCGATGGCCTGATCGTCGCGCGGTAC
>DATJXU010000012.1:0-15180 GCA_035499915.1 Acidocella sp.
GCCGCCGCGCCGTTTTGCGGGGCAGGGGCAATGTTTAGCGCTTTTCACCCCAAAGGCGGCCGGATCGTTCCCGCCCTATCCCTCCGGCCATAACCAAGCCGCCCCGCGCACGCCCGAAGAATCCCCATGTTTCGCCCGCACAATATTCGGCGCCACATGGTCGGAAAAAACATAGGGCCGCATCAGCCCCGGCAGCGTGGTGTAAAGATGCTCCATGTTGGAAAGCCCGCCGCCGAGCACGATGCAGTCCGGGTCCAGCAAATTGGTGATGACGGCCAGCGCCCGGGCCAGCCTGTCCGCATGGCGCGCCAGTGCCGCCTGCGCCTTCGCATCGCCTGCGGCGGCGCGTGCGGGCAGGGCGCTGGCATCCGCATGGCCCGGCCCGTCGCAGTCGCGCGCCAGTGAGGGGCCGGCGAGGTAGAGTTCCAGGCAGCCCACCTGCCCGCACCAGCAGCCGCGCAACGGCATTTCCTCGGGCTTGGGCCAGGGCAGGGGGGTGTGGCCGAACTCTCCGGCCAGGCGGTGCCGCCCTTCCAGGGTTTGGCCATTCACCACAATGCCCGCCCCGGTGCCGGTGCCGATGATCACGCCGAACACCACCGCGCACCCGGCGGCGGCGCCGTCGGAGGCCTCGGAGAGGGCAAAACAATTCGCGTCATTGGCCACGCGCACCGCGCGCCCCAGCAGGGCGGAGAAGTCACGGTCGAACGCATGGCCGTTCAGCGCGTTGGAATTGGCGTTCTTCACCAGCCCGGTGGCCGGCGAGATGCAGCCGGGGATGCCCACCCCCACGCTGGCCCTCTGCCCGGTTTCCTGCTCGGCCTCGCCCACCAGATCGGCGATGGTCCGCAGCGCGGCGTCATAGCTGGCGGGGGTCGGGCGGCGGCGGCGCAGCAGGGGCACGCCATCCTCCCCCAGAACCATGATCTCCGTTTTCGTGCCGCCGAGGTCGATGCCGATGCGATGTGCCATGGCCGGTTTTTGGGCCGAAATGCGGGCCGGCTCAAGACGGGATGCTTGCCCAAGGCCGGGCGAAGGCGCATGATTCGAGCATGGGTGAACGTCTGATCGACGCGCAATATCAAAAATCGCCAATTCCCGTGTTGCGGGCGGCGCGTGTGCTGCGCGGCATGGCGCCGGGTGAAAAACTGCGGATTCTGGCCACAGATCCGGGCGCCGTGGCGGATTTCAGGGCGTTTTGCAAAAGCTCCGGCCACGCGCTGATCGCGGCCAGCGAGAGCAAGGGCGTGTACAGCTTCTCCCTGAAATGCAGGCGGGAGGGGGGATGAGCGTTGCACTGTTCACGCATCCGGCGGCTTTGGGGCACGATACCGGCCCGGAACACCCGGAATGCGCGGACAGGTTGCGTTATGTGCTCCGCGCGCTGGAGGCGCAGGAGTTCGAGCCGCTGCTGCGTGAACAGGCGCCCCAGGCCAGCGCCGATCAGCTGAAGGCGGCGCATGATGCGGATTATGTGGAGGCGATCCTGGCCATGCCGCAGGACCGCGTTACCACCATAGATGGCGACACGGTGTTCGGCCCCGGCTCGCTGGAGGCGGCTTTGCGCGCGGCGGGCGGCGCCTGCGCGGCGGTGGATGCGGTGATGGAAGGCTGGGCCCAGGCCGCCTTTGTCGCCATGCGCCCGCCCGGCCACCATGCCGAATCCGACCGCGCCATGGGGTTCTGCTTCTTCAACAACGCGGCCGTTGCCGCCCGGCATGCCCAGCGCGGATGGGGGCTGAAGCGGGTCGCGATTGTGGATTTCGACGTGCATCACGGCAACGGCACGCAGCAGATTTTCGCGCATGATGCGGGGGTCATGTATGCCTCCTCCCATCAGGCCCCCTGCTTTCCGGGCACTGGCGCGCAGGCGGAAACGGGGGTGGGCAATGTGGTGAACGTGCCGTTGCCGCCGGGCACCACTGGCGAGGCCTTCCGCGAGGCCTGGCGCACGGCCATCCTGCCCCGGCTCGCCGCCTTCGCGCCGGAGATCTTGATCATTTCCGCCGGATTCGACGCCCATGCCGCCGACCCGATGGCGCAGATGCGGCTGAAGGAGGCTGACTTCACATGGCTGACGCGCGAACTGCTGGCGGTGGCGGACGCAAGCTGCCCCGGGCGTGTCGTCTCGCTGCTCGAAGGGGGCTATGATCTCAACGCCTTGGCGCAAAGCTGTGCGGCGCATGTGCGGGCCTTAATGCGGCTGTGATGGCCATGGTTGTGATGGCCGTGGTTGTGATTCTGGCGCGGCGCGGGTACGGGAGCAGGCATGACAGACAATTCCGACATCGCCTCCATGTCTTTTGAGGATGCGCTGGCGGCCCTTGAGGCCATCGTGCGCGGGCTGGAATCCGGCCAGCAGAAGCTGGAGGACGCGATTACCGCCTATGAACGCGGGGCCGCGCTGAAGAAACATTGCGAGGCAAAGCTGGCCCAGGCCGAGGCCAGGGTGCAGGCAATTGTGGCGCGGGCCGATGGCTCGCTGGCCCTGAAGGACGGAGAATAAAGATGGCGCTCGATCTCGTGAACAAGCCGGACTCTCTGTCCGAGGCGATGGCTGAAACCGCCCGGCTGGTGGAGGCGCAGCTCGACGCGCTGCTGCCCGTGCCCGAGACCGCCGAGGCCAAGCTGATGGAGGCGATGCGCTACGCCGTGCTGAATGGCGGCAAGCGCCTGCGCGCCTTTCTGGTGATGGAGGTGGCGAAGCTGTTCTCCGTCAACCGCACCTGTGCCGCGCGCGTCGCCGCCTCGGTCGAGATGCTGCATGCCTATTCCCTGGTGCATGACGACCTGCCGGCGATGGATGATGACGATCTGCGCCGCGGGATGCCCAGCTGCCACAGGAAATTCGACGAGGCGACCGCCATCCTGGCAGGGGACGCCTTGCAGACCCGCGCCTTCGAGGTGCTGGCCGAAGAGGACACCCATGCCGACCCGGAGGCGCGGATCGAGCTGGTGCTGGCCCTGGCCGGCGCGTCCGGCATGCGCGGCATGGTCGGCGGGCAGATGATCGACATGGAATCCGAGGGCAAGGACCTGACCGGCCCCGAGATCACCCGCCTGCAGGCGCTGAAGACTGGCCGGCTGATCCAGTACGCGGCCGAGGCCGGGGCCATTCTGGGCCGCGCCCCCGCCGCGCAGCGCCATGCCATCACGGCCTATGGGCGCGACCTGGGCGGCGCCTTCCAGATCTATGACGACGTGCTGGACGAGATCGCCACGCCTGAGGAGATGGGCAAGACCGCCGGCAAGGATGCCGCGGCCGGCAAGGCGACGATGGTGCAGATTCTGGGGCTGGAGCGCGCGAAAGCCCAGGCCGAGCGGCTGGCCGAGCAGGCGGCCGGGCATCTGGACGTGTTCGGCGAGCGCGCGGTGCTGCTGCAGGCGCTGGCCCGCTTCACCGTCACCCGCAAGAGCTGACGCCCGGGCTGGGCAGGCAAGTCAGGCGCTGCGAGATTATTGGTCGGGCTGCTTAAAAGCTTGGCCAGAGGGTGGGTTAAAAATTAAGCAGGGTTGAATGGAGGCCCTGCCGGTTCCCGGCTTTACCCCCTGGCATCAATGTTGCTTACAGAGCTGTCATAAACGAGGTGCTGTCATGACAGGCAGGCTTCAAGGCCTCAGGAGCGGCTTGCATGGAGTTGGTTGAGACCGGGAATGGAATGCGCGCGGCGCAGGCGGGACTTTCCGCCCGCGAGGCGCCTTTTCATGAAATCCCGGTGATTGATTTTGGCGCGATGCAGGGGGACGACCTTGCCGCGAAGCAGAACGTGGCGTCTGCCCTCTATGAGGCGGCCACCAAGGTCGGGTTCTTCTATATCAAGAATCACGGCGTGCCGGAGGCGATCATCAAGGCGATGTTCGATGCCGGGCCGGCCTTCTTCGCGTTGCCGCTCGAAGAGAAGATGAAGCTTCACGTCAAACTCTCCAGCAATAATTCCGGCTATACGCCGCTGCTGGAAGAGAACGTGAACCCCAAGGCCAAGGGCGACCTGCACGAAGCCTTTGACATCGCCGCCGAATTGCCGCCGGACGACCCTGACCTGGCCAGCGGCAAGGGGCTCTATGGCGCCAATCTCTGGCCCGAGGGCATGCCGGAATTCCGCCAGGCCATGCTGGATTACCATCATGAGGTGCTGAAGCTGGGCCGGCGCATGTTCAAGGCCTTCGCCCTGGCGCTGGGGCAGGACGAGAGTTTCTTCGACCCGATGATCACCAAGCCCACCTGCGCCCAGCGCATCATCTATTACCCGCCGCAGGAGGGGGTGATCGACGAGGACCAGATCGGCATCGGCCCGCATTCGGACTATGAATGCTTCACCATCCTGGCCCAGCATGAGGTGCCGGCCCTGCAGGTGCTCAACCATGCGGGGGAATGGATCGCCGCCCCGCCCATCCCGGGCACCTTCGTGGTGAATATCGGCGACCAGATGGCGCGCTGGAGCAATGATCTCTTCGCCTCCACCCTGCACAGGGCCATCAATGTCACCGGGCGCGCGCGTTATTCCGCGCCCTTCTTCCTGGGCACCAATTACGACACGCTGATCGACGTGCTGCCCGGCTGCGTGAGCCCTGAGCGCCCGCGCAAATACGATCCCGTCATTGCCGGCGATTATGTGCAAAGCCGGTTTGACGCGACCTATGGCTACCGACAGACTGAATCCTGAAACAGCAAGGAAGCATTATGAAGCTTAAGAGAATCGCCGGTCTCGCACTGGCCGCGCTGACAATTGCCGCCCCCGCCGCGCAGGCGCAGATCAAGCTCGAGAAGCCGAAGGTCGCTTTTATCTTCCTGGGCACCGCCACGGATGGCGGCTGGTCGCAATCGCAGAACGCCGCGCGTCTCGCTTTGGCCAAGGCCGAACACGAGAAAGTGCCGTATGTTGAGAACGTTCCCGAGCAGACCAACAAGGTCGAGCAGGCGGTCGATCTGTTCATCAATCACGGCGCCAACGTGATCATCGCCGGGTCTTACGGCTATTCTGACGCCATGCTGGCGGAAGCCAAGGCGCACCCGCAAGTCGCCTTTGTGAACATGGCCGGCATTTCCTCCGCGCCCAACCTGGAAAGCCCGTACCCCAAGACCTATCAGGGCTGGTACCTGGCCGGCATGTCGGCGGGCTACGCCACCAAGAGCAAGCAGCTGGGCATGATGCTGGGCTTCCCGATTCCTGACGTGCTGTGGGATATCAACGCTTTCGCGCTGGGCGCGCAGGCGGTCAATCCGGGCACCATCGTGCATGTGGCCTTCGTGAATTCCTGGTCCGACCCGGTGAAGGAAGCGCAGATCTCCGCCGCGATGATCCAGCAGGGGGCGGACGTGATCGCCACCGACATGGACAGCCCCGCCGCGCTGGTGGTGGCCGAGAAGGCGGGCAAATATTCCATCGGCTATCAGGTGGACATGGCCAAGAGCGCGCCGAACGGCATTCTCACCTCCGTCGTCTTCCATTGGGAGAAGGAGCTGGTGCCCGCCGTCGCCGCGATGAAGGCCGGCACCTGGAAGAGCGGCGGCACGCCGCTTTACGGCATCGATACCGGCGTGGTCGACATCACCAAGCTGCAGCATATCCCGGCCGATGACATCGCCAAGATCGAGGCGGTGCGCCAGAAGATGATCGCGGGCACCTTCAGCCCCTGGACCGGGCCGATCACCGACCAGTCCGGCAAGGTTGAGGTTGCGGCCGGGCAGGAGCCGAGCGTTGATGATCTGTGGAACATGAACTATCTCGTGTCCAACGTGAAAGGTTCGATGAAATAAGCAAGTTCGCTGTCCGGCTCTCTGGAGTCGAGAAAAGCTTTGGACCGCGCCCGGCTTTGCTGGGCGCGGCTTTCTCGCTTGCATGGGGCGAGGTCCATGCGCTGCTGGGCGAGAATGGCGCCGGAAAATCCACCCTGATGAACGTGCTGGCCGGATTCTATACGGCCGATGCGGGCTTGCTGGAGGTGGATGGAGAGGAAGCGCGGTTTGAAACCCCCTCCATCGCGGCGGATGCGGGCATCGGCATGGTGCATCAGCATTTCAAGCTGGTGGGACCGCTTTCGGTGCTGGAGAATCTGCGCCTGGCCTGCGCGCACCGCGCCGGGTGGCGCAGCAAGGCCGATGCGCTGCGCGCCATGCAGGAGCTCGGGGCGGAGCTGGGCTTCAAGCTCGACCCGTCCGCGCGGGTGGATGAAATGGCGGTCTCCGACCAGCAGAAGCTGGAGATCATGAAGGTGCTGCTGGCGGGGGCGCGGATCCTGATCCTGGACGAGCCGACGGCGGTGCTGACGGAAGCCGAGGCGCAGGCCGCGCTGGGGCTGGCCCGCAGCCTGGCCAAGAGCGGCCGCGCCGTGGTGCTGATCACCCATAAGCTGCGCGACGTGCTGGGATTCTCCGACCGCGTGACCGTGATGCGCGCAGGGCGCACGATCATCGATGGCGCGCCGTCCGCGGGCATGACCGCCGCCTCCCTCTCGGAGGCAATGGTCGGCGCCGCGCCGATGATGGAGGCGCCGCCCGTGACAGAGGGGCGGCGTTTCAAGCCGGAGATGCTGAAGGTTGCCGGGCTTTCGGCCCCGGCCAGCGCGCATGGCGTGGCGCTGCGCGGGATCGATTTTTCCGTGCAGGGCGGCGAGATTTTCGGCGTCGCCGGCATTGGCGGCAATGGCCAGGCGGAGCTGGTGGAGGCGCTGATCGGCGTGCGCCCCGTCACCGCGGGTTCAGTGCTGTTCGATGGCGAGGACATGCCCGAAAGCCCCGAGGCGCGGCGCGAGCGCGGGTTGCGCTATATCCCGGCCGATCGCATGGGCATGGGGCTGTTCGGCGAATTGCCCCTGAACGTGAATATTGCCCTCCCCCGGCTGCTGGGCACCAGGGCGGAGAAGAAATGGCTGGTGACCAAAGGCTGGATGAACGCCCTGGCGCAGGAGGCGATTTCGCAATTCGAGGTGGCGGGCGCGCAGACGGAGCTGCCGGTGCGGCTGCTCTCCGGCGGCAATGCGCAGAAGCTGATGCTGGCGCGCGAGTTCACCGCGGGCATGACCATCCTCATCGCCCATTCCCCCACGCGCGGGCTGGACATCCGCGCCGTGCAGGCGGTGCAGGCGCGGCTGCGTGCCGCCGCCGAGGCGGGCGCGGCGGTGCTGCTCATTTCAGAGGATCTTGACGAGGTTATGCAACTTTCCGACCGCGTGGCGGTAATGAGCCATGGCAAGATGAGCCCGCCGGAGCCGGTGGCGGAGGTGGACCGCGCGCGCATCGGCCGGCTGATGCTGGAGATGCACTGAATGCCGCGCCTCGTTCTCTCGCCGCGCCTGGCGGCCACGCGCCGCTTCACCTTTCTGGTGCTCATGGGCGGGATTCTCACCGGGCTCGTGATCTCCGGCGCCTTCCTGCTGACGCAGGGCATGGGGCTGTCGGACCTCGCCAGCCAGTTCATCGGCTACACCTTCGGCGACCCGGAAGGGCTGGACCAGACGCTCACGCGCGCCATTCCGCTCATCCTCGTCGGGCTTTCGGTTGCCGTCTGCCTGAAGGTGAAATTCTGGAATATCGGGGTGGAGGGGCAGCTCTGGGCGGGGGCGATGTCCGCCACCGCCGTCTCGCTCTACCATATCGGCCCGGAGGCCGTGCGGATCTGGGTGATGTGCCTCGCGGCGCTCATTGGCGGCGGGCTGTGGTGCGGCGTGTGCGCGCTGGCGCGCCTCAAGCTGCGCGCCAATGAGGTGGTGACGACGCTGCTGATGAATTACGTCGCTTATATGCTGGCGCAGCAGCTGCTTTACGGCGCCTGGCGCAACCCTGAGGATTCCTTCCCCGTTTCCAAAACCTTTGCGCCGGGCGAGACGCTGGCGCTGCTCGGCTTTGGCCATGTGCATGCGGGCATTTTCTTCGCCATCGGCGCGGCCTTGGTCTGCTGGTGGCTCTGCGGCTTCGCGCGGGTGGGCTATATGGCCAAGGCCGTGGCCGCCAACCCGCAAGCGGCACGCGCGGTGGGCGTGCCGGCGGGCATGGTGGTGCTGCTGATGGCAACGCTCGGCGGCGCGCTCTCCGGGCTTGCCGGTTTCACCATCGTCTGCGGCGAGGAGCATAAGCTCACCCAGTTCGTGGGCAATGATTTCATCTTTCCCTCCATCATCATCGCCTATCTGGCGCGCTCCAACCCGCTGGGGGTGGTGGTGGCGTCCATCGCCATCGCGGCCTTGTACACGGCGGGGGATTCGCTGAAGGCCTTCTACCAGTTGCCCGGCGCCACGGTGCTGACCATCGAGGCGATTTTGCTGCTATGCGTCTGTTGCGCGGAGTTTCTGCTCCGCTACCGGCTGGATTGGATCAAGAGCACGAAGGTGGCGTCATGATGGAATTGTTCACCGCCTGGGTGGGCACGATCCCGTCTTTCGCCGCGCCCTTCCTGCTGGCCACCATCGGGCTCATCATCAATGAGCGCGCGGGGGTGATGAATCTCGGCGCCGAGGGCATCATGGCGATGTCCGCCGTCACCGCGGTTCTCATCAATCTGGCCGGGCATGATGCCGGGCTGGCGCTGCTGGGCGGGATCGGCGCCGGGCTGGCCCTGGCGGTGATTTTTGGCATCATGGCCGTGTTCCTGCGCGTGGACCAGGTTCTGGCCGGGCTGGTGGCCTTCGCGCTCGGCATTGGCGTGTCGGGCTTTCTGGGGGATGGCTCCGAGAACCAGACCGTCAACGGCATTTCGCCTTTTTCGGCGTCGGATGTTTCGTTTCTGCCCAAAATCCTGGCCGGCATTCTGGACCAGGACTGGCTGACCTATTTCGCCTTCATCGCCGCCGTAGGGGTCTGGTTCGTCATCGAACGGACGGATCTGGGCCTGCGGCTGCGCGCGGTGGGCGAGGATGCCCCGGCGGCGGATGCGGCGGGGGTGAATGTGGCGCTCTACCGCTTTGGCGCGGTGCTGGCGGGCGGGGTGTTCTGCGCCATCGCGGGCGCGCATCTCAGCCTCGTGGGCGCGCATATCTGGGTGGACGGCATGGTGGCCGGGCGCGGCTGGATCGCGGTGGCGATGGTCACGCTGGCGCGCTGGAACGCGCTGCGCGCCATTGCCGCGGCGCTGTTGTTCGGCGCCATCCAGGCGCTGGTGCCGCAGCTTTTGTCCTCGGGCATGAATGTGCCGGTTTATCTGATCGAGATGTCGCCTTATCTCGCGACCCTGGCCTATCTGCTCATCGCCGGGCTGTTCGCGAAGGGCGCGGATGCGCAGCCGGTTGATCTCGGCCGGCCTTATCTGCGCGAGGAGCGGCGCTGAAGTTCTGATTGACAGGGCGCGTGGTGGGGTGAAAATTCCACAGTTTGGGCCTGAAGGAGAGATGCGCCCATGAGTGTGCGGTTTGTGCTGGATCATGAAATCGTGGTGCTGGAGGCGGCGGACCCCACCGGCAGCGTGCTGGAGATGCTGCGCACCCGCCTGCACCGCACCGGCACCAAGGAGGGCTGCGCCGAGGGGGATTGCGGCGCCTGCACCGTGCTGCTGGGCGAGCTGGATGGCGAGCGCATCGCCTGGCGGGCGGTGAATAGCTGCATTCTTTTCCTGCCCATGCTGGATGGCAAGGCGCTGCTGACCGTTGAGAGCCTGGGCGGCGCGCATCCCGTGCAGGCGGAAATGGTCGAGCGCCATGGCTCGCAATGCGGCTTCTGCACGCCGGGCATCGTGATGTCCCTCTATGGCAAGGCCATTGGCGCCCTGGGGGCGGAGCAGAGCGTGGCGGATGTGCTCTCCGGCAATCTCTGCCGCTGCACCGGCTATGGGCCGATTCTGGCGGCGGGGGAGGCGGCGGGTGCCACGCCGCGTGACGATGCGCAAACCGTTGCGGCCCTGAAGACATTGCAAGGTGAGAGCCGGGAGATCCGGTTTCAGGACAATCTGGCGGGGCATGGGCGCGTGGCCTTCACGCCGCGCAGCGCCGATGAGCTGGCGGATTTGTACCTCAACCATCCGCGGGCGCGGCTGGTGGCCGGGGCCACGGATGTCGGGCTGTGGGTAACCAAGCAGCAGCGCGTGCTGGACGAGGTGATCTTCATCGGCGGCATTGAGGATCTGCGCGGGATCGAGGAAACGCCTGAAGGCGTGAAGCTTGGCGCAAGCGTGCGCTATGCCGAGGCGCAAGCGGTACTGGCGCGTCTGCACCCGGCACTGGGTGAGCTGGTGCGGCGCATTGGCGGGTCGCAGGTGCGCAATGCCGGCACCATCGGCGGCAACATCGCCAATGGCTCGCCGATTGGCGATATGCCGCCCGCCTTGATCGCGCTGGATGCGACGCTGACCTTGCGCAAGGGCGGCGAACGCCGGACGATGCCGCTTGAGGATTTCTTCATCGCCTATGGCCAGCAGGACCGCGCGCCGGGCGAGTTTGTCGACTCCCTCTTCATCCCCCGGCCGGATGAGAAGGATATCATCAGCATATCGAAACTCTCCAAGCGCTTCGATAGCGACATTTCCGCCGTGTGCGGCGCCATTGCGCTGCGGGTGGAGGCGGGGCGTATAATCCAGGCGCGTATCGCCTTTGGCGGCATGGCGGCCACGCCCAAGCGCGCCAAGGCGGCGGAGGCGGCGCTGATTGGCGCGGCCTGGAGCGAAGAGAACCTGGAGGCGGCGGCGACTCTGATCAGTGAAGAGTTTTCGCCGCTCACCGATGTGCGCGGCAGCAGTGCCTATCGCCTCGCCGTGGCAGGCAATCTGCTGCGCCGGCTCTGGGCGGCGCAGCAGGGCGAGGCGGTGAGCGTGCTGGAACTGGCCCATGGCTGACCGCGAAATCCAGTGTCTCTCCGCCGTGTCGCGCTCTGTGCCGCATGATTCCGCGCGCGCCCATGTCTCGGGCCAGGCGCTTTATGCCGATGACATGCCGGAGACTGTGGGCATGCTGCATGGCGTGTTCGGATTGTCCCAGGAAGCGCATGCGAAACTCCTGAGTCTTGATCTCTCCGCCGTGCGCGCCGCCCCGGGCGTGGTGGCGGTGTTTTCCGCCGCCGATATTCCGGGCAAGAACGATGTCAGCCCCTTCGCGGGGGATGACCGCCTCTTTGCCGATGGCGAGGTCATCTATCATGGCCAGGCGATCTTCCTGGTCGTCGCCACCAGCTACCAGGCCGCGCGCCGCGCCGCGAAGCTGGCCAAGGTGGCGTATGAAAAACTCCCGCCGCTTTTGTCGATCGAGGCGGCGCTGGCGGCGGACTCCGTGATTGAGCCGGCGCAGACCATGGGGCGCGGCGACGTGGCGGCGGACCTCGCCGCTTCTGCCCGCCGCGTACAGGGACGGTTTGAAATCGGCGGGCAGGATCATTTCTATCTGGAAGGCCAGATCGCCGTCGCCACGCCGCAGGAGGAAGGGCGGGTGCATGTGCTCTCCTCCACCCAGCACCCCAGCGAGGTGCAGCATATCGTCTCGCGTGTGCTCGGGCTTTCCGATGCGGAGGTGACTTTGGAGGTGCGCCGCATGGGGGGCGGCTTTGGCGGCAAGGAGACGCAGCCCGCTTTGTTCGCCGCCGCCGCCGCGCTGGCGGCGGCGAAAACCGGCCGCCAAGTCAAAATCCGCGCCGACCGTGACGATGACATGGTGATGACCGGCAAGCGGCATGAATTCTCGGCGTCTTACGATGTCGGGTTCGACGCAGCCGGAAGCATCCAGGCCATCTCGATTGAATTGGCATCGCGCTGCGGCTGCACGGCGGATCTGTCTTATTCCATCAATGACCGCGCGATGTTCCACGCGGATAATTGCTATTTCCTGCCCAGCGTCAAAATCCATTCCCACCGCGCGAAAACCAACACGGTTTCCGCCACCGCCTTCCGGGGGTTCGGCGGCCCGCAAGGGATGATCGTGATCGAACGGGTGATGGACCATGTCGCGCATGAGCTGGGGCTGGACCCGCTGCTGGTGCGCCAGCGCAATTTCTACGGCCCGGGGCGCGATGTTACGCCGTACGCGATGCAGGTGACGGATAATGTGGCGCCCGAGATCGTGGCGGAGCTTGTTGAAACCAGCGATTATGCGAAGCGCCGCGCGGCGGTGGCGCAATGGAACCAAACGCACCGCGTCATCAAGAAAGGCCTCTCCCTCACCCCGGTGAAATTCGGCATCAGCTTCACCGCCACCCATCTCAACCAGGGTGGCGCGCTGGTGAATATCTATACCGATGGCTCCATCTTGCTCAATCACGGCGGCACCGAGATGGGGCAGGGGCTGATGATCAAGGTGGCCCAGGTGGTGGCGGATGTGTTCGCGGTGCCGGTGGACTCTGTGCGCATCTCCTCCACGCGCACGGACAAGGTGCCCAACACCTCGCCCACCGCGGCCTCCTCGGGCACTGACCTCAATGGCATGGCGGCGTTCAACGCGGCCCAGGCCATCCGCCAGCGTCTGGCGGCATTCGCCGCGCGGCAGTTTTCCGTGGCGCCGGAGGATGTGCAGTTCACCCCGGCCGGTGTGCAAGCGGGGGCGGAGTTGTTGAGCTTCCCGGAATTCTGCCGCCTGGCCTACATGAACCGGATTTCGCTCTCCGCCACCGGCTTCTACGCCACGCCGGAGATCCATTACCACCGCGCGACCCATACCGGCCGGCCTTTCTATTATTTTGCCTATGGCGCGGCATTGTCGGAAGTCGCCATCGACACGCTGACCGGCGAGCATAAGGTGCTGGCGGTGGATATTCTGCACGATGTCGGCAAATCCCTGAACCCGGCCATCGATCTCGGGCAGGTGGAGGGTGGCTTCATCCAGGGCATGGGCTGGCTTACCACCGAGGAGCTGGTGTTCGACGAGGCGGGCCGGCTGCTTACCCATGCGCCCTCCACCTACAAGATTCCCACCGCCTCCGACCGTCCGGCGAAGATGGACATCAGGCTCTGGGCGCCCGGGCGCAATGCGGAGCCGACCATCCATCGCTCGAAAGCGGTGGGCGAGCCGCCTTTCATGCTGGCCAATTCCGTGTTCTGCGCGCTCACCCAGGCCGTGGCCGCCGCCGTGCCGGGGGCTGGTTTTCCGAAGCTCGATGCGCCCGCCACGCCGGAACGGATTCTGGGCGCCATCGCCGAGTTGAAATCGCGCCATGGCTGAGTGGCTGGAGGCGGCCCGCGCTTTGCTGGCGCGCGGCCCGGTGGCGCTGGTGAGCGTGCTGGCAACGGAAGGCTCAGCGCCGCGCGGGGCGGGCACGAAAATGCTGGTCACGGGGCAGGCGGCGCAAGGCACCATCGGCGGCGGCAATCTGGAATTCACCGCCATCACACAGGCCCGCGCGGCGTTATCCCGCGCCCCCGGCAGCTGGGCGGTGCAGGATTATCCGCTGGGGCCATTGCTTGGCCAATGCTGCGGCGGGCGGGTGCGGTTGCTCATCGAGCATCTCGACCCGGCGCATTGTGAGTTTCTTCAGGCTGAGCCAGGGGAGACGCTGATCGCCGAGCTGGTGGAGGGCGCCGTGCATCGCGCCTATGGCGGGCGGCTGCCAGCCAGCGTTCTGCCCGCGCGCGGCGAAAAGCCAGGCGTGGGCGCCAGGATCATCGAGCCCGTGGATGCCCCCAGCCGCCCCGTGCTGCTGTTCGGCGCCGGGCATGTGGGCCAGGCCATCGCGCGGGTTTGCGCGGGGCTGCCGCTCTCGCTTGGCTGGTTCGATACGCGCGCGGAGATGCGCGAGCTTCCCGGCATGGTCTGCTGCCCGCCGGAGATGATGGAAGAGGTTCTGGCCCAGGCCTCGCCCGACGCGGCGGTGCTGATCCTCACCCATGACCACGCGCTGGATTACCGCCTCGCCACCGCCGCCTTGCGCGGCCCCGCAACATTTGTCGGCATGATCGGCTCCGCCACCAAGCGCGCGCGCTTTCTCTCGCGGCTGCAGGCGGATGGCGTCAATCCCGCGCGCCTCGTCTGCCCCATTGGCCTGCCCGGTATTTCCGGCAAGCAGCCCGCGGTCATCGCCATCGCCGTGGCCGCGCAACTTTTGAGCCTGCCGGAGCAGAAACATGACCCAGCCTGACGACGAGACATTGCTGCGCCAGAGTTTTGAGGTTGCCAGGCGCGCCCAGGAGAGCGGCTGCCATCCCTTCGGCGCGCTTCTGGCCGGGCCGGATGGCGCGGTGCTGATGGAGCAGGGCAATGGGTTTCTGCCCGAGCATGACATGACCGGCCATGCCGAGCGGATCCTGGCCGGGCGGGCCTCCATCAAATATGGCAGCAAATTCCTGGCCGATTGCACGCTCTATTCCAGCGCCGAGCCCTGCGCCATGTGCGCCGGGGCCATCTATTGGGCGGGCATCGGGCGGGTGGTGTATGGCCTGGGCGAGCATGAGCTGAAGGCGATCACCGGCAATCATGAGGAGAACCCGACGCTGGATCTGCCTTGCCGCATTGTATTCGCCGCCGGGCAGCGCAAGGTGGAGGTGGTGGGGCCGCTGCTGGCCGAGGAATCCCGCGCTTTGCATGACGGCGCCTGGGGGTGAGGCCGGGCGTCAGACGCAGGTCTGGGTGCGGTTCCTGGCGCTTGGCTGGCGGATCGTTCGTGCACATGTTTCTTTCATCGCAACGTCAGCCGGAGCCTGAATGGCACAGCCCTTATCAGATGAACGCGTCGCCGAAACGCGGGAGAGGATCGTCCAGGTGGCGGAGCACCAGGCCGTGGCGCTGGGGCTTGAGAATGTCTCCATGCACTCCATCGCGCGTGATCTGGGGTGGTCCGCCACCGCCTTGTACCGCTATTTCGCCAATAAGGAGGCGATCCTCGCCGCGGCCCGCACCGCGGCGCTGGACAGGCTTTCCTTCGCGCTGGAAGCCGCCATCGCCGGGCCGGGCGATGCCTGGGAGGTCTCCCGCGCCGTGGGCGATGCCTATGTCGCTTTCGCGTTCGACAACCCGGATGCCTACCGGCTGATTTTCTCGCTCAGCCAGCCGGACCCGGCGGATTATCCCGAATTCGCCCAGGCCCTGGCGCGGGCGCGGGCGAACCTGACGCTCTATGTGGAGCGCATGGTGGAGGCAGGCGGGCTGGAGGCCGACCCGACGGTGCTGGGGCATTTGTTCTGGGGTGGGCTGCACGGGCTGATCAGCCTGCAGATGACCGGCAAGTTCGGCGATGAGTCGCCGGATTTCGACTCGCTGCGCCACGAGATGATGCGCAGCCTGGTGCGCGGCGCCCACAAGCCGTAGGCCCCCAAGCTTTAGAGCAATATGTGATTAGATTGA
>DATJXU010000013.1:0-7564 GCA_035499915.1 Acidocella sp.
GCCCAAACCAGCTTTGGCGACAATGATTTCCGCAACATCGTGCCGCGTTTCACCCCCGAGGCCCGCGCGGCCAATCAGGCGCTAGTCGAGCGGCTGACGCAGATCGCCACGGCCAAGGGCGCCACACCGGCGCAGATCGCCCTGGCCTGGCTTCTGGCCCAGAAACCCTGGATCGTGCCCATCCCCGGCACCACCAAGCTGCCCCGGCTGGAGGAGAATCTCGGCGCCGCCGCGCTGACATTGTCGGCGGACGACCTCGCCACCATCGGACAGGCGCTGAGCGCACTGCCGGTGACCGGTGACCGCTACCCCGCCGCCGTGGCGGCCTTGATCAACCGCTGAAAGGGGGCAGCTACATGAGCGGCCACATCACGGGGAACGTGGTGGTCATCACCGGCGCCAGCTCGGGTCTGGGCGCGGCCGCGGCACGGCGTCTGGCGGCGCGAGGCGCGCGGCTTGGTAGGTTTAGCTTGGGCTGGCTGTTGGCCGATGGTTCCGACGGCGCCTTCTGCGGTGCCGCATTCGGAACAGACAACCAGCCTCCGATCCTGCCCGATGCCGCCGGCATTGCCGCGCACTCGCCATTTCGAGAAGGTGGTGTCGCCTGATGAAAACCATGCGGATATCGACCATGTAAGCGGTTGCGATTTCAGATCACGAAAGTGGACGAAAATGGCCAACGACGAAACCAGGCTCAGCGGTCCCGATCTGACGAAGGGCATCGAGCTGGATGAGCTTGCCGGTGGTGGCAAGCTTGTTGGTTATGCCGGGGAGGAACAGGTTCTCCTTGTGCGTCGTGGGACGGAGCTGTTCGCGGTCGGGGCCCATTGCACGCATTACCATGCGGCACTGGCCGATGGACTCGTGGTTGACGACACTGTGCGCTGTCCCTGGCATCACGCCTGCTTCAGCCTGCGCACAGGCGAAGCCTTACGCCCGCCGGCCCTGAGTCCACTCCCGTGTTTTTCGGTCGAGCAGACCGAAGGTAAGATATTCGTGCGAGAGAAGCTGGAGCCGATAGTGGCGGTGCCCTGCGGCACGACCGCCGCTAGCGCTCCAGAAAAAATCGTGATCATCGGCGGCGGCGCAGCCGGCTTTGCCGCCGCCGAGAGATTGCGGCGGGAGCGATACCAGGGAAGCATCGTTATGTTGAGCAACGATGATGCGCCGCCTGTGGACCGGCCGAATCTCTCCAAAGACTATCTCGCCGGCAATGCGCCGGAGGACTGGATCCCACTGCGCCCGGCCAGCTTCTATGCCGAGAACGGCATCGAGCTACACCTTGGGGAGACCGTTACCGGCATCGATGTGCGTTCGCGCCAGGTCGTCGTCGCTAACGGGAGCAATATTCCGTACGATCGGCTGTTGCTTGCAACCGGGGCCGAACCGGTCCGCTTATCGATCCCCGGCGCCGACCAGCCGCATGTACGCACGCTGCGGACGCTTGCGGACTGTCGGGCCATCATTGAGCGCGCCGAGACGGCTCGCCGGGTCGTCGTGCTGGGCGCGAGCTTTATCGGCCTTGAGGTCGCGGCCGCCCTGCGTGCACGCGGGATCGACGTCCATGTGGTCGCGCCGGACAAGAAGCCGATGGAGCGCATTCTGGGGCCGCAGATCGGAGAATTCGTCCGCTCGCTCCACGAAGAGCACGGAGTGGTTTTCCACCTTGAGGACACGGCGAGCGCCATCGGCGGCAAGCGGGTGACGCTCAAGGGTGGCAGCACACTTGAGGCGGATCTCGTGGTCGTCGGTGTCGGTGTACGTCCGAGGACCGAACTTGCACAAATGGCCGGGCTGGTCGTTGATCGCGGTGTCGTCGTGAATGCCTATCTCGAAACGGGCGTGCCAGCGATTTGGGCGGCCGGTGACATCGCACGCTGGCCCGACCCGCATAGCGGTGAGAGCATCCGCGTCGAGCATTGGGTGGTAGCCGAGCGCCAGGGACAAACCGCTGCGCTCAACATGCTCGGACACCGCGAAAGATTTGCCGCCGTCCCCTTCTTCTGGAGCCAGCACTACGACGTCCCGATCAATTATGTCGGTCATGCCGAAAAGTGGGACGAACTCGTGATCGAGGGCGACGTTGCCGCCAAGGACTGCATCATCCGCTTCAAGCGCAATGGGCGTGTCCTCGCCGTCGCCTCGATCTTCCGTGACGTCGAAAACCTCCAAGCCGAGGTGATGATGGAGCAGAATGGCGCGTTTTAGCCGGAACAGCTCCGAAGCCCCTTGCCGATTTACATTCCTGAAGACGGTTGACAGGCTTGGTCCTATTCAGTTACTCCTTAGGATGGCGATGAGAATAATTCTCATTATCATTTAGACGCGGAGTTCCATCCCTCATGAAGTATGCTTCTGCCTTGATGGTAGTCGGTCTCGGTCTGGGCTTGAGTCTGCATGCCGCGCACGCGCAACCGGTCACGTTGACGCTCTACAGCGCCCAGCATCCGCAGGTGGATGCGATGCTGGCGGCCGCCTTTACCAAGGAAACCGGGATCAAGGTGCAGCTGCATGAGGGGGAAGGGCCGGATATCGCCTCGCAGATCATCCAGGAAGGGGCGGATTCGCCAGCGGATGTGTTTTTGACCGAGAACTCCCCCGAGCTGAATCTGCTCGATGAAAAGGGGCTACTGTCCTCGGTCGCCCCCGCCACCCTGAAACAGATCCCGGCGCAATACAGCGCCACCGATGGAGATTGGCTCGGCATCCTGGCCCGCGAAAACGTGCTGGCCTACAATCCTGCCAAAATCAGTGCCAGCGCCTTGCCGGCGTCGTTGCTCGACCTCGCCAAGCCGGAATGGAAGGGCAAAGTTGGCATCGCCCCCAGCGATGCGGATTTTCTGCCGCTGGTCAGCGCCGTCATCAAGCAGGATGGCAAGGCGGCGGCTTTGGCCTGGCTTCAGGGGCTGAAGGCCAACGGCTTGATCTACCAGGACGATGAAAGCGTGGTCGCGGCGGTGGCGCGCGGTGATGTAGCTACCGGCATCATCAACAACTACTACTGGTACCGGCTGGAAACCGAGCTTGGCCCGGACAAGATCAATAGCAAGATCCATCATTTCAAAGACGGCGATATCGGCGGGCTGATCAACGTGTCCGGCGCGGCTGTTCTCAAGTCCTCGAAGAACCAGGCGGCGGCGCAGAAGTTTCTGGCGTTCCTGGTTAGCAAGCCGGCTCAAGAGATGCTCGGCAAGAGCGATATCGACTACGAATATCCGCTGCTGCCGGGTGTTTCCCCGAACAAGAAGCTGACGCCGTTCAAGGATCTGCAACCGCCCGCCATCAATGTGTCCCAGCTTGGCGATGATCAGGAAGCTGGCCAGCTTCTGCAGCAGGCGGGCCTCATTTAACAATGCTTGCCACGGTTAGTTTCGCCGAACGGACCAGGACGTCTCCAAAATTCCCAAATTTTTGGCTTTTGGCTGCGGGATTCGGAGTGTCAGGTTTGGTGGTCCTGCCCATCGCCGTTACCGCGGTTAATGCCGCTGAGGTTGGTTGGCAGACGGCGGTGGCACTGATCTGGCGGCCGCTTGTCGGTGAATTGCTGCTGAATACATTGTCGCTGATTGCCTGCGTGACCGTGTCCTGCGGCGTAATCGGCACGGCGGCGGCTTGGCTCATTGAGCGGACGGATCTGCCCGGTAAGCGGTTTTGGGCCGTTCTGGTCGTCGTGCCGCTGGCGCTCCCGGCCTTCATCACGAGCTACGCCTGGCTCTCCTTGAGTTCGGCGTTCGAGACGTTCGGCGGCGCCCTACTGGTGGTGACGATGTCCTATTACCCGCTGGTCTATTTGCCGGTCGCGGCGGCGCTGCGCGAGATGGACCCCGCCCTGGAAGAAATCGCACGGTCGCTGGGCAACAATGCCGGCGCGGTGTTCCTGCGCGTCGTGCTGCCGCAGTTGCGGCCGGCACTCCTTGGCGGGATGCTGCTGGTGGCGTTGAACACGCTGGTGGAGTTCGGCGCCTTTGCATTGTTACGATTCAGGACTTTTACCACGGCAATTTATGCGGCTTATCAAGCTGGATTTTCCGGCGCCGAGCCGGCCCTTCTGGCGATGATCCTGATCGTGCTTTGCGTGCTGTGCCTTGCGATCGAACATTTCGTGCGCGGCAAGGCGCGGTATGGACGGTTGGCGCGTGGCACGCGGCGCGGGGTGGCGCGCTACCCGCTTGGCCGCTGGCGCGTTGTGGCACATGCCGGGTTCGCGGCGCTGGGATTTGTCGCGCTCGCCGTACCGCTCGGGATGATCGCCTATTGGCTGGCGCAACCTAGCAACGCCGCCACGGCGGTGGCCGCGTCTTCTCTGGCTGCCCTGGCGCAGGCGGCCTGGACATCGGTACGGCTGGGAGCAGGCGGGGCGGCGCTGACAATGTTGCTGGCGCTGCCATTGGGGCTGCTCGCCACACGCTATGACGGCAGGCTCATCACGCTGTTGGAGCGCTGCGCCTATCTGGCGCAAGGCGTCCCGGGGATTGTGGTGGCGCTGGCGCTAATTTCGCTCACCGTCCACAGCATCCGGCCTCTCTATCAGAGCACTTTTTTACTTTTGCTTGCCTACGCCATCGTGTTTCTGCCCTTGGCGCTGGTGAGCGTGCGCTCGGCGCTGATCCAGGCGCAGAAGCGGTTGGAAGAAATAGGGTTTTCCCTTGGCCTGAACTGGTTTTCCGTGCTGCTGCGCGTGACCCTGCCTCTGGCCGCGCCGGGCCTTGGCGCCGCGGCGGCGATGGTATTCATTTCGGTGGTAACCGAGCTGACCGCGACCTTGCTGCTGGCGCCCATCGGCACGCAGACATTGGCGACCCAGATCTGGGCCGACACCTCGACCATTGCCTTTGCAGCGGCAGCGCCGTTCGCCGCGGTGATGGCGATGATGTCCATGCTGGCTTCCTGGCTGCTGGCCCGGCGCTTCGGCGCGGCAAGCGTGTTTTCCAGCGTGCCTCAGGGGGCGGCATAACCCATGGCTAATTTGCAAATCTCCCGGCTGGTCAAATTTTTCGGGAAGAGCACGGTACTGCGCGACGTAAGCTTCAACGTCGCATCCGGGGATCTGGTGGCGATATTGGGTGCCTCGGGAAGCGGAAAGACAACATTGCTTCGGCTGATCGCCGGTTTTGAGCAACCAGATGGCGGTGAGATCAGGCTCGATGGCGAGGTCATGGCCTCGAATGCGGTGTTCAAGCGTCCCGAGCAGCGAGGCATCGGTTACGTCGCGCAGGAGGGCGCGCTGTTTCCGCATCTGTCGGTTGCAGACAATATCACATTCGGTCTCAACCGGGCACAGCGGAAGGCGCGGTATCGTGTGGCTGAGCTGCTCGCGCTGGCCGGCCTTCCGGCGCATTACGCGGACCGTGCGCCGCAGCAGCTTTCAGGCGGCGAACAACAACGCGTGGCCCTGGCGCGTGCCCTGGCGCCGCACCCGAAGCTCCTGCTGCTGGACGAACCTTTTTCCGCGCTGGATGCCGGTTTACGGGCGGAGACGCGGGAAGCGGTCGCCAGTGCCGTAAAGGCCTCGGGCGCCACGGCCATCCTGGTGACGCATGACCAGGAGGAGGCGCTGTCCATGGGCCGCCTGGTCGGCGTGCTGCAGCATGGCCAGCTGGCGCAAATGAGCACACCGGAAGTTTTGTACCATCATCCCGCCAGCCCGGACGTGGCCGATTTTGTCGGTGATGCAGTCTTCACCCCGGGCATCGCCGGCAATGGCAAAGTGCATTGCGCCTTGGGTGTGCTGCGTCTGGCGCCTTCTGATGTGGCGGGCCCGGTCAGGGTGATGATCCGCCCCGAGCAGATCAGGATCAGCGAGGCTCCCACCGCTGGCGGCGTGCCGGCGGCGATAAAGAACATGGCCTTTTACGGCCATGATGCCCTGGTGACGCTCAGCATAAAAGGCTCGCTGCCAGTGGACGATGTAACCGCCCGGGTATTCAGCCATGCCATACCGAAACACGGCGGCGATGTCTGGTTGGATGTGGAGGGCGAAGTTGTCGCCTATCCTGCAGCTTCCACGGCGGTTGGCTTAGAGGCGGTTCCGGCCTGACATGAGGAAAATTGCCCTTTTTTACCGCCTACGTATTGCGAATGATTTGCATTACTATTTTCTGCGCTGGGAGACATATAATGAGTACGCGTAAACCTTGTTTGACCCTGTTGGCGGTTTCCTGCCTTGCCTTGTACGCCGGGATGCCTGCGGCGCAGGCGCAAACCACGGATGCAGGCGCGTATCTGGCAACCGTGCACAAGCATCATCTGGTCACTTCCACCGTGCCGGCGAATGGCGACCAGAACCCCTATGCGATGGTGGTGGCGCCTGTGACCGCCGGGGCGGTGCAGCAGGGCGACCTGCTGGTCGATAATTTCAACAACCGGGGTAATCTGCAGGGCACCGGCAGCACGATCATCGACTACCGGCCCGCTACCGGGCAGACCAGCACCTTTGCCACCATTCCGCACAACCTGCCCGGGTGCCCTGGCGGTGTCGGGCTGAGCACGGCGATGGTCATGCTGAAATCCGGCTGGGTGATCGTCGGCAGCGCGCCGAGCACGGACGGCACGACCAAAACCCTTGGACCGGGCTGTCTGATCGTGCTGGATGCCACCGGCAAGGTCGCGGGCACCATCGCCGGGCCGGAGATTGCCGATCCCTGGGGCAACATGGCCTGGATCGACAATGACGGCACCGCGACGCTGTTCGTCAGCAATGCCGGGTTCGGCATCGGCGCCCCCGGCCAACCCGTGCAGAACAGCGCCACGGTGCTGCGCATCGGGTTGAGCATCCCCGCCGGCAAACCGCCCCAGGTTACAAGCAAAACCGTGATCGGCAGTGGTTTCAGCGCGCAGGCCGATGCCAGCGTGTTCCTGATCGGGCCGACGGGCTTGACCCTGGGCAAGGATGGCACGCTTTACGTCTCCGATGCGATCGGCAACCGGGTCGTGGCAATCCCCGATGCCGCGGCACGAACGGACAGCGCCGCCACCGGCACGCTGGTCAGCAAGGATGGGCTGCTCAACCGGCCTCTGGCGATGGACATGGCGCCGAACGGCCATTTGCTGGTGGTGAACGGGCTGAATGGCCAGGTGGTGGAGATTGATCCGGTCACCGGCAAGCAGCTAGGTGCCCAATGGATCGATGCCGACGAGGCGCAAACGCCGCCGGGGAGCGGCGATTTGTTCGGCCTTGTCGTGAACCCCACGGGCAAAGGTTTCTATTATGTGGAGGACGATGTGAACACAGTGGTGCAGGCGCAATGAGCGGGGAGAAGCTCAACGCACCGTCGCGGCGGTCTTTCTTTGGCGTAGCCGGCGGGTTGGCGGGTGGTGTTGCGGGCGCCATGGTCACGCGCGCCCAGGCCTCGCCGATCCTGCCGCAGGATATGGCTGAAGCCGCGGAGCCATTTTATGGCGCGCATCAGGCAGGTATCACGACGCCGATGCAGGATTCCCTGTATTTCGCCTCGTTCGACTTGGCCGCGACGAGCCGCCAAGATGTTGTGGCGCTGCTGCAAACCTGGACGGCGGCGGCCGCGCGCCTGACCGCCGGGTTGCCGGCGGAACCCGGCATGCAGGA
>DATJXU010000014.1:0-3195 GCA_035499915.1 Acidocella sp.
GATCTCGTGCGCTGGATGATCGAGCTGGCCGCTGGCGAATTCAAGCTGCCCGCCACGCTCTCCCCCAAAGGTGCCGCGGTGGAAGTCCGCGTCTATGCCGAGAACCCGGCCGAGAATTTCGCGCCCTGCAGCGGCACGCTCACCGCGTTCAAGCCCGGTCCGGGCCTGCGCGTCGATGGCTGGGTGGAGGAAGGCACCGCCATCTCCCCCTTCTACGACCCGATGCTGGCCAAGTTCATCGCCACCGGGCCGACGCGCGCGGATGCCATCGCCAATCTGCAAACGGCCCTGGCAGAGAGCCAGATTTTCGGCATTGAGACCAATCTCGACTATCTGCAGGAGGTCCTGGCCCTGCCCGAATTCCTGGCGGGCGAGATGACCACGCGCTCGCTGGCCAATTTCTCCTACGTCCCGCACAGCATCGCGGTGCTGGATGGCGGCGCGCAGTCCTCGCTGCAATCCCTGCCCGGGCGGCTTGGCTATTGGGAGGTCGGCATTCCGCCTTCCGGCCCGATGGACGAGAAAAGCCATGCTTTGGCCAACGGAATTCTCGGCAATCTGAGCACGGCCATGGCGCTGGAGCTCACCCATACCGGCCCCACGCTGCGCTTCAACTGCGACACCATTATCGCCCTCACCGGCGGCGCGATGGCGGCGGATCTCGACGGCGCGGCGGTGCCATTCTTCACGCCGGTTGCCGTGAAGGCCGGGCGGATCCTCACCCTGGGCACCATCAGCGGGCCGGGCCAGCGGACTTATCTCGCCGTTTCGGGCGGGTTCTCCGCCCCCGAATATCTCGGCTCCACTGCCACCTTCACCCTTGGCGGCTTCGGCGGCCATAGTGGCGGCGCGCTGCGCGCGGGCGACACACTGCGCCTCAACCCGCCCATGCCCCTACCCGCGCACGCCCCCGCCGCGCGCCCGGAACTGACGCATGAGTGGGAACTGGCCGTGCGCTACGGCCCACACGGCGCGCCGGATTTCTTCCTGCAGGACGATATCAACGTATTGTTCGCCTCCACCTACGAGGTGCACCACAACTCCGCCCGCACCGGCGTGCGCCTCATCGGCCCCAGGCCCAAATGGGCACGCCAGGATGGCGGCGAAGCCGGGCTTCACCCCTCCAACATTCACGACAACGCCTATGCCGTTGGCGCCATCGACTTCACGGGCGACATGCCGATCCTGCTCGGTCCGGACGGCCCGTCGCTCGGCGGCTTCGTCTGCCCGGCCGTGGTCACGCGCGATGATTTGTGGAAGCTCGGCCAGCTCACGCCCGGTGACAAGGTGCGCTTCCGGCCCGCCGATGCCGCCCCGGCAATCATCGAGGCGCGCAAGGACACGGTGATCCGCCGCGCGGGCGATGAGGACATCCTCATCGAATTCGGCGAGATGAAGCTGGACTTCGAACTGCGCCTGCGCGCCCAGGCGCTGCGCGAAGCGCTGGAGCAGGCACGCGTCCCCGGCGTCATCGACCTCACCCCCGGCATACGCTCGCTGCAGGTGCATTTCGATTCAGACGTGACGAATGCGGCGAAGATCAGCGCGGCGGTGGACGCGATCCTGCCCGCTCTGCCCGCGCCAGAGGACATGGTGGTGAAGGCGCGCACCATCTACCTGCCGCTCTCCTGGAATGACTCGCAGATCCGCCTCGCCATGCGCAAATACCAGGAGACGACACGCCCCGACGCCCCCTGGTGCCCGGACAATATCGAGTTCATCCGCCGCATCAACGGGCTGGACTCCATCGACGAGGTGAAGCGCATCATCTTCGACGCCTCCTACGTGGTGCTTGGGCTGGGCGATGTGTATCTCGGCGCGCCGGTGGCGACACCCTACGACCCGCGCCACCGCCTGGTGACGACCAAGTACAACCCCGCCCGGCCCTGGACGCCGCAAAATGCGGTAGGCATCGGCGGCGCCTATATGTGCGTCTATGGCATGGAAGGCCCGGGCGGCTATCAGCTCTTCGGCCGCACCATCCAGATGTGGAACACCCATCGCCAGACGCCGCCCTTCGAGGACGGCAAGCCTTGGCTGCTGCGGCATTTCGACCAAATCCGCTTCGTCGAGGTGAGCGAGCAGGAGCTGCTGGAACTCCGCGAGGCTTTCCCGCACGGCCAGTACATGCCGCGCATCGAGGAAAGCTCCTTCTCCTTGCGCGAGCATCTGGCCTTCTGCGCGGCCAACGCGGAGAGCATCGCCGCGTTCCAGAAGCAGCAGCGCGCCGCCTTCGCCACCGAGCGTGAGGATTGGGTGGCCAGGGGACTGCACAGCTTCGAGGAACCAGACCTGCCACCCCCACCACCCGAGGACGCCCTGCCCCCGGGGGCGCGCGGCATCTCCGCCCCTGTACCCGGCAGCATCTGGCAGGTGCTGAAGGAGCCCGGCGAGGTGGTGAGCGCCGGTGAGCCGGTGATGATCCTGGAGTCGATGAAAATGGAAGTGCGGGTGGCCGCCCCTGCCAATGGGCGCCTCGCCGCCCTCACCGCCACCCCGGGCCAAGTGGTCCGAGCCGGGCAGCGCCTGGGCGTGATCGTGACGGAGTAAGAGACAATGATCCCTGATTTGCTGGAAATCCCCGCCCTGCACGCAGCTTATGCGGCGAGCACAATCACGCCCCAGACGCTGATCGAGGCGCTCTACGCCCGTATCGAAGCCTATCCGGACAGGGCAGTGTTCATTTCGCTGGTGCCGAAGGAGGATGCGCTCGCCGCCGCCAGCGCGCTCGGCGACGCCTCCCTGCCCCTCTACGGCATCCCCTATGTGGTGAAGGATAATATCGACGTCGCCGGCATGCCCACCACCGCCGCCTGCCCGGACTTTGCCTATACAGCGGAGCGGGACGCCACCGTCGTCGCCAAGCTGCGCGAAGCCGGGGCCATCCTGATCGGCAAGACCAATCTCGACCAGTTCGCCACCGGACTTAACGGCACGCGCTCGCCCTATGGCGCGCCACGCTCGGTGTTCAATGCCGATTATATCTCCGGCGGCTCCTCCTCCGGCTCCGCCGTGGCCGTGGCCGCTGGCCTGTGCGCCTTCTCGCTGGGCACTGACACGGCAGGCTCCGGCCGCGTTCCCGCCGCCTGCAACAACATCGTGGGCTTGAAGCCAAGCATCGGCCGGATCAGCGCCGCCGGGGTGGTGCCCGCCTGCAAGAGCCTGGACTGTGTGGCCGTGTTCGCCAATTCCGCC
>DATJXU010000015.1:0-6134 GCA_035499915.1 Acidocella sp.
TGCTGGCCCCTTGCGGCAACACAGCCAAAGGGCGCCGGGGCCGGTTGAGCAGGCGCAGGAACACCACGGTGACGATGGCGCGCTCTGTCGCCTCTCCGGGTGCAGGCCGCGCATAATCAAGAATCTCAGGCATTCAGCGCCCCCCGAAACTCAAGTTTCAAAAGCTTTTGGGGTGCCGCCCTTTTTTTCAAAAAGGGCGGCGTTTTGCAGCTTTTTGAAAAAAGCCGCACCAAAAACTTTTATTAATCATCCAGGAAGCTGCGCAGCTTGCGGCTGCGGCTGGGGTGTTTGAGCTTGCGCAGCGCCTTCGCCTCGATCTGGCGGATACGCTCGCGGGTCACGTTAAACTGCTGCCCCACCTCTTCCAGCGTATGGTCGGTGTTCATGCCGATGCCAAAGCGCATGCGCAGCACGCGTTCTTCACGCGGGGTGAGCGAGGAGAGCACGCGCGTCGCCGCCTCGCGCAGATTGGCCTGCACCGCCGCATCCAGCGGGATGATCGCCGCCTTGTCCTCGATGAAATCGCCCAGATGGCTGTCTTCCTCGTCGCCGATCGGCGTTTCGAGGGAGATCGGCTCCTTGGCGATCTTCAGCACCTTGCGCACCTTCTCCAGCGGCATGCCGAGCTTCTCGGCCAGCTCCTCCGGGGTCGGCTCGCGGCCGATCTCGTGCAGCATCTGGCGCGAAGTGCGCACCAGCTTGTTGATCGTCTCGATCATATGCACCGGAATACGGATGGTGCGGGCCTGGTCGGCGATGGAGCGGGTGATCGCCTGGCGGATCCACCAGGTGGCGTAGGTGCTGAACTTATAGCCGCGGCGGTATTCGAACTTATCCACCGCCTTCATCAGCCCGATATTGCCCTCCTGGATCAGGTCCAGGAACTGCAGGCCGCGATTGGTGTATTTCTTGGCAATGGAGATCACCAGGCGCAGATTGGCCTCGATCATCTCCTTCTTGGCGCGCGTGGAATCGCGCTCGCCGCGCGAGACGGTGGTGTAGACCCGGCGGAATTCCTCGATCGGCAGCCCGGCCTCGGCAGCCACCTTGCCGATCTGCGCGCGCAGCTCATTGGCCTGGGTCGCGTGCTTCTTGGCGAAATCCTTCCAGCCCTTGCCCGGCAGCTCGGCCACCTGGGCCAGCCAGTTCGGGTCCATCTCATTGCCGCGATAATGCTGCAGGAAGTCCTCGCGGCTCACCTTGGTGTTCTCGGCCAGGCGCAAAAGCTGGCCCTCCAGCCCGTTCAGGCGCTGGTTGAGCACCTTCAGCTGGGCCACCAGCTCCTCAATGCGGTTATTATGCAGCCGCACCTGCTCCACCTTGGCCACCAGCTCGTCGCGCAGCTTCTCATAGGCCTTCTCGTTGCGGGCATTCACATCCCCGCCGGCGGTCAGGTTCTCGATGCGCTTGGTCTGCATCTTCGAGAGCTTGTCGTAGAGCTTCTCGATCTCATCGAAATTCTGGAAGATCTCGGGCTTGAGCTTCTCTTCCAGCGCGGAGAGGGACATGCCGGCCCCCTCGCCCTCCTCGTCCTCGTCGATCTCCTCGGCGGCCTCGAAGGCGGCCGCCTCAACCGGCTCGGAATCCGCCTGCATGGCTTCCAGGTCGATCACGTCGCGCAGCAGCACCCGGCCATTATTCAGCGCCTCGTGCCAGGCGATGATGGCGCGGAAGGTGAGCGGGCTTTCGCAAAGCCCGCGGATCATCATGTCCCGCCCGGCCTCGATGCGCTTGGCGATGGCGATCTCGCCCTCGCGCGAGAGCAGCTCCACCGTGCCCATCTCGCGCAGATACATGCGCACCGGGTCGTCCGTGCGGCTGACGGAGGATTCCGAGATATTCCCGGCCTGCTCCTCGTCGTCGACCCCTTCATCCTTCGGCGCGGCGGCGGCCTCGGCGTCCTCGCCCTCCTCGGATTCCACCACCTGAATGCCCATCTCGTTGAGCATCGCCATGATGTCTTCGATCTGCTCCGAGCTGTTCTGCTCGGCGGGCAGGACGGCGTTCAGCTCATCGAAGGTGATGTAGCCCCGTTCCTTGCCCTTGGCGATCAGCCGCTTGACGGCGGCGGATTGGGTGTCCAGCACGTTGGCATCGGCCTCTGCCTCGGGGGCGGCGGTTTCCGTGGTGGCGGTCGGCTTGGTGGCCATGGTAAGATCAGGTCTCCGGAGTAAGCGGCTCGTATATTTTACAAGTCAATAAATAGGCAACAACCTTGCCCGGTTTAAGTCAGAAATCTTCAACCCCGGCGGCACCTGAGCGGGCGCGGGTCAAAAGCTCGTTATAGCGCATCAGCCTGTCGCAGGCGGCGCGGTCGTCAGGGTTGGCGAGCCAAAGGGCCTGGGCTTCGTCACGCTGCGTCCGCAACATGTCGATGCTGAAATCCATCAATTCGTACAAGCTCCACCAGTTCCGCGCGGCGTCCGCCGGGCTCGCATCCGGGGCGAGGCGGAATTCAGCGCCCGCCTGCGTCTGCAACGCACGCGCCTGCCCACCAAGGCCGAGGCTGTCGAGATGGGTGAACAGGGAGGCCGTGTCAAGGGCTTTCGCCCGTGAAACAAAGCCGTGCAGCGCCTCGCGCAACACTTCATCCGGGTCCGGGAGCCGGACATGGGAGAACGCCTCCTCCACCTCCGGGATCAGCGCGGGGAAAGCCAGCAGGATCGCCAGCATCAACCGGGCGCGGCGCGATTGCGAGGCCACGGCATCCGGCGCGGTGCGCGGCGGCAGCGCCACGGGCGGCGGGGTGGGAGCGAAACGCCCCTTGCCACCCGGCTGAAACGCCTGGCGCGGCTGGGCCGGGCGGCTCTTCCCGGCAAAGAACGCATCCATCAGCGCGCCGCGGTATTCGCTCGCCAGCACCTTGTCGGGGATCGTATTGGCCGCCCCCACCAAACGCTGCCGGAAACGCGCCCGGCCTTCCGGCGTGGAAAGATCCTGCCCGGCCTGGAGCATGGGCAGCAGCACCACGGAAAGCGGCTGCGCCTTGGCCAACTCCGCCTCGAAGGCCGCCCGGCCGCCGCGCTTGATCAGGCTGTCCGGGTCGTCCTTTGGCGGCAGGCGCAGGAATTTCAGGGATTTTTCCGGCGTCAGCTGGGTCAGTGCCAGCTCGGCGGTTTTCAGCGCCGCGCGCTGGCCCGCCGCATCGCCGTCGAAGCACACGATGGGCTCGGGCGAGAGTTTCCAGATCTCCTCCAGATGCTCCTCCGTCAACGCGGTGCCGAGCGGCGCCACCGCGCCCCCGAACCCGGCCTGGGAGAGGGCGATGACATCCATATAGCCTTCGACGACAATCATCGAAGCGCCCTTGCGGACCGCCTCGCGCGCCAGATTCAACCCGTAGAGCGAGCGGCGCTTGGAGAACAAAGCCGTCTCCGGCCCGTTCACATATTTGGGCTGGCCATCGCCCATGATCCGCCCGCCAAAGGAGACCAGCGCGCCGCGCCGGTCGCGGATGGGGAACATCACGCGGCCGAAGAACATGTCCGTCGGCCCGCGCTCGCCTTGCTTCATCAGCCCGGCCTCGATGAGCTGGTCCGGCTTGATGGCCTGCCCGCGCAAGGCCGCCGCCAGCGCGCCCCGCCCCTCACCCGACCAGCCGAGCTGGAAGCGGCGGATCGTATCGTCGGACAGACCGCGCCCGCGCAGATAATCCAGGGCCGCGCGGCCCTCCCGCCCCCAGAGCCAGAGCTGGTATTCCTTGCAGGCGGCCTCCAGCACCTCGGCCAGGCCAGCGCGGCGCGCCTCGGCCTGCGCCGCCTGCGGGGTGGGCTTGGGCACCTCCAGCCCGGCCTGGGCGGCCAGGTCCTCCACCGCCTCCATGAAGGCGGCGCCGGTGCTTTTCATCACAAAGGTAATGACATCCCCATGCTCGCCGCAACCAAAGCAATGGTAATGGTCGTCATAGACATAAAAGGAGGGCGTCTTTTCCCCATGGAACGGGCAGCAGCCCTTCCAGTCACGGCTGGAGCGCGTGAGCTTGACGCTGCGCCCGATCACCGCGGCGATCGGGGTGCGCGCCCTCAACTCATCGAGAAAATTGGCAGGAAGCGCCATTTAGCCGGCCAGGGCCGCCTTTACCGCGGCGGAGGCCACGCCCATGTCCAGCGCCGCGCCATGCTTGGCCTTCAGCGCACCGACAACCTTGCCCATGTCCTTCGCACTCGCCGCCCCGGTGGCGGCGATGGCCTCCTTGATGGCGGCCTCCAGCGCCTCGCCCTCCAGCGTCTGCGGCAGGAATTCCGCGATCACGGCGATCTCCGCCTCCTCCTTCGCCGCCAGCTCCTCGCGCCCGCCCTGGCGGTAGAGCGCCACGGAATCCCGGCGGGACTTGATCATGGAGCGCAGCATGGCGAGGATCTCATCATCGGAGACCTGCTCCACACCCTTCGGCCGGGCGGCGATGTCGGTATCCTTCAGCTTGGCCTGGATCATGCGCAGGCTTGAGGTCCGCTCCGCGTTGCGGGCCAGCATGGATTGCTTCACGGCGGCGGTCAGGTCTTCACGTAGGCTCATTCTTTTTTCTCCAATGCCGGACGTAAAGTCCGGTACTCTAATGCCGGGCGGTGCCCGGAAAAAATTTCCGCCCCCTATATCGCCTCGTTGAGGCCGGAGCAAAATTCCGCTAGAAGGATACCATGCACACGCCCATAGATGAAATCCTGCGCCGCCTGGGCGGCAGCGAGGCCGCCGCGACCCTGACCGGCGTTTCACCCGAAGCCGTCCGCAAATGGCGCAGCGCCGCGGCCATTCCGCCGCGCCATTGGCCCGCCATTATGGCCGCAACCGGCCTCGCCTGGGAAGATTTGTCCGCAGCGCCGGAGAGCAGCGAGGTGCCGCCGGGCGCCACCGCCGCCCTGGTGCTGGCGGATGGCACGGTATTCTGGGGCCGGGGCTTTGGCGCCTTCGGCACCACCGCGCCGTCCGAGCTGTGCTTCTCCACCGGCCTCACCGGCTACCAGGAGACGCTGACCGACCCCTCCTTCGCCGGGCAGATCATCACCTTCACCTTCCCGCATATCGGCAATGTGGGCACCAACCATGAGGACATGGAAGCCCCGCAGATTTTCGCGCGCGGGCTGGTGACGAAGGAGGATTTCACCACCCCTTCCAATTACCGCGCCACCGCTGACCTGGGCGCCTGGCTGAAGACGATGGGCATTGCCGGCATCGCCGGGGTGGATACGCGGGCGCTGACCTTGCGCATCCGTGACCTCGGCGCGCCGAACGCGGTGCTGGCCTACCCTGAGGACGGAAAATTCGACCTGAAGGCGCTGGCCAAGCAGGCGGCGGACTGGGCCGGGCTGGAAGGCCTCGACCTCGCCAAGGAGGTCACCTGCACCCAGGCCTATGAATGGACCGATGGGGTGTGGAGCTGGGCCAATGGCTATGAGGAGGCCCATGGCGGCAAGCGCGTTGTGGCCGTGGATTACGGGGCCAAGCGCAACATTCTGCGCTCCCTCGCCTCCTCCGGCTGCCATGTGACGGTGGTTCCCGCCACCGCTTCGGCGGAGGATATTCTGCGCCATAAGCCCGACGGCGTGTTTCTCTCCAACGGCCCTGGCGACCCGGCGGCGACGGCTGCTTATGCCGTGCCCGCCATCCAGGGCGTGATGGAAGCCGGCGTGCCGATTTTCGGCATCTGCCTCGGCCACCAGCTGCTGGCCACAGCCCTCGGCGGCAAGACCTACAAGCTGGAGCGCGGCCATCGCGGTGCCAACCAGCCGGTGAAAGACCTGACGACGGGCCACGTAGAGATCACCTCGCAGAACCACGGCTTCGCGGTGGACGAGAAGAGCCTGCCGGAAGGCGTGGAGGTGACGCATGTCTCGCTGTTCGACGGCTCGAACGAAGGCATCGCCTGCAGGAGCAAAAAAGTGTTCTCCGTGCAGTATCACCCGGAAGCCTCTCCCGGCCCGTCTGACAGCTTCTATCTGTTCAAGCGCTTCGTCGAGCTGATGGGCTGATGATCGATCTCTCCTCCCTCAATCGCGCTCTGGCCACGCTCGATGAAGCGCTGGCCGCGCATGCGCGCGTGCCGGAGGACAAGTTGATTCGCGATGCCTGCATCCAGCGCTTCGAATACAGCTACGAGCTGAGCCACAAGATGCTGCGGCGCTATCTGGAGGCGGCCG
>DATJXU010000016.1:0-2812 GCA_035499915.1 Acidocella sp.
TGCTCCAGCGTCGGGTCGGCGGCGCGTTTCAGTGTCTCGGCGTCGATCAGCGGCCTGGCCAGCCTGAGCGCGATGGCTGGGGCCTTGTCCGCCACCTCGTGCTGCAGCACCGCCGCGGCGCGGGAGGGGCTGAGCAGCAGCATGGCCGGGCCGTTGGAGAGCGTGTCGATGAGGCGCAGCCCCTCGGCCCCCACGGTCTCGGCCGGGACGATGATGAGCGGGTGGCGCGCCGCCAGCACCACGGGCACGCCGCGCCTGGCCTCGGCGATGGCCCGGTGCACGGCCCGGGTGCGGGGTGTGCCGAGCATGCCCCCCGCGATATGCGCAAGTTTTGTCATTACGTATCATCAAATAGGGTGTACCGGGGCGTCTGGCCAGAGAGGCTTACAGAGGCCGGAAAACTCTGTATATTTGCCTTCAAATACCAAGGAGGCATTCATGTCGGTCCAACGTCCAATTCTCGTGGTGGATGATGACGATGCCCTGCGCTCGGCGTTAATCGAGCAGCTTGAGCTGGACGGGGAGTTCACACCGGATCAGGCCGACTGCCTGTCGGCGGCCGAGACCAAGCTCAGCCCCCAGGCGGCGCGCTACGATGCGCTGATCCTCGATGTGGGGCTGCCAGATGGCGATGGCCGCGATTTCTGCCGTCGGATGCGCGACAAGGGTTTCAAGTCGCCCATCATCATGCTCACCGGCTCGGCCGAGGAGTCCGATGTGGTGCGAGGCCTGGATTCGGGGGCAAATGACTATATCGCCAAGCCGTTCCGCCTGAAGGAATTGCTGGCTCGGCTGCGGGCGCAGCTGCGCAGCTTCGAGACCTCTGAGGACGCGGTCTTCACCATCGGGCCGTACACGTTCCGCCCCTCGGAGCGCCAGCTGGTGGACGCCAACAGCAAGCGCATCCGCCTGACGGATAAGGAAACCGCGATCCTGAAGTTCCTCTACCGGGCCGAGGGCAAGCCGATCTCGCGCCAAGTGCTGCTGAACGAGGTGTGGGGCTACAATGCGGCGGTGACGACGCATACGCTGGAGACGCATGTGTACCGGCTGCGGCAGAAGATCGAGCCAGACACGGCGGTCTCCCGCCTGCTGTTGACCGAGAGCGGCGGCTACAAGCTTAACCCCTAAGCTTGCGAGCCGCTTCGGCCACGCAAAGCTCGAACACGTCCAGCGCGTCGAACTGGCGGGAGAGCCCGTCCGGCGGCAGGGTGAGGCCGACCCCGCCGCCATATTCCACCGCGCCCTGGATCATCAGGTTATCCACCAGCCCGAAATTTTCCACATCCAGCCCTGGCATCGGGTCCGGGCAGGCGGCCATCTGCGCCAGGGAGCGGGCGGCAAAATCCTCGGCGCTGTTGGAGTAGCCGAAGACCGGCTTGCCCTGGCCGAGGAACCAGCCAAGCTCGACCAGCGTTCCGGCATCGGCCGAGGCGCCGCGGAACGGCGTGAGATTGGCGATGATCAGGTCGCAGCCCAGCATCAAGGCGATGTCGTCCAGATAGATCCGCCGCCAGAGCTGCGCCGGGGGAAGCGAGAGGTCGAGCGCAGGGTTGAACGGGGAGACGCCGGTGAGCCCGTGGCGGGCGCAGATGGCGATTTTCGCCGCCGCCTGCGCCGCGGCATTGGGCAAGAATACATCCGGTCCGGCGAGATAGGCTTTGGGCGCGGTCATGCGGGCTACCTTCGGGGTTTGTCTCCAGTCTGCCCGGATTCGGCCGGGGATGAAATCGGGGACCAGCTGCCCCGCGCCAGCACCGCGGTGCCGTACATGAGCTGCGTGGGCGAGGGCGTGGCGGCGGCGGCGCGCAGCGCCTCCGGCAGGGTGGAGTACTCCGCTGCCGACCAGTCCGGATCGTAGAAGCTGGCGCCGTCCCAGCCCATGTCCACGCGGGAGAACGCCTCGCGCAGGCCCCGGCCAGGCAGCAAATGCCGGTAGAACTGGAAACCCGCGGCCAGTGCGTTGACCTCGCGGATCAGCTCCCGGTTCTGCGCTTGGCGGTGGCCATCGGCCCGGAACACCGGGGCGGTAGCGGGGCTGATCAGCAGGATGCTTTCGCGCGCCAGCTGGGTGGCGATTCGGCGGAACGCCTCGTTGGAATGGCGCTGCAGGCCGCCCCACGGATGCGCGAGGCAGATATGGAACCGCGCGCCGGTTTCGTGGAAGCTGACCATGCACTCGATGCCCGTTTCGGCCGAGCCGAACAGCCGCCAGGTGGAAATGACTGCGTTGGCGTCGGCAAAGGCGGCAAGGCTGGCCGGTCCGGAGCCGGGACTTGCTCTCTAGCAGGTCCTCGCGCTGGTGCCGGCCGGCGCGCTCATAGGCTTCGTCCACCTCGGTGACGCTGGTGAACGCGGCGAAATCCGGGATAACCGCGAAGCCGTCTCCGGCGTCCTCCAGTCCCGCGAAGAGCCAGGCGGCGTAGTCGGCGACGCTGGGGAATTGTGACAGCTGCGCGGTTTTCAGCTCGTCCTTGGCCGCGCTCAGGCTGTTCAGCGCGTCGCGGTGTTCGCGCGAGGAAAAGCCCGTGGCCATCGCCGCATCGCACCGCATTTGCGCGTGGGTGTAGCGGGCCTGGGCCGTGGCCAGACGGTCGCTCCAATCCGGGTGGTAATGCGGATTCACATGCTCTACCATTACGATAGAAGAATATACCGCCGTCGGGGCGGAAGATGAACACTAAATTGCGTTTACCTGATCGTGCGGGAGGTTTGCTCGCGCAGCAGCGCCATCAGCCCGGCGAAGGCCTCCTCCAGCGTCTTGCCGGATGTGTTGAAGGCATAATCGGCCTTGGCATAGAAACTTGCCCGG
>DATJXU010000017.1:0-3174 GCA_035499915.1 Acidocella sp.
AGCTCCTTGGGCGCTTTGCCCATCGGCCCGCCGCCGAAGAACGGCCATAGCACCACGCTCTCTGCCCCCGCCGTGGCCAGCCAGCGGCCGGATTTGGTGAAGCCCAGAGATTCGGTCTTGGCCGGATAGCCGGCCATGCGCATGTGCTTGCCCTCGGGCAGGGTCCAGCCATGCAGCGCGTTTTCCTGCATCGATGTCACCAGCGCCTCGCCATTCGGGTGCATGACGATCCCGGTGTGGCTGCCTTTCCATTCCAGCACCTTGGGCGCGGAGGCCGAGGCGGTGAACCACAACGAGGCGCCGTTGTAGTGCGAGGCGGCGAGGCGCTTGCCCTTGGCGTCGAACACAATGCCGGTGACGGTGGAGGGGTGCGCCAGCTCGCGCAGCTTTTCCCCGGCGCCGGTGAACAGATGCACGGTCTTGCCCACGGCAACGGCGAGATAGGAGGTCTTGCCGGCGAAGCCCGCGACATGCTCGACCCATTTGGAGCCGAATTTCTGGATCTCCGCCGCTTCGTTCCCGGCGGTGCGCATCAGCCGCCCGTCATCCCCACCCGAGAGGAAGCCGCCCTGCGGATGCGGGCACAGGCTCAGGACCGCGCCCTGATGCGCGGCCACGGTGGTGAAATCGCCACCGGCGCCGAGGCGCAGCGTGCCGTCGCCCAGCGCGAAGCAGGGCTGGCCATTGGCGGGGTCGAAGCAGGCCGCGGTGACATAGGCGCCGAATTCGGCGCATTGCCCCCTGGTGTTCAGCAGTTGGTCGAGATCGGACATGCGGCATTAAGTGCCTAAGCGCCGCCCGTCAGGCAATAGAGGCTGGCGGGAGGAGGCAGTTAAACGGGAATTGATATAATTCCAGTTACATTCTATTGCGAAATAACAATGGGAGATGCGGCTATGGGCGGACGAATTTCGCGCCTGGCGATTGGCGCATTCATTATCTCCATCGGCGTGCTGGCGGCCTCCCGCCCGGCTGAGGCCATACCTTCCTTCGCGGCGCAGACCGGCCTGCCTTGCGCGGCCTGCCATATCGGCTTCCCGCAGCTCACCCCGTTCGGCCGCCTCTTCAAGATGGAAGCCTATGTGCTGGGCAAGCAGGACTTCCCCGACGCGAAGAATTTCTCCGCCATGGTGCAAGCCGGATACACTCATCTTAAGGACAAGGTTCCCGGCGGCCTCGCCCCGGATTACCCGAGCAACAATGCCTGGTCGATCCAGCAGACCAGCCTGTTCTATGGCGGCGTGCTGGACAAGCCTCTCGGCCTCGGCGCCTTCGTCCAGGGCACGTTCGATGGTGTGGCGCACCGGTACCATTGGGACAATACCGACATCCGCGACGCCCATACGGCCAAGCTGTTCGGCACGCCGCTGGTTTACGGCGTCACCTTCAACAACAACCCGGCGGTGACGGACCTGTGGAACACGCTGCCCGCCTGGGGCTACCCGTTCATCATGCCCGAGCTGGGCGTGGCGCCGACCGCCAGCCTGCAGATCAACAGCCTGGCGCAGACCTTGTGGGGCTTTGGCGGCTACTCGGCCATCAACATCACCCCTGCGGACATGCTCTATGGGGAGGTGGATTTGTACCAGTCCCTGCCCGATCATACGGCCTTTGCGCTCGGGGTGGGGCCGGCCAACGGCGTCGCCGGGGTGACGCCGTATTGGCGCGTGGCCTATCAGCACAGCATCGGGGAGAACTCCATCGAGTTTGGCACCTCCGGCCTGTCGGACCACCCTTATCCGTCCGGGCTCAAGCATGGGCCCACGAATAACCTCACCGATGTCGGGCTCGACCTGCAGTTCCAGCACATCGAGGCGCAGCAGTCGCTTTCGTTCCAGGCCTCCTGGTTCCACGAGTACCAGCATTGGGGGGCAAGCTTGCCGCTGGGCGACACGGCGAATTTGAATGACGCGCTGAACGACGTAACCGTCACGGGCTCCTATCTCTGGCGCCAAATGATCGGCGCCACGGAAACCTTCAACAGCATTACCGGCAGCGGCGATACCGGGCTGTACAATGCGGGTACCAGCAATGCCAACGGCAAGCCGAACACCGACAGCTACACCACCGAGCTGGATTACTATCCGTTCAACCGCGGCGGGCCGAAATTCTTCCCGTGGGCGAATGCCAAGCTCTTGGTTGAATACACCTTCTACACCCAGTTCAACGGCCTGGCGCATAATTACGACGGCAATGGCCGCTCCTCCTCGGGCAACGATGTCTTGTTTACAGGCATTTGGCTGGTGTTCTGATGCTATTTTAAGCAACTTCAGCCAAGGGTTTCGGTTCTTGGTGGCGTAGCAATAAAGACGTAATAAAAATTTCTTGAAACCGTTGTCCCGCCATGCCAAGTTTGAGCATGGTTTTGGCAGCTACATGTACCGAGCCCAAGCGCAAAGCGGAGATGCTGCTTCTCTGCGCGCGCATCGGATTCAGCCCTCCCCGTGTCTGAAAGCCTGTGCTTGTGACCCGTGCGCTGCGGCGCGGCGGGCAGTTGGCGATTCAGATCAAATCTTTGGGGGTACATATAAAATGCTGGATGATATCAACGTTGCCGCGACACTGCGGGATCTCGACGCGGCGCACCATTTCCACCCGTTCACCGACCATAAGGACCTGCACGCACGCGGCGTGCGCGTGATCACCTCCGCCGAGGGCGTGTTCCTGCACGATGCCGAGGGCAACAAGATCCTCGACGGCATGGCCGGTCTGTGGTGCGTCGCCGCCGGTTATGGCCGCCAGGAGCTGGTGGACGCCGCCGCTACCCAGATGGCGAAGCTGCCGTACTACAACACCTTCTTCAAAACCACGAACGAGCCGGCCGTGCGTCTGGCCCAGCGCCTGGCGCAGATCTCGCCGGAGGGCATGAACCACGCCTTCTTCGCCTGTTCGGGCTCCGAGGCTGTGGATTCCGCCCTGCGCACCGCGCGCGTGTACTGGCAAACCCTGGGCAAGCCGGAGAAAAAAATCATCATCGGCCGTGAATACGGCTATCACGGCTCGACCACGCTCGGCGCCTCGGCCGGCGGCATGGAGGACATGCACCGCCAGGCCGGCGACATGCCGAACTTCGTGCATGTTCTGCCGCCCTACTGGTACGGCAAGGGCGGGCAGATGAGCCCGGAGGAATTCGGCATCTACGCCGCGCGCCAGGTGGAAGCGAAGATCCACGAG
>DATJXU010000018.1:0-2331 GCA_035499915.1 Acidocella sp.
GGAGCTGGAACTGGCCGGCACGGCGGCGCAGAGCTTGGCGCTGACCGTCTCGGTGGCGCACGGCGCGCTGAGCCTTGGCACGCTGGCCCCGGCGGCCACGCTGACCCTCACCGCCGCCAATGAGCAGGCGCTGAATGCCGAGTTGGCGGGGCTGACCTATACCGGCACCGGGGCGAACGATGTGCTGACCCTTACCGGCAGCACCGGGCTGCTGGCGGGGCTGAGCGAGCAGGTGGCGATTACCGCCACGGGCGGCGGCATGGTGAGCGGCTCCACGGGCGGGGCGGTCAGCGCGGCCGAGATGGTGGCTTACGGTTCAAGTTCGGGTCTCGCGGACGTTACCGCTGCCGAGGCCGTGGGCGGCGTGGCCGTTTCCGGGGCGGTGGAGTTCAACAATCTGCTGCGCGCGAGCGGCTATTCCGGCACCGCGATGCTGGTGGATGGCGGCGGGGAGGCCATCTTCGGCGCTGCCGCCACTGCCGCGCTGGCCGGGGACGTGACCCTCAGCACGGGCACGCTGGCGGTGCTTGGCACGGCGTTTTCCAGCAGCGGCAATATCACCGTCAGTGGCGCCAGCGAGGCCGTGATTACCGGCGTGCTCACCGCCGCGGGCAGTCTGGCGCTTGCGGGCGGGGTGTTCGACATTGGCGGCTCGGCGTCGCTCGGCGGCGCGGCGCTGGGCAGCGCGGGCAGCCTGCTCGCCTATGGCACGGCGGCTGGGTCGCTTGGTGCCGTGAGCAATGCCGGGGGCATGACGCTGGAGAATGACGCCACGCTCAGCGCCGCTAGCTATGACGGCGCGGGCACGCTGGCGCTGGGTGGAACGGCGCTGTTCGCCGTGAGTGGCGCCATGGGGGCGCAGGCCGGGGCGCAACTCTCCATCGGCACCGGCGCCACGCTGGAGGCAGGCACGCTGATGGTCACCAGCACGATGTCGGTGGCCGGGCAAATATCCATCGCGACGAGCCTGGGCGTGGGGACCGTTGCCCTGGCCGGGGGCGGCATCACCGCCGCCAGCTTCGCCGGGGCGCTCACCGGCTATGGCGTGGTGGACGCGCCGGGGATCACCGATACAGGCACCATCGAGGCGCTGGGCGGCAGGCTGCTGCTGGCAGGCAGCGTTGCCAATGCCGGGATGCTGGAGGTGGGCGCCAGCGCGGCGCTGGAACTCAGTGGCCCGGTGAGCGGCGCAGCGGTGAGCTTCGCCGGGACCAATGCCGAACTGGTGCTGGATGATGCGCAGGCGGGGTTCTCCGGCATCGCCAACATGGCGGGCAGCGATGTGGTGGATCTAGTGGGTATTGGCGCCGGCCTTGTCAGCTACAGCGCTGGTACGATCGTTGTGTTTGACAGCCTGGGTAGCGAGGTGACATCCTTCGCCGTGCAGGCGGCCTTGGGCCAGCCGGCCGTGTCCATCGTCTCAGATGGCGCCGGGGGCTCGCTGATCACGCTGGGCGGGGAGATGCCTTGCTTCGCCCGGGGCACGAGGCTGCTCTCCCCGCATGGCTACCGTGCGGTGGAGGAGCTGCGGCCCGGCGATCCGCTGATTACCGCCTCGGGCGAGCGCCGCCCCGTGCGCTGGATCGGCTGGCGCACGCTGGATCTCGGCCCCGCCCCGGCGCGCAACGCCCTGCCGGTGCTCATCATGCCCGGCGCCTTCGGCCCCGGCAGGCCGCACCGGGTGCTGCGCCTCTCGCCGCTGCACTGCGTGCATGCCGATGGCGTGCTGATACCGGTCACGCATCTGGTCAATGGCGCCACGATCATCCGCGAGCGCGCGGCGGCGGCCACGTATTTCCATGTCGAGCTGGACCGGCACGACATATTGCTGGCCGAGGGATTGGAGTGCGAGTCCTATTTCTGCTCCGGCAATCGCGGCGCGCTGTACCACGAGCTGGGGCGGCACAGCCCGGCGGCGCGGCCCTTTGCCCCGAATATCACCAGCGGGGCGCGCCTGGCTGCCGTGCGGCGGCGTTTGCATGGCATCGCGCTGGAAGCCGGGTTTTCTCCCGCCTATGTGCCGCAGCTGCGCGCGATATCGGATACGGAGACGGTGATCCCTGAGATCTCCCCTGCCGGGCACACACGCCTGGCGCGGCTCCATTTCGCCCGGCCGGTGAAGCGGCTTACCCTGCTTGCCGGTGCCTCTGCCCCGGCCGAGACGGACCCGGACTCGGAGGATTGGCGCGAGCTGAGCCTTTGCCTGGGCGATATGCCAGGCGTAAGTTTCGGCCCAGGTTGGCAGCCGCGTGCCGATGGCGACACCGGAATCTGGATGGGCCCGCAGGCGGAACTGCGCTTCAGCCGCGCCAGGCGGCGGATTCTTCTGCC
>DATJXU010000019.1:0-3787 GCA_035499915.1 Acidocella sp.
GTATTCGGATCATCCGCCCAGTGCGGCACAAAGCCCCAAGTCAGCAGGTCGAGATGCCGTTCGCCCGTCTTGGGATGCCGGCGCACCACCATGGCCTGCTGGCTGGGCGCGATATTCCAGCTCGGCGCGAAGTTCGGCACCGGGTTCACCGCCTTGACCATCCGGGCGATCGCCTCGGCTGGCGTCGTACTGACAAAGCGCCCGCACATGGCCGCGAGCCTAGCGCGCCCATCCCGCTTGGCAATGCTGAGTCTTTTCAGCTTGCTGGCGTCGTATGTTCGCTATACGTTCTCACTCCGCGACTTTGGCACAGTGAGGTGGGCGATGAACTACAATGGGGGCAACACCACGGGCTTTGTCTCCCCGGCCGGAGACAGCCTCGAGGGCCGGATCAACCTCAGCGACACGCTCGACCTCGCCCGCCCCAGCCGCTATCCCGTGCGCGTCTCCGGCGACGCCCTCGCCTCGCGCGGCATTTTCTCAGGCGATATCTTGATCGCCGACGCCGCCTCGCCCCCAGTGCACGGCAAGGTCGCAGTGGTTATGCTGAACGGTGCGGTGCTGGTGGGCCAACTCGCCTATCGCCATGGGCAATGGTGGCTGGCGTCCGGCCATCCCGACACCGCCCCCATCGCGGTTACTGGTGACGAAGCCGAGATCTGGGCCGTGGTCACCGGGCTCGTGCGCACCGAGGTATAAGCCATGCCGGTTTTTGGCCTGATTGACGGCAACAGCTTCTACTGCTCGGCCGAACGCGCCTTCGCGCCTGAACTGCGCGGGATCCCGCTGGTGGTGCTGAGCAATAATGATGGCTGCGCCATCGCCCGCACCGCTGAGGCCAAGGCGCTCAGCATCAAGATGGGCGAGCCCTGGCACCTCGCCCAGCGCCGCCCGGAGTGCAAGGCGGTGGAATGGCGCTCCAGCAACTACCCGCTCTATGGCGACATGAGCCGGCGCATGTACGAGGTGCTGACCACCAACGTGCCGCAGGTGGAGCCCTACAGCATAGATGAGATGTTTCTCGACCTCACCGGCCTGCCCGAGCTGGAGACCTTCTGCCGCCGGCTGCGCGATGAGGTCCGGCGCCTAACCAAGATCCCGACCTGTGTCGGCATCGGCCCGAGCAAGACCATCGCCAAGCTCGCCAACCGCATCGCCAAGGACGATTTTACCCTGCGCGGCGTGTGTGATCTGCGCGACGAAGCCGCCCGCACCACCTGGTACGAGGAACTGCCCGTCAGCCTAGTCTGGGGCATCGGCAGTAAGACGGTCGAGAAGCTCAACCGCCTGGGCATTTCCTCCATCGCCGATTTCGTGGGGCTGGAGCCAGAGCGGGTGCGCGAACTGCTTACCGTCACTGGCGCCCGGGTGCAGGCGGAGCTGCGTGGGCAAAGCTGCCTGCCGCTCACGCTGATGCCGCCGCCCCGCCAGGCCATCGCGGTCACGCGCTCCTTCGGCCGGGTCGTCACCTCCTGGGGGGAACTGCGCGAGGCGGTCGCTGCCTTTGCCACCCGCGCCGCCGAGAAGCTGCGCGGCGAAGGGCTGGAAGCCGGCCATCTGGCCGTCTTCGCCCATACCAATCCGCATAATGGCGATGCCTGGTACAGCGGCAGCCGGGCCGCGCGGATCGAACCGACTGCCGACACGCTGGCGCTGATCGGTGAGGCGGTGCGCTTGCTGCGCGCCGCCTGGCGCCCGGGCTACCGGTATTTCAAGGCGGGGGTGATGCTGGGCGAGTTAATTCCAGCCCGCCAGCAGGGCGCGATGTTCGCCACGCGCGATGTCGATAAGTCCGCCCGCGCCATGGCGGCGCTGGATGCCGTCAACGCCCGCTTCGGGCGCGGCACGCTACGCCCGTTGGCAATGGGGTTTTTCCAGAGCTGGGCCGGTCGCCAAGCCCGGCACTCACCGCGCTACACCACCCGCGCCGAGGAGATGCTGGTGGCCAAGGCGTTTTGAGTGGGGCCAAGCCCCTGATTGCGCACCCGCAAGGGGTGCGCTTCTGGGCGATCCGCCAAGCGGATCGCTGTCTGGTCGGCCCCTCGGCCTCCCCAAACTGCCGTGGCATTACCCGTTATTTTCCGCGGTCAGCGCCCCCGGCGCCAATCCCGCATCCGCAACCAGCTCCGTGCGAACCGCCTTCTCTGGCCGCCCAGGATTGCTGCCGCCCTTCCCTTTTCCATCCCCGCCAGCACCGGCTTTCGCCATCTTCTCCGCCGCCTTGGCGGCTTTCGACCGCATCACATTGATCGCGGCGGCATCGAGCGTGTTCTTGATATGCGCGGCATAGTGCTTCTCGATCATCTCGACTGAAGTCCGGCAGTTCTTGGCGATCTGATAGATATCCGCCCCCTCCATCAGCCGCAGGCAGATGTAAGTATGCCGCAAACTATACGCCGTGCGCGGCTTGCCATCCCGATCAGCCTTGAGCTTGGCTTTGGCGAGGATCCGATTGAACAGCTTCAACTGCCCACCTTGCGGGAACACCTTGTCGGTCGGCTCGGGCAATTCCACCGGCAGCGGCGGATTCGGATGCTTCTTGCTGCGGCTGCGCTTCTGCTTGCCCCTGGTCGGCTTGGGCCGATTGAGCAGCCGCTCATACGGCCGCACGGCTCCCGGCGTACTCTTGCAGAACCCCACGCCGCGCTTGCCCCGGACCTCGATCTCCAGGATCGTCTGGCCCGTGACATGGTCGGTCGTGATCGTCACGTCCCGATGCTCCAGATTGCCCGCCTCATCCGGCCGCAACCCGGTATTGCCCATGAACAGGATGTAGTCGTGCATCTGCTCGGCATTCCACCGGTATTGCGGCTGCGGCGGATTGCGCGCCCATTCTCGCGAGGCCGTGTAGAGCTGCTTATACTCCTCCGGGCTGAACCACGGCCGGTGTACGATCTTGCCCTGAGTTTTGTAGGGCGGCGACAGATCCGGCAGATGCGACAGCCAGCCATGACGGATCGCCGCCTTCAGCACCAGGCGCAGCGTCACCACCTCATCATGCAACGTGCTGCGCGCCGGCGCCTTGCCGCCCGCCTTCGTCGCCGTCTCAATCCGGTGCACCCGGTAATCCTGCACGGTCCCGGGCGTCACCTCGGACAGCCCCATTTTTCCAAAGAACGGCAACAGATGCAGGCGCAACCTTATCTGGTGCCCTTGCACCCATTTCGGGCTGCGCTCACCCTCGGTGATCACCTCATATTCGCGGGTAAATTTCTCCGCTGCGTCCGCGACGGTCTTCTCCGTCAGCAGCGTGCCGGCCGCCTTCTTGCCACACAGCCCCAGATACCAATCCTCGGCCACCTTCTGCGCGAGGACGAGCTTTTCCTGTTTGGTCGTGGCCCGCCACTGCTTGCCGCCCACCGAGGCCGAGCACTGCCAGAACCGGCTATTGCCGCGCAGATAGAGTTGCAGCTTGCCACCCATGAGCTCGTGGTGATTGCTCATCGAACATCCCCATGACGGGGCCGCTTATCCGGGCAAACTGGCTCAAGGCTCCCGGCAAACAGCGGCGGTTGCACTGGGTAAATATTTTACAACCTCGTGGATTGTCAGGTTTTTACCGGCGGGTGACCATGTGTTAAGTATGTGCTAGCTCCAGAAACGCCAAAAGCCGCCTTGCGGCGGCTTTAAGTAATTGGCTTACAATGATTTTCTGGTTGCGGGGGCCAGATTTGAACTGACGACCTTCAGGTTATGAGCCTGACGAGCTACCGGGCTGCTCCACCCCGCGTTTGTTTCGCAAAAAACCGCCCTTACTTCGCTTTTGTTTGCGTTTAGGGGCGGTTTT
>DATJXU010000020.1:0-2326 GCA_035499915.1 Acidocella sp.
CCAGCTCATCTCCGGCCCGCATCGCGGCTCCATCCATCAGGTGGGGGCGGCGGTGCAGAACGCGCCGTCCTGCAATGGCTGGACCTTCTGGCATTTCGAACGCGACGGCGCGCTGCTGCCGCTCGACGTGCTGCGGAAGGAAAGCCCGGAAACTTAAGCTTCCACCCCCAGGCGCTGGCGCAGCGCCCGGCTTCCCGGCCCCGCCACGTCCGCCAGCTTGTACTTGTCCAGCACGCCCAGCAGCGCGTCCTGCGCCTCGTTCACGATGGATTGCAACCGGCAGAGCCCGCCAATCGCGCAATATTCCCCGGCCTGGCACTCGACCAACGCCAGCTCCGGCTCCAGCGCGCGCACCACGTCGCCCAGCCCGATCTGGTCCGCCGGCCGCGCCAGGCGCATGCCACCGTTGCGCCCACGGATCGTCTCGATCAGCCCCGCCTGGCCGAGCTTATGCACGACCTTGGTCATATGGCTCTCGGAGATCTGGTAGGCCTGGGAGATCTCAGCGATCATCCCCAGCTTCTCCGGCTGGAGCGCCAGATAGATGAGCGTTCTGAGACCGTAATCAGTAAATCGCGTCAGGTGCATGGCACACCCTACCTCCGCGGGCGGTTCGCCTCAACTCTGCACCCGCTCGGCGAAGATTTGCCCCTCCGGCACGCCACGCGCCCGCGCCACCGCCGTGACGGCATCCAGCATCCTCGGCGGGCCGCACACATATATGTCCGGCGGCTCGGCGGCATCGGCGAGGTATACCTCCAGCGCCTGCGCGGCCGTACCGGCAAAGCCGCCCCAGCCGGGGCCGGGATGCCAGACGCTCAGCGTCACCCCCAGCTGCGGCAGGGCCGCGCGCAGCGTCTCGATCTCTTCTGACAGCAGCTCGTCCTCGCGATTCGCGCCATAAATCAGATGCACCGGGGTCGAATCCTGGAATTCCGCCATATTCCGCAACATGGCGAGGATTGGCGCCAAGCCGCAACCGCCACCAACCAGGCAGCGCGGGCGGGGGCTTGCCTCGTCCAGCACGAAATGCCCAAGCGGCCCGCGCACGCTGAGCGCATCCCCCACCGCCGCGCGCTCGCTCAGCCAGGAGGAAAATGCCCCGCCCGGCACCAACCGGATGATGAAATCGAGCCGCCCGTCCCAGTTCGGCAGATTGGCCAGCGAATAGGCGCGGCGTATCTCCGTGCCGGGGATCTCCAGCTCCATGTACTGGCCGGGGATGAAATCCGCCGCCAGCCCCAGCTCCGCGTCCGGCTTCAGCCGCAACGTCAGCGCCACGGCACCGGCACCGGCCGGCCCCATCGCCTCAATGGCGGCCTCGCGCACTGGTACCTTATGCCGGCCCACCTGGGCATCGGTGCAAGGCAACTCGACGGTCAAATCCCCTTGGGGCAGGCATCGGCACAGCAGTACCCCACCCGGCCCGGCTGGCAGCGCCGATTCACTATGCGGGCCCATCTCATAAGCCCCCTCGACCACCCGCGCCTGGCACAGTCCGCAACTGCCCTCATGGCACATCGCCGGCGGATACAGCCCCGCCGTCTCGGCCGCCGCCATCACGTCCTGGCCCGGCGCACAGGCAAACTCCAGTCGCGCCGCATCGCGCGTCACCAATGTCACAACCATGCTGCTCATCCTTGCAGAGACGGGGCAACCCAGAGGCCGAAGCCCCTGGGTTGCCCCTGCCGGTTACGCCGCCTGGCGGTTGAGGGAGGCCGCGATATCCGCGTCCGCCGTCGTGATGGGCAACACGCCGAACTTCTCCACCAGCACGTTCAGCAGCGTGGGGGTGAGGAAGGCGGGCAGGCTCGGCCCGAGCCGCACATTGCGCACACCCAGCGCCAGCAAGGTCAGCAGCACGGCGGCGGCCTTCTGCTCGAACCAGGACACGACCAACGAGAGCGGCAGATCGTTCACCCCGCACTCGAAGGCATTGGCCAGCGCCAGCGCGATCTGGATGGCGGAGTAGGTGTCGTTGCACTGGCCGATATCGAGCAGGCGCGGCAGGCCACCGATCGTGCCGAAGTCATGCGTGTTAAAGCGGTACTTGCCGCAGCCCAGGGTGAGCACCATCGTGTCCTTGGGCGCATGGTCGGCGAAGTCGGTATAGTAGTTGCGCCCCGGGGCCGCGCCGTCGCACCCGCCGATCAGGAAGAAGTGCTTAATCGCGCCGCTCTTCACGGCGTCCACCACGGTGCCCGCCACGCTGAGCACGGTATCCCGCGCGAAGCCGACGAGGATGGTCTTCTCCGGCGCGGTCTCGGCAAAGCCCGGCATGGCCAGGGCCGCCTGCACCACCTGGGCGTAGTCGTCGTTCTTGATG
>DATJXU010000021.1:0-3130 GCA_035499915.1 Acidocella sp.
GCTGGCGATGCCGTAATAGATCGTCTGCGCCTCCCGCCGCGCGGTCACCAGCCCATCCCGCCGCAGCAGGGCGAGATGCTGGGACACGGTGGAGCTGCGCAGATCCAGAAACGCCGCCAGTTCGCCGACCGAGCGTTCCCCCTCCAGCAGCTGGCAGAGGATCATCAGCCGGTGCGGGTTGGCCAGGGATTTCAACAGCTCGCCGGCCTGGCCCGCCGCCGCGTGCATGACTGTGGAATCAATATTCATTATTACGAATATACGAATATTGGAATATTGACGCAACAGCCAAAGCACGAACAAGCGCTTGGCGAAACCAGGGCGCGGGATAGGGTTTTTTGCACGACATCATGGCGAAAGTGAAATATTCTACGAACGCCAACTGCCGCTGTAACTTCGAACCCCAGAATTCGCCATGAACAGCATCACCCTGGTTTGCCCGGACTGTGCCGCGCTCAACCGCGTGCCGGAGGCGCGCCTTGCCGAGGCCCCGCGCTGCGGCGCCTGCCACAAGCCGCTGTTCAGCGGGCAGCCTCTGGCGGTGGACGAGGCGAAGCTTGCCCGGCACGTGGCGCATGACGGCGTGCCGGTGCTGGTGGATGTCTGGGCCGCGTGGTGCGGGCCGTGCCGGATGATGGCGCCGCAATTCGCCCAGGCCGCCATGCTGCTGGAACCGCGCGTCCGGCTGCTGAAGCTGGACGCCGACACCGCGCCGGAGACCATGGCGCGCCACGGCATACGCTCCATTCCCGCGCTGCTGCTGTTTTCCGGCGGCAGGCTCGTCGCGCAGCAGGCCGGGGCGATGAACGCCGGGCAGATCGCGCAATGGGTCCGCCAGCATTCGCCCCGTTAGGAGGCCAAGCATGACCGACACCGCCCTTGCCGCCGCCGCCGCGCAGATCACCGCCAGCCACATGCCGCGCCCGGCGGTGCAGAGCTTCTTCGACGAGGCGACCTTCACCGCCACCCATGTGGTGTACGACGCAACCACCCGCCACGCCGCGGTGATCGACAGCGTGCTGGATTTCGACCCCGCCTCCGGCCGCACCGCGACACATTCGGCCGATGCGGTCATCGCCTTCCTGCGCAAGGCCGGGCTGAAGCTGGACTGGCTGCTGGAAACCCATGCGCATGCCGACCACCTTTCCGCCGCCGCCTATATCCAGGAGCAATGCGGCGGGCATCTCGGCATCGGTGAGCACATCACCACGGTGCAGCAGGTTTTCGGCAGGATCTTCAACCTCGGCGGCGAATTCGCGCGCGACGGCAGCCAGTTCGATTGTCTGTTCAAGGATGGCGAGGCGTTCAACCTCGGCGGCATACCGGCCATGGTGCTGCATGTGCCTGGGCATACGCCGGCCGATATCGCCTATGTCATCGGCGACGCCGTATTCGCGGGGGACACGCTGTTCATGCCCGATTACGGCACCGCGCGCACCGACTTCCCCGGCGGCAGCGCGGGGCGGCTCTACCATTCCATCCACCGCCTGCTCTCTTTGCCGGAGGCGGCACGGCTGTTCCTCTGCCACGACTACAAGGCGCCAGGGCGCGAAGAATATGCGTGGGAAACCAGCATCGGCGCCGAGCGGCAGGGCAACATCCATGTGAGTGAAGGGGTGAGCGAGGCCGAGTTCACCGCCATGCGCCAGGCGCGCGACGCCACGCTGGCCATGCCCCGGCTGCTGCTGCCCTCAGTGCAGGTGAACATCCGCGCCGGGCATCTGCCCCCGCCGGAGGAGAACGGCGTGAGCTACCTGAAGCTGCCGCTGGACATGCTGTAACCGCTCATGAACCTGGACATGCTGCACAGCGCGCTGGCCCTCCTCTAATCCCGCACGCTGAGGACGCCGGTGGCGACCCGCGGGCGGAACACCGTGCAGCCCTTCAGTCCCAGCTCATAGGCGGCCCTGAACGTGCCGGTGAAATCAACGAACCCGCATGTGGCAGGCAGGTTGATGGTCTTGGCGATGGACTGGTCCACATGCGGTTGCAGCACCGCCTGCATGCCCAGATGCGCCTGCACCGGCAACGTCTCGGCGGTGACGAAGGCTGGCGGCAACCCCCAGCCCCGTTCCTGCCGCCACAGCCGTACGGCATGGTCAATCACCGTTACGTGTTGCGGGGTGCCCAGCGCGCCGAGAATGGCGCGATCGGCCTCGGCGGCGAAAACAGGCTCCACCCCGGAAGAGACATTGCCCGCGAGCAGGCTGATCGTGCCCGTGGGGGCGATGGCGAGGAGGTGGCTGTTGCGGATCCCAAAGCGGGCGATGGCATCGCGCACATCCTCGGGCAGAGCGCGGATGAACGGCCCGGCGAGGTAGGCATCACGCGCAAAGGCGGGGAAGGCCCCCTTCTCCGCCGCCAGCGCAATGGAGGCGCGGTAGGCGGCGTGGCAGATCTCGCGCATCACCTCTCCAGCCCAGTGCCGCGCGGCCTCGGCTCCGTAATCCAGCCCGAGCATGACCAGCGCGTCGGCCAGCCCGGTGATGCCGAGCCCGACCCGCCGCTTGGCCCGCACCTCCTCCGCTTGGGCGGGCAGCGGGAAATGCGTGACGTCCAGCACATTATCCAGCATGCGCACGGCGACGGGCACGGCCTCCATGAGCGCCGCCGTGTCCAGCCACACCGCGGGGGAGAAGGGCTCGCGGATGAAGGCGGTGAGGTTGAGCGAGCCGAGATCGCACCCGCCGTAATGAGGCAGCGGCACCTCGCCGCACGGGTTCACGGCGCTGATCCGCTCGCAATAATGCAGATTGTTCATGCGGTTGATCTGGTCGATGAACAGCACGCCGGGCTCGCCGCTGTTGAAGCTGGCAAGCATGAGCTTGTCCCAAAGTTCCGCCGCGCTCACCTCACGCGAGACGCGGTGCGGCGGCGTGGCGGGGAAAGTCAGCTTCCAGGGCGCGCCCTCGGCGGCGGCGCGCATGAAGGCGTCGGTCACCAGCACCGAGAGATTGAAATGGCTGAGCACGCCTTGCTGGCGCTTGGCGGCGATGAACGCCGCGATATCCGGATGGTCGCAGCGCAAAGTGGCCATCATGGCGCCCCGCCGCGCGCCGGTGGACTGGATGGTGGCGCACATCGCGTCCCACACCGCCATGAAGGACACGGGGCCGGAGGCGATATTGCC
>DATJXU010000022.1:0-2608 GCA_035499915.1 Acidocella sp.
CTCGCGGGCTTCACCAGCGCCATCATCCTCGGCGTTATCGCCGTCGGCATCGGCGCCGAGGCCGTGCGACGCTTCTTCTCCCCGGTACATATCCATTTCGCCGAGGCGATCCCTATCGCGGTGCTCGGCCTGGGCGTGAACCTGCTCTCCGCCTGGCTGCTCGGCGCGGGGCACCATCATGGCCATCACGACCATGACCACGATCACGACCACGATCACGATCATGATCACAAGCACCACCAGGACAACAACATGCGCGCCGCCATGGTGCATGTGATGGCCGATGCCGCCGTCTCCGTGGCGGTAATCATCGGCCTGGTGCTGGCGAAGCTCTTCGGCTGGCTCTGGATGGACCCGCTGGCCGGCATCCTCGGCGCTTTCGTTATCGCCAGCTGGGCGGTGACGCTGGTGCGCGACACCGGCGCGATATTGCTGGACATGACCCCCGACGCGCAGATGGCGCAGACCCTGCGCACGCTGGTGGAGGCGGAGGGCGACCAGCTCGCCGATTTCCATCTCTGGCGCCTGGGCCCCGGGCATCTCGGCGCCATACTCTCGGTGCAGACCGCCTCGAACCGGGATGCACAATATTACCGCGCGCGGCTGGAGGAGTTCAGCACGCTATCGCATGTGACCATCGAGGTTCAGCACAGCGCGTAAACGTGCCGGAAATGCCGGGGCAAAATACGCTCTTGGCAAGTCCTGCAAGCCAAGGTAGCGTGACCGTATCATGATGACCGCCACCGTATCCCTTACCATCCGCGCCATGCGCCGCCATTATCGTGGCGGCAAATACGCGCGTTCGCGGTGGTATCGAGGTTGAGGCAGGACAGGCCTGAATAATCTTGAAACCCCGCGGAATTTCCAGCGGGGTTTTTTAATGCCATGCGCGCCCCGCCATCTTTCTCCCCAGGAGCGCTGCCATGTTTTACCTGACGCTGCCGTGTATATTCTTCCTCGCCGCGGCACTGCTACCCGCCGCGATGGAGGCCATCGCCGCCTCGCGGGAAAGGCGGCATGCCCCACCACCACCGCCGCTGCGCGGCTTCCGGCCCATCGTCATCCAGGGCGGCAAGCAGGTCGCGAGGGAGGCGTCATGACTTTCACCATCCGCGCCGCCACACTCGGCGACGCCGAAGCCATCGCCGCGCTGCGCAACATGCCGGGCGTGCGACCCAACATCCTCGCTTTGCCGTTCGAGAACGTGGCGCGTAGCCGCGCCTATATTGCCGCCGCCGGGCCGGAGAAGACCAGTCTCGTCGCGTGCGCGGATGGGCGCGTCATCGGCACGGCCAGCCTGAACCGCGCCAAGGCGCCCCGCCGCGCCCATGCTGCGGAGCTTGGCATCATGGTGGCCGATGACCGCCAGGGCCAGGGCGTGGGCACCGCCCTTTTCACGGCGCTCACCGACCTCGCGGATAACTGGCTCAACCTGCACCGGCTGGAGCTGGGCGTGTATGCGGACAATGCGCCCGCCCTGGCGCTGTACCGCAAATTCGGGTTCGAGGTAGAGGCGCAAGAACGGCAGGATGCGTTCCGGGCTGGCGCCTATGCGGACTCCTATCTCATGGCGCGCATCCGCCCCGGGCTGACGCCCGATGCCTCCACCCCGCCGCTACCGCCCGCACCGGCGCCGGAAATGCCCTGGCACCTGCGCGCCGCCGAACCCGAGGATCTGGAAGGCATCACCGCCATCCTCAACCAGCCCATCGTGCGCCACTACACGCTGCGCCCCCCGTTTTCCGATCCGGAGCTGAACCGCCATCTGGCTGAGCCACCGGAGGGGTGGAAGGTCATCGTCGCCGTGGCGGGCGACCTTATTTGCGGCGTCACCGCGCTCACTACAGGCAAGGGCCGCACGGCGCATGCGGGCGACATTGCCCTGCTCGCCGTGCACGATGCCTGGGCCCGGCGCGGCATCGGGCGGGCGCTGCTCTGCGCTGTGCTCGACATTGCCGATAACTGGCTCAATCTGCGCCGCCTCACGCTGAACGTCCTGGCCGACAACGTCTCCGCCATCCCCCTTTACGCCGCGCACGGGTTCGCGGTGGAGGGGCGCAAGCGCGCCGATGTGTTCCGCCAGGGCGGCTATGCGGATACGCTGGCCATGGCAAGGTTGCGCTGAAATGTTTATATTGGCCCCAAAACAAGGAGCGCCGAAATGAGCACTTTCCATTACAAAGTCGTGCCGCATGATGGCGGCTGGGCCTACACCCTGAACGGCGCGTTCTCCGAAACCTTCCGCACGCATGATGCTGCGCTGAAAGCCGCGCGCCGCGTGGCCGAGGAGCAGCGCGTGCCGGGCGAGAGCACCTATATCGAGTACCAGACCGAGGACGGGAAATGGCACACCGAGCTCGCGCTCGGCAGCGACCGCCCTGATACGGATGTGGAAGACGGCTAAGCCTCTACGACATCCTCGGCGGCGGCGCGGCGTTCTTCCGCCTGGCGCGCCAGCTTGCGGTAACTGCGCAGCGAGAACGGCAGCATCACCATATAGGCCAGCCCGAGCAGCGCGCCCGCCAGATACGGGTCGGCGAAGATCAGCGACGCCAGCACCACCACGCCGAACAGCAGCGGCAGCAGCCCCGCCGTGGGAATCTTGAAG
>DATJXU010000023.1:0-2723 GCA_035499915.1 Acidocella sp.
CAGGTCGCGCTGATCACGCGCATCCATAATCCCGGGCGCGGCAAGCTCGCCGTGCCGGGCGGGTTTCTCGACGAGGTGGACGGCAAGGTGGAAACCTCCCGCACCGCGGCGCTGCGCGAGGCAATGGAGGAAACGGGCATCAGCCCCGATGCGCTGGCGCAGGCGGAGGTGAGCCAAATCGGCCACCGCATCTTCGACCGTCCCTTCGACATCCGCTGCGCCTGGAACAATCTGCCGGGCACCGATATCCGCATCGGCGAGTTCTTCACCGTCTCCACGCTCGGCTTCCGGGTGAAGCTGAAGGGCGACTTGCGAGAGATGCACCTGCAAGCGGGCGACGATGCCAGCGCGGTGCAGGTGTTCGAGATCGCCAAGCTGCGGCGCGAGCAATTCGCCGTACCGGATCATCTGGACATGATCTTGGCCGCGGCAAAGGGCTGAGCCCGATGTGCTCAATCATCCTCCGCGTCACGCCCGAGGGCGTGTTCATCGGCGCCAACCGCGACGAGATGGCCTCGCGCCCCTGGGAACCGCCAGCCGAATACTGGCCCGGCATCTGCGGCGGGCGGGACATTCTGGCGGGCGGCACGTGGCTCGCTTTGAACCAGAATGGGGTCATGGCGACCGTTCTGAACCGCACCGGCACGTTGGGCCCGGCGCCCGGCAAGCGCAGCCGGGGCGAACTGCCGCTCATCGCTCTGCGCGAAACCAGTGCCGATGCCGCCGCAACCGCCATCACGCGCCTCGATGCCGGGCTGTACCGGGACTTCAACATGGTGCTGGCCGATGCCCACGCCGCGTATTTCGTCCGGGGCCTTGGCACCGGGCGGCCGGAAGCCACACCCCTGCCGGAGGGTGTGAGCATGATCACCTCCGGCGAGCCGAACGACCCGTCCCTGCCGCGCATCGCCCGGCATCTACCGCGCTTTCAAGCGGCAAGGTTCGCTGATTGGGGAAAGCTGTTGGCGGATTCATCTGGCGAGCGCGCTGAGCAGCTCAACATTAAGGCGGCTGAGAATCACGGCTTCGGCACCATCTGCGCCACGCTGCTCGCCCTGCCCCGCCAAGGCGCGCCCGCGCATCTATTCGCCGCCGGGCCGCCGGATGTCGCTGCTTTCACTCCGGTTTGCGGCGCCGCGCCAGGTTGGTTGAAGGTCGGGGGCTTCCGCCCCCGTCTCGCTCAAAAAATCTTGTCGATGATCTCTTCGCCGAGGCCGAACCCCGCGCCCATTTCCAGCGCCCGGCCGAAACCGGAATTGAGGAACGCGCCGAGAATCCCGCCCTGCTGCGGCGGCTGGGCATAGCCAAAGCCCGGCTGCGGATAACCTTGCTGAGGGTAGCCCTGCGGCGGCATGGGCTGCTGCTGCGGGTAGCCCTGCTGGCCGCCCCAGGGGCCCTGCGGCACCGATTGCGGCATCTGCTGCGTCTGGTTCGCCATCATGTTATGGATGGATTGCAGCAGATTGGCGACCTGGTTCTGCTCGGCCCGGATCGCAAGCGCGATGCTCCGCAGGTCCAGCAGCCATTCACGCGCATTCATGTTGCCCGCCTGCGCGGCGGCCTGCATCTTCTGCGCCAGGGCCTGCAGTTCGCCCACCGTCTGCTGCGCCTGGGATTGCAACTGGCCGTATTGGTTGTCGATCGTCTGGATATCCATGCTGACCCTCCTTTTCGATACGAATGATATCAGGCATTTGCGGCGGAAATTCGGCGTGGCTGACGTTCCCGCCTATTTCCGCCGCGCCGCGTATTCCGCACAGGCCTCGCCGAAGGCGTTGAACAGGCGCTCACGGTCGGGGAAATGCGTGACCTCCCATTCGGGGTGCCATTGCACCGCCATGGCGAAGGCTTTCGCACCCTCGACGCGCACCGCCTCGATGGTGCCGTCCGGCGCCATCCCCTCCACCACCAGGCCGGAGGCGAGTTGGTCGATGGCCTGGCCGTGCAGCGAGTTCACCTGGATCTCCGCCGCGCCGATCAGATGCGCCAACTCGCCGGTCAGCGAGACGGGGTGCCTGAGGTCGAAGCGATGCTCCCCCTCGGGCGAGCGGTGGTCCATGCGGCCCGGAACGTTATGCACCTCCTGGTATAGCGTACCTCCCAGGGCGACGTTCAGCTCCTGCAGGCCACGGCAGATGCACAGGATCGGCATGCCCATATCCAGCGCCGCGCGGATCATTGGCAGCGTGGTGGCGTCGCGTTCCGGGTCATGCGCGTCCGGCGTGGCGTCGAAATCCGCACCGTAGCGCATCGGCGCCACATTTGAGGGCGAGCCGTTGAACATGATGCCATCGACCCGCTCCAGCAGCGGCAGCATGGTCTCGCCCTCGGGCGGGATCAGGACGGGCATGGCGTTGGACGCCACGGTGAGCGCCGCGCCATAGCGCGCCGGGGTGGCGTGCTGGATGTAACCGGATACAAGTTTTGTGCAGGCGGGAATACCGATGAGATTGGGTCTGGACATGTTCTGGTGATCACTCCGCAGGGGTGAAGCTTAAGCTGGGGCGCCTTAGCGCGGCAAGAAGGGCTATGATGGCGCAACCCAGCATCGCAAACGCCATGGGACGGGCCGTGCCATCGGCCAGCACGCCGACGGCGAGGCCCGAGATGGCGCCGCCGGTATACTGCATGGTCCCCAGCAAAGCGGAGGCACTGCCCGCATGCGCCTGATGGCGAGAGAACGCGCCGACCATGGCGCAGGGCGTGAGCAGGCCGAAGCCGAT
>DATJXU010000024.1:0-2308 GCA_035499915.1 Acidocella sp.
GCCCCTGCGCGTGCAGGACCGGCTGTTCCAGCCCTTCACCAGCTCCGGCCGGTATGGCGGCACCGGGCTGGGCCTGGCCATCGCCCGCGACCTTATCCGCGCCCATGGCGGCGATCTGGTGCTGGAGGAAACCGGGCCGCGCGGCACGGTGTTCGGCATGGATCTGGCGATCAGCGAGACGCAGATCTAAGCGGAGCCCCCCCCAACAATAGACAAATTCAATAGGAAATTGATGGTTTACATTTGCCGCCAGCGCGGCAAATCCGCAAAACCGTTTTACGCGTGGAGCCGATAGCAGGAGAAATTCTTTATTTTTTTGCCGGCATTGCAAGCCTAAGAAAAATCATCTTCTAAAGTGGCATGATCCCCCTGGCGTTATCTCCTGATCGCGTGCGGCTTGGCCTGGCCGGTTCCGGCCCGGCGGCGCTGCGCCGGCTGCGCGCATTGCGCCAGGCGGGTGCAGCGGACGTGCGCTTTTATGCCGAGGGGGCTGACGAAGCTCTGACGATGGAGGCTGCGGCAGCCCTTCGCCCCGCCCTGCCGGATGAGGCCGAGCTATCGCAGCTGCATGTGCTCTGGATCGCCGGACTGCCGCGCGAGCAATTCGTTCCGCTGGCCGAGGCGGCGCGGCGCCTGCGCGTGCTGGTCAATGTCGAGGACGAGCCGGAATATTGTGATTTCCACGCCGTGGCGGAAATCCGCCGGGGCGATCTGCTGCTCACCGTCTCTACTGGCGGCACCGCGCCCGGCCTCGCCGGAGCCATACGCCGTTGGCTCGATGCCTGCTTCCCCGCCGTCTGGGCCGAGCGCGTGAAAGAGGTGGCCGCGCTGCGTCAGTCCTGGCGGGCCGAACAGGTGCCGACGGCGGAAGCGGCGCGGCGCATCGACCAGCTCACCGAAGAGCGTTGTTGGCTCTCATGCCCAAAAGTGAATTGACCATTGTCCTTCGTTAATGACATTGCGCCGATGAAACCCGGCCCAGGATCGCTAAACATGCTCGACACCATTTCCTCCACCAACGCCGAAGCCGTGCTGCGCGACGCGATAACGCACCGTTTTGCCGGCAAGATCGCGCTGGTTTCCTCCTTCGGCACGGAATCGGCCATCCTGCTGCACATGGTGGCGCAGGTCGACAAATCACTGCCCATTATCTTTCTCGATACCGGCAAGCTGTTCCCCGAGACCTTGGCCTATCGCGACGAGCTGGTGGCCCGGCTCGGCCTTACCGACGTCCGCTCCATCAGGCCCAGCGGCGCGCAGCTTGCCGCCTACGACCCGGATGGCCGGCTGTGGGAGAAGGATACAGATCTGTGCTGCGCCATCCGCAAGACCAACCCGCTGGACGAGGCGCTGGTCGGGTTCGAGGCGTGGGTTACCGGGCGCAAGCGCAGCCAGTCCGGCACGCGCGCGAATCTGCAGCTGGTGGAAACCGGCGCGGATGGGCGGATTACCGTGAACCCCCTCGCCTTCTGGACCGATGAGGATCTGGACAAGTATTTCGAGACGCACGACCTGCCGCAGCACCCGTTGCAGGCGCAGGGCTATACCTCGATCGGCTGCGCCGTGTGCACGCACAAGCCGCTGCCCGGCCAGGACAAGCGCTCCGGCCGCTGGGCTGGCAAGGCCAAAACGGAATGCGGCATCCACATGCCGCGCGCCATGAGCAAGCCGAACTGGCCGGAAGAACTCAGCTTCGAGGTGTAAGAGACTGTTTGGAAGTTCGCTCTGGTGAGTCGCATGGCGGTGCAGAGCGAGCACCGGAGCGGAGCGTACACAATGTACGTGAGCACCGGAGCACAGCTATGCGCCACCAGGCGGCCTCCAGAGTAGAAGTTACAATCAGTCTCTTTGGGCGGCGCGCAGGAAAACAGGAACGGCGGCGGCTTGCAGCAGCACCGAGGTTGCCACCAGCCAGATCAGCCCGGCACCGTAGAGCAGCCCAAGGGCGACGCTGCCCAGCAGCCAGGCGGTGCCGCGTATCGCGTCGAACAAGCCGTAAGCCGTGGCTCGCCGCCCCGGGGTGATGAAATCGCCCAGCATGGCCTGGAACAGCGTGTCCTGCGTCGCCATGCCGATACCCCACAGCACCACCCCGGCCACGGCCCAGCTCGCACCGCCGAAGAACACCAGCGGGACGGCCAGCACCGCCAGCATGATTCCGGCAGCAATGGCGCGCGGGCCCATACGGTCGAACAGCCAGCCAAGCAGCAGCGCCGCCGCGCCCTCGGCCGCCATGCCGGCAGCGTAGACGGCCGGAATCCAGGAAAGCGGCACGGTATGCGCCCGCGCGAAATGGAAGCCGATCAGC
>DATJXU010000025.1:0-2281 GCA_035499915.1 Acidocella sp.
CCGGGCTCCAACCTGCCGCCGCTGCCGCCATTGCCGCCCGGCCCTTACCGCCTCGGCCCAGGGGATGCGCTGGTCTTACGCATCTACAACCAGCCGCAACTCTCCGGCGCGTATATTGTGGATGACAGCGGCAATATCAGCGTGCCTCTGCTCGGGCTCGTCCGCGCCCAGGGCCGCAGCACGGACGAGCTGTCGGCCGCTATCACCGCCGCGCTGCAAAGCGGCGGGCTGATTCTGCACCCGAGTGTGGCGGTAGAGGTTTCCACCTACCGGCCCTTCTACATACTGGGCGAGGTGAACACCCCTGGCCAGTATCCATTCCGGCCAGGAATGACAGCCCTGACCGCGATTTCAATCGCCGGAGGGTTCACGTACCGGGCATGCCAAAGTTATGTCGGGGTGACGCGTAATACGGGCAGCACTCCTCCCCAGTATCGCGCCCCACTTTTTGCACTGGCGCAACCTGGCGATGTCATCACGGTTTTTGAGCGGCGGTTCTAAGCAGATCACCATCGCGGCCGCCGCCGCCGGCTTCCTCACCTTCACCAATATGTGGTGCACCCAGGCGCTGCTGCCGGTGCTGGGTGCCGCGCTGCACGCGCCCCCGGCGCAGACGGGCCTTACCGTCACCGCGCCGCTCGCCGCCACCGCCGCCATGGCGCCGCTCATCGGCGCCATTTCCGACCGCTTCGGCCGCAAGCGCTTCATCGCCGGGGCGGCGCTGCTCCTGGTCATCCCCACGCTGCTGGCTGGCGCTTCGGTGAGCCTGCCCATGCTCATCGCCTGCCGCTTCGCGCAGGGGCTGCTGCTGCCGTTCATCTTCATCGTCACCATCGCCTATATCGGCGACGAGCTGGCCGGACATGCGACCATGCGCCTCGCCGGCATATACACGGCAGGCACCATTCTCGGCGGGTTTTCGGGGCGGTTCATCGCCGGACTGGCGACCGAGGTTTTCGGCTGGCGCGCCGCCTTCCTCTGCATCGGGTTGCTTACCTTGGTGATGGCGCTGGTGGTGTGCGCGCTGTTGCCCAAGGAGCGCAACTTCAAGCCCGTCCGCGGCATTGCCGGGGCGCTGCGCTCCTTCCCCGACCATCTCAGCAATCCGCGTTTGCTCGCCACCTATGCCGTCGGGTTCGGCATGCTGTTCAGCCTGGTGACGGTGTTCACTTTCATCAATTTCCGTCTGGCCGAAGCCCCCTACAATCTCGGCCCGGCGGCTTTGGGGAGCATTTTCGTCGTGTATCTCGGCGGCGTGGCCATCAGCCCGGTTGCCGGACGGCTGGCCGCCAAGCACGGCCACCGCACAGTGATGGCGGGCGCGCTCGCGCTGGTCTTCTCCGGCTTGGCGCTGACACTGGCCCAGCCGCTCTGGATCATCGGGCTCGGGCTGCTGCTCATCTGCTCCGGGCTGTTTACCGAGCAGGCACTCGCCACCGGCTACACCAGCCTCGCGGCCCGCGCCGCCAAATCCACCGCCGTGGGGCTGTACGTCACCTGCTACTATGTCGGCGGCAGCGCCGGCGGCACGCTGCCCGCGGGCGCCTGGCATGCCAGCGGCTGGCCGGGCTGCGCCGCGATCACCGCCGCCATGCAGCTCGCGGCCTTCGCCATGGCCATGGTCTTCTGGCGCCCGCTGGGTCCGCGCGGTTAGCCCATCGCCTCCAGCGCGCCGAGTGATTCGGGCAGGATCTGCCCTCCATCCACGGTGATGGTCTGGCCGGTGATGTAGGCGGCTTCCTCGGAGGCCAGGAACAGCGCGGCATTGGCGATATCCTCGGGCGTGCCCAGGCGCTTCAGCGGGATCGAGGCTTCCATCGCCGCGATATAGTCCGGCCCGTTGCCCTCCAGCCCCTCGGTGAGGATATTGCCCGGCAGCACCGCGTTCACGGTGATGTTGCGCGGCGCCAGCTCAATGGCGGCTGTGCGCATAAAGCCCAGTTGCCCGGCCTTGGATGCGCCGTAATGCGCCCAGCCAGGATAGCCCGTGATAGGCCCGGTGATGGAGGACGTAAGGATGATCCGCCCGCTCCCCGCCTTGGTCATGGCGGGCAGCACAGCGGAGACGGAGAGGAAGGCGCTGCGCAGGTTGGTGTTGATGACATGGTCGAACTCGGCCGGGGTCATCTCGGACAGCTTTGCCGCGGGAAAGATGCCGGCATTGGCGCAGAGAATATCGATGCCGCCGAATTTTTGCACCGCCGCCTCGGCCATCGCGGCACAGCCCTCGGGCGTGGACACATCCGCTGCCAACCCCGCCGCATGCGGGCCGATCTCCGCC
>DATJXU010000026.1:0-4190 GCA_035499915.1 Acidocella sp.
GGAAGGCGGGGCGCCGATGGCGGAGACCGTGGCCTTTCTCTCCCGGCGCGCCATCCCCGTCTGCGCGCATATTGGCCTCACCCCGCAGCATGTGCGCCAGCTCGGCGGCTTCAAGAAACAAGGCAAGACGGCCGATGCCGCTGCCCGGCTGATCGAGGACGCACTCGCCTTGGCCGAGGCCGGGGCGCGCATGGTGCTGATTGAAGCCATTCCGGCCGAGCTTGCCACCGAGATCACAAAGCGCGTGCCGATTCCCACCATCGGCATCGGGGCCGGCAACGGCACCGATGCCCAGGTGCTGGTGCTGCACGACGTGCTGGGCCTGAACCCGGACAAAGTCCCCGGTTTCGCCAAACGCTACCTGGACGGCGCTGACCTCGTGCAAACCGCCCTGGCCCAGTACGCCGGGGAGGTTCGGGCGGTGAAGTTCCCCGAATAGTCGGGCCGTTTCTGCCAAGCCCAAGGAGGCTCAGCCCCCTTGGGTAGTCGCCCGGAGAACCCTACGCCGGTACCGGCCCCAGCCCGCCCGGCAGTTCCGGCTTGGACGTGGCGGTGGGCACGGAAGCCCGGCGGCTATCCTGCATCGGCTCGTCGACGACCTTGCGGATGATCTTCTCGCCGTTCAGCACTTGCTTGATTTCATCGCCCGAGAGGGTCTCGTATTCCAACAGCCCCTTGGCCAGGGCTTCCAGGTCGTTCCGGCGCTCGGTGAGGATGCGTTTCGCCTCGGAATAGGCGTGGTCGATGAAAGCGCGAACCTCGTTGTCGATCTCGCGCGCCGTCGCCTCGGAGACGTTCTTGTTCTGCGTCACGGAATGACCCAGGAACACCTCCTGCCCATTATCGCCGTAGGAAACCATGCCGAGCTTCTCGGACATGCCCCACTCAGTGATCATGCGCCGGGCCGTGTCGGTCGCCATCTTAATGTCGCCCGAGGCGCCGTTCGAGACCTTGTCCGGCCCGAAGATCAGCTCCTCCGCCGCACGCCCGCCCATGGCCATGATCAGCTGTTGCAGCAGCTTGGCCTTGCTCACGGAGTAGCGGTCACCCTCGGGCAGGGACATGACCATGCCCAGCGCCCGGCCGCGCGGGATAATGGTGGCTTTGTGCACCGGGTCGCATTCCGGCAGGGTGATGGAGCAGATCGCGTGCCCTCCCTCGTGATACGCGGTCATGCGCTTCTCGTCGTCGGACATCACCAGCGAGCGGCGTTCGGCGCCCATCATCACTTTGTCCTTGGCGTGCTCGAACTCCGCCATGGCGACCACGCGCTTACCGATACGCGCGGCGAGCAGCGCGGCCTCGTTCACCAGATTGGCGAGGTCCGCACCGGAGAAGCCCGGCGTGCCGCGGGCGATCACCTTCGGGTCAACATCGGAGGCCAGCGGCACCTTGCGCATATGCACGCGCAGGATTTTTTCGCGGCCGACGACATCCGGGTTCGGCACCACCACCTGGCGGTCGAACCGGCCGGGGCGCAGCAGCGCCGGGTCCAGCACGTCCGGCCGGTTGGTCGCGGCGATCAGGATCACACCCTCATTGGACTCGAACCCGTCCATCTCGACCAGCATCTGGTTCAGTGTCTGCTCGCGTTCATCGTTACCGCCACCGAGGCCGGCACCGCGATGGCGGCCCACGGCGTCGATCTCGTCGATGAAGATGATGCAGGGCGCGTTCTTCTTGCCCTGCTCGAACATGTCGCGCACGCGGGACGCACCGACGCCCACAAACATCTCGACGAAGTCCGAACCGGAAATAGTGAAGAACGGCACATTGGCCTCACCCGCGATGGCCCGGGCCAGCAGCGTCTTACCCGTGCCGGGCGGGCCGACGAGCAGGCAGCCCTTGGGGATCTTGCCGCCCAGGCGCTGGAATTTCTGCGGGTCGCGCAGGAATTCGACGATCTCCTGCAACTCGCCCTTGGCTTCGTCGATACCGGCGACATCCTCAAAGGTCACGCGCCCCTGCTTCTCGGTGAGCAGCCGCGCGCGGGACTTGCCGAAGCCCATGGCCCGGCCGCCGCCGCCCTGCATCTGGCGCATGAAGAAAATCCACGCGCCGATCATCACCAGGATCGGCAGCCAGGAGATCAGCATGCGCACATAGGGGTTGCCTGAATCTTCGGGCTTGGCGGCAACGCTCACGCCGGAGGAGACCAGCTTGGACACCATATTCGGGTCTTCCGGCGCGTAGGTCGCGAAGCTGTTGCCGTCCTTGGTCGTGCCGGTGATATCCTGCCCGGTGATGGTGACCTTGGCCACCCGGCCGTTATTCACCTCGTCCAGGAAGCTGGAATAGGCGATCTGCGAGGTATTCCCCTGCTGGCTGGAGGGCTGGAGCACGTTGAACAGCACCACCAGGATCAGGGCGACAACCACCCAAAGCGCAATATTTCGACCCAGATTATTCATCTAAGACTAGTCCAATTCTTTCAATCGTCTGCCGCCACACGGCCCACAGGGAAGTTCCCACGGCCACTAGATGGGTATTCTGCACAGATTTCCCACATCTGCACAAATAAATTGGCCATAAGCGACAAACGGGTGCGCTGTAACCGGCACTTGTGGCGAAAACCAGACTGGAACGGGAAACTGAATGTTACCGGCCGGGCACCGCAGCGCCGGCATGGCTCGCAGCACCGCGGCCGGCAGTTCGTTATATCTCCGGAATTTTCCGGCGTCCACACCCAACGGGCCGAAGCTATATCCAGGCCCGGGCGCGGCCAGCAGGGTGAAGCGCGAATCCCAGCGCGCGCCTTGGGTGGCGGGTACAGGCGGCGCACAGGCGGCAGGCTCGCGCGCCAGAAGCCAGCCGGGGCCGAGGCGCCCGGCCGGGGCGATTCGCACGCCACCCAGCGTCGCCGGGCGGAGTCTGGCCGCCAGCGCCGCCAGCTTTTCCTGGCGCGGCGGGTACATCGTACCGCCCAGGCTGCGGATCAGCGCGCCAAGCGCGCTTGGCGGGGCCGAGCCGGCATCGAGCAAAGCGAAGCCTTCGGGGCGGATTTGCACATGCCTGCCGAGGAAGGCCGCATCCTCGACTTCCCGCGCCGCACGTTCCGCCGCACCGCAGGGGGGAAGCCCCTGCCCGGCTTTCCGGATTCGCACACGCTCGAATTTCTCCGCCTGGTTGGATGGGTCTTCCACCCAGTCCATCCCCAGCCCTCGCAGATAGTCCCGCAACGCCTCGGGCTGCACGCCCAGCAGCGGACGCAGCAGCAAAACTTTGTCCCGCGCGCTCCAGGCCGCCATGCCTTCCAACCCGCCGGAGCCACGCGCCGCGCGCATCGCCACGGTCTCCGCCTGATCCGCCGCATGGTGGCCGAGCAGCAGATGAAGATATCCCGCCGCGAACGCCGCCTGCGCCAGGGCCTCGTACCGGGCGGCGCGGGCCGCCTGCTGCAACCTTGCGCCGCGCGGCAGACCGGAAAGAGTGAGAATCTGGGTGCCGATGCCCCGCGCGGCTAGCCGCTGCGCCGTGAGCACGGCCTCGGCGCCCGATTCGGGCCTCAGACCGTGATCGACGATCAGCGCCAGCACCTGCCCCCCCTGGGCGGTGCAGAATTCATGGGCCAAGAGCGCCAGGGCGGTACTGTCCGCCCCACCGGAAGCGGCGACGGCCAAATGAGGTTTAGCCCCGAACGGTCCCAGCCGCGCCAACGCCTCAGTAAATACTTGGCTTACTGACAATGGGCCTTTTTACTCACCGCATCGATGCGCGGCTGCATGCCCTCGGGCGGGGTGGGGAATTGGCTGTTGAGGGAGGAGATAGTATCGCAGGCAGCGTCGTTCTGGCCAATGGCGCTAAGCGAGCTGGCCAGCCCGAGCAGCGATTGCGGCGCGTAGCTGCCGCTGCGGTTCATGCTGTAGGTATTGTTATACGCTATGGCGGCATCCTGCGCCTTGCCCTGCGCGGTCAGCGACTGCGCCACCAGATACTGCGCCCGGTAGGCCTCCGGCGCCTGCTTGTTCTTCGTCACGATGCCTTGGGCCAGGGATTGCGCCGTGGCGTAATCGTGCTTGGCGTACGCGGCTAAGGCCGCCTTGAGCGCGGCATGCGAGTCGGCGGGGGCAGAAGCGGCCGGCGCGGCCGGCGGCGCCGCAGGAGCGCTGCTCTGCGCCGGCGCGGCGAGGCTCTGCGGTGCTGCCCCCGACGCGCCACCTGGAGCCGCACCGCTGCCGCCGCCCATCTGG
>DATJXU010000027.1:0-39573 GCA_035499915.1 Acidocella sp.
TCGCTCGCCGCGCTGGCCGTGGTGGTCGCGGTCGCGGTGGTGCGCGAGGGATCCGAGGTCGTGCTGTTCCTGTTTGGCATCGCCGCCGGTTCGAACATCGGCGCGGTGTCGCTCGCCGCCGGTGGCGTACTGGGCCTGATCCTGGCGAGCGCGGTGTCGTGGTTGCTGTATCGCGGCCTGGTGATCATCCCGGTGCACCGCTTGTTCACGGTGACCAACGCATTGATCGCGCTGCTCGCCGCCGGCATGGCCGGGCAGGCAGCCGCGTTGCTGGCCAATGACGACCTCATTCCAGCCTTCGGCTACCAAATCTGGGATACGTCCTGGCTGCTCACCACCGGCTCAATTCCCGGCCGGGCGCTGCAGGCGCTGATCGGTTATTCCGACCGGCCGATGGGTGTCCAACTCGCGGCCTGGCTTGCCACACTGATCTTGCTCATCGCGCTGTCAAAATGGGCTGGGCGCCCGCAAACCATATCCAAACAGGAGCCTTCAAATGCGTAAAATCCTGCTCACCACCCTCCTGGCCGCCACGGCGTCAATTGCCCATGCCAAGGAATATTATATTGGCGGCCCGGATGATCAGGACGATATGGAAATCGTCACCAGCTACCTGCTGGGAGTCGAGATGGATCCGATGCCGCCGCATATGCCGATGGGCGGAGACGTGATTCACCTGGAGGTGGACCTGCACGCCACCGCCAATAACCGCTGGGGCTATGCCGACCAGTCCTGGATTCCCTATGTCACGATCAGCTACGTGCTAAGCAAGGAGGGGACGGACTGGACGGCCAAGGGCAAGCTGCTGCCGATGAGCGCCAATGACGGCCCGCATTACGCCGATAGTCTGGCGATGGACGGCCCGGGCAAATATAAGGTGATCTACACGTTTCAGCCCCCGTCGGTGAACGGATATTACCGCCATACCGACGCCGCGACCGGCATCCCTGCCTGGTGGCAACCGTTCACCGAGACCTTCAGCTTCACCTACCCTGTGAAAGGTTAAGTCAGACGATCTTGGTGCGGAGCCTGCCGACGCCGGCGATTTCGCCTTCCAGAACATCACCCTCGACGATGGCACCCACACCTTCCGGCGTGCCTGTGAAGATCAGGTCCCCCGGCTCCAGGGCGACAAAGCGCGAGAGTGTGGCGATGATATCCGGCACCGCCCAGATCTGGTCGGCGAGATCGCCTTCCTGCCGGGTCTTCCCGTTCACGCTGAGCGCGATGCGCCCCGTGGCGGGGTGGCCAATGGCGCTCGCGGGCGCGATGCTGCCAATGGGGGCGGACGCGTCGAAGCCTTTGCTCAAATCCCAGGGCCGGCGCAGGTTTTTGGCTTCGTCCTGCAGATCGCGCCGGGTGAGGTCGATGCCGACCGCATAGCCGAACACGTGCGACAGCGCCTGTGACACGTTGATCGACTGGCCGCCGGTGCCGATCGCCACCACCAGCTCGATTTCATGATGCAGGTTCTTCGTCTCGCTGGGATAGGGCGTGTCCTGCCCGCCCGGCACCAGCGCGTCAGCCGGTTTGGCGAAGAAGAAAGGCGGCTCGCGATTCGGGTCGTTGCCCATCTCGCGCGCATGGGCCGCGTAGTTGCGGCCAACGCAGAACACCCGGCGCACAGGGAACTGGCGGCCATCCGTGACCGCCACGGTGACAGGCGGCGCCGGCGCGAAGACAAAATCAGGCATGTTTAATATCCCATTGCAATCTGGCACGCGGATCATGGCGCGCGGCACGGCTTAGCAGATAATCGATCCCGGCGCGCGCCGCGGGCGGTCATGCTGATTGCGCGTTACAGACTTTTCTTCAACGCAAACCTCGCTTCTTCCCACTAACGCTTTGATGTCACGAAAACGTGCACGGGGGGCTTTTAAAATTTTCCGCAACAGCGAAAAATTCTACGGGATGGCGCCGAATTAAACACAAACCGGCGCCACAGGATAAAATTTGGCAAGATTATGTTTTAAGATTTGAATTGCGGCGCCGAATGCCGCTATTCTTCGCCGGTCCGAGAGCAAGGGTGGAAAAATGCGTCAAATTCAAACACTCAACTGTGATTCCCGGATTGTCGCGATGAAGGGCAATTTTGTACGCGCTGGCAGTCACGCGCAGGAAAAATTCTTTGTTGAAGATGGCTGGGTGTTCCGTGAGCATCACGGAAAATATGTCGAATGTATCTGCCGGACCGACGAGATCGCAACACTCCCCGATGGGCCGCAGCAGCCGCTTTTGGAGACGGGTTGAATCTTGACCACACCCGCAAGGGTGCACGTAATTGGGCGCATGGTTTCAGGCCATGCGCCCTTTTTTATTGGCCGGTCGGGGATTGGGTGGTGCCGCCCGGCCCAGCGATGGGCACGGGCGAGCCAATGGTCGCCGTGGGATGCAAAGCCACCTGTGGCAAGGTCGGGTCATTGGGCAATATCGGGCTGATGCCGGGGCGCTGTTTGGCCGGCTTTTGAGTCCTGTGCCCCGAAGGTGGCCTGGCGATGCCAGGCTGCACAACCGAACTATTGGGATTGTCAGTCACCTCCGCCGAGCCGGAGGCCGTGCTCTGCGCCAGTGCAGCGCCGCCAAGCCCCATCGCCAAAATTACGCCCAAAGACACTCGGATCATCTTCCGCTCCTGACATTGCCTTCCTTTCATATATAGGCACGCCGCGCGGCGCTTTGATACGGCGCAAATCTGTGCGGGAACGCGCGCCAGACCGGCGAGAAAAGCGGAGCGTATTGCGCTTTGCCATCCGCCGCCTAGGTTGACGGCATGCAGGACATCGCCCCTCCCCCCTCGCTGAACTGGCCAGCCACTCGCTTGGCCAATGGCGCGGCGCCTGAGGCCCGGAATATGGCGCTGGCGGAGGAAACGCCGGTCAGCCTGACCTACAACACGATGCAATATGCCGTGATGATGGCGACAGCCCGGGATATCGAGGATTTCTGCACCGGCTTCTCGGTCACGGAAGGCATTGTCGGGCGGGCCGAGGAGATCAAATCCATCACGCTGGAGACCGGCCCCGGCTTCATCACGGCGGATCTGCGCATTCCGGCCGCGCCGTTTCACCTGCTGATGCAGGCCTCGCGGCGGATGGTGGTGGGGCGCACGGGCTGCGGTGTGTGCGGCATAGAGGATGCGGCGCAGCTGCTGCGCCCCCTGCCCGCTCTGCCGCCCGGCCCGCCGGCCTCGCTGGCGGCCATCAGGCGGGCGCTGGCGCAGCTTTCCGGGCATCAAACGCTGAACAAGACTGTGCATATGGTGCATGGCGCCGCCTGGTGCGGGCCGGAGGGCGAGATCAGGCTGATCCGCGAGGATGTCGGCCGGCATAACGCGCTGGACAAGCTGATCGGCGCCGGGTTGCGCGGCGGACAAAACCTCTCGGAAGGGTTCTGCCTGCTCACCTCGCGCTGCTCTTATGAGATGGTTCAAAAATCCATCATCGCGGGCATCCGCACCATCGTCGCCATTTCGGCCCCCACGGGGCTGGCTTTGCGTGTGGCGGAACAGGCCGGGCTGACGGTACTGGCCATCGCCCGGCCGGATGCGCAGATGCTGTTCACCGGCGCGGTGACGGAGTGAGCCTCAGGCCATGATCCTGACGGGAATGGATTTCGCCGCCGGGGTGCCGGAAATCTCGTCGTGATGGCCGAGCGGCAGAAGCGGGTTCAGCTCAGGGTAATAGCCCGCTAGGCTGCCGCGCGGCATCTGGTAGGGATAAACCGTCAGCCCCTCCATCCGGCGGAAGACACCGTCATCGGCGATCGTCTCCAGCGCCACGATGGCGCGCGGGGCGATGTTCTTCTCGCGCATATCCTCCTCATTCATGAACAGCACCATGCGGCCGTCATAAACGCCGCGATAGCGGTCTGAATTGGAATAGATCGTGGTATTGAATTGGTCGTGCGAACGCACGGTGGAGAGCCGGAACATGTCCGCGCCGCCGATCGGTTTGTCCACATCCAGCCCATCGAAGAGCAGAAAATTCGCGCGGCCGCTCGGGGTATTCCATTTGCGCTCACGCGGCGGAATGGTGAGGTGAAAGCCGCCCGGCGCCTTGATGCGCGCGTTGAAGTCATGGAACAAAGCCGGATAGACATCGGCGATGCGGTCGCGGATCAGGTTGTAATTGCCGATATAGCTCTCCCACGGCACGACGCTGTTGGGCAGCGTGGCGAGGGCCATGCGGCAGACGATCTCAATTTCCGAACGCAGATCCGGGCTCGCCGGTTCCAGCACGCCTTTCGAGGGCGTGACGTTGGACATCGCATCCTCAATGGTGACGAATTGCGGACCCGTGGCCTGCCGGTCAATCTCGGAGCGGGCGATCACCGGCAGGATAAGCGCCTGCTTGCCATGCACCAGATGGCCGCGATTGAGCTTGGTGGTGATGCCGACGGTAAGGTTCAGGCGGCTCATCGCCTCATAAGCCGCCTGCGTATCCGGGATGGCATGGATGAAATTGCCCCCCATGCCGATGAAGACTTTCGCCGTGCCTTTGATCATCGCCTTCAGGGCATCCACCACATGGTGGCCATGTTCGCGTGGCGGCTTGAAGCCGAAGGTTTTTTCAAGCTGGTCGAGATAGGCCGCCGTCGGCTTCTCATCAATGCCGACCGTGCGGTCGCCCTGCACGTTGGAATGCCCGCGCACCGGGCAGATGCCCGCCCCCGGCTTGCCGAAATTGCCGCGCAGCATCAGCAGATTCGCGATCTGCTGGATGACGCGCGCCCCCTGCTGGTGCTGCGTGATGCCCATGCCAAAGCAAATGATGGTGGCGTTGGACGCGGCATAGATATTGGCGCAACGGCGAATCTGCTCTTGCGTAATGCCGGAAACGCGGATGATGTCGTCCCATCGCGTCGCCTCGATATCGGCCTTCAGCGCCGCGAAGCCATTCGTATGCTCACGGATGAACGCCTCATCGAGCACGTTCTCACCGGCTTCATGGCGCTCGAACAGCGCCTTCATGATGCCTTTGAGCAAGGCGGCATCGCCGCCGATCTTGACATGCACGAATTCGCTGGAGATGGGCGTGGATTGGAAGGTCGCCATCTCCACGATGTCCTGCGGCTCGGTGAAGCGGATCAAGGCGCGCTCGGGCATCGGGTTGATGGCCACGATGGGCACGTTGCGCTTACGGGCATGCACCAGCTCGGTCATCATGCGCGGGCTGTTGGTGCCGGAATTCTGACCAATGATGAAGATCGCCTCGGCCTTGGCGAAATCGCCGATCACCACGGTGCCCTTGCCGATGCCGATGGACATGGGCAGGCCGCGGCTCGTCGGCTCGTGGCACATATTGGAGCAGTCGGGAAAGTTGTTGGTGCCGAATTCGCGGACGAACACCGCGTAGAGGAAGGCGGCCTCGTTGGAGGTACGGCCGGAGGTGTAGAATTCCGCCTCATCGGGGCTTGAGAGCGCATTCAGCTCGGCGGCGATGAGCTTGTAGGCATCGTCCCAGGAGACCGGCACGTAATGGTCCGTGGCTGCGTCATAGCGCATCGGCTCGGTCAGGCGGCCCTGCTCTTCCAGCCAGTAATCGCTCTGTGTCATCAGCTCGGTCACGCTGTAGCGGGCGAAGAGCTCCCGCGTGGCGCGCTTGCGGGTCGCCTCCACCGCCAGCGCCTTGACGCCGTTCTCGCAGAATTCGAGCGTCTTCTCGCGCTCCGGGTTGGGCCAGGCGCAGCTTGGGCATTTGAAACCGTCCTGATGGTTCATCTTCAGTAGCGCCTGGCTGCCTTTTACCACCACGCTTTGCTCCAGCAGGGCCTTGGCGGTCGCCTTCGCGGCGCCCCAGCCGCCAGCCGGCGCATCATAGGTTTCGAAATGAAGCTTTTCGGGCATGGCGTTTCACTCTCGGATGCAAGCTGACGAGCAAATGTGCCTTGCCACCGCATGTTGCAAGTCCTGACTCTGCGCCGCCCAATCGCGGGCCGCCCTGTCATCCGGCCACACCCTGTTGCGAAGCGGCTTATGCCTGTTTGCCGCGCTCCCTTGGCAGCCGCGGAAAGCAGGCTGACAAACCGCTCAAACACGAATGCGTCTTATTCCCGCTCAAGGCGCGCGCTGAAGCGATCGGACAGCGCATTACGCCTGGGCATTGCAACCGGCACTGGCGAGCTTCACGCTGCCCGGCACCCGCGGCAGGGCGCTCACCGGCTTCTCCTGACCAAGGCCAGGAAATCAGCCAAAAACCAAGCCCTGGGGGAGAACAACTTTAAGGCAAGCAGCTCAGCACGCTTGACCGACCGCTGGTCGCAGCACAAATCAGCGGCCGAACGCCAGCTTTGGGAGCCTCATCCATCTTGACCATGAGCGACTGACCACGCTCCCGGATCGTCGGTCCCCCCTCGCGTGATGCGATCATTTATTCAACTGCAACCTTATTTGCGGAGACGTCTTATGAGCAATCATTTGAAATTTTATATTGACGGCGCCTGGGTCGACCCTGTTACCCCCAATGTAATCGATGTCATCGACCCCTCGACCGAGGAAGCCTTCACCCAGATCTCGGGCGGTTGCGCGCAAGATATCGAGCGTGCCGTCACGGCGGCCCGCGCGGCTTTCAACAGCTTCTCGCGCACCACGCCGGCCGAGCGGCTGGAACTTCTGGAGGCGATCCTCGCCGAATATGACCGCCGCTATGAGGATATCGCCCAGGCTTGCAGCCGGGAGATGGGCGCGCCGCTCAGCTTCGCCCGCTCCGCCCAGGCCGGGATCGGCCAGGCGCATCTGCGCGAAATCATCCGCGTGATGAAAGAATACAAATTCTCCTGGATGGAGAATGACATGCAGATCGTGAAGGAGCCGATCGGCGTTGTTGGCATGATCACGCCCTGGAACTGGCCGCTGAACCAGATCACCTGCAAAGTGGGCCCTGCCCTGGCCGCAGGCTGCACCATGGTGCTGAAGCCCAGCGAGATCGCCCCCATCACCGGCATCATCTTTGCCGAGGTGATGCACGCGGCCGGCGTGCCGAAAGGCGTGTTCAACCTCGTGAATGGCGAAGGCGGCAGCGTCGGCGCGGCACTTTCAGCACATCCTGAGGTGGATATGATGTCCTTCACCGGCTCCACCCGCGCGGGCATTCTGGTGGCCAAGGCCGCGGCTGACACCGTCAAGCGCGTGCACCAGGAGCTGGGCGGCAAATCCCCCAATATTCTGCTGCCCGAGGCTGATTTCGCCCGCCGCGTGCCGGAAGGCGTGGCCAACATGTTCAGCAATAGCGGCCAGAGCTGCAATGCCCCTTCGCGCATGCTGGTGCCGCGCGAACGCCACGCGGAAGTGGTTGAACTCGCCCGCGCCGCCGCCGGCAATTTCACCGTGGGCGACCCGCGCAGCGAGAACTCCAACCTTGGCCCCGTGGTCAGCAAAGTGCAGTTCGACAAGATCCAGGCTCTTATCCAGGCCGGCATTGACGAAGGTGCCGAGCTGGTGGCGGGCGGGCCCGGCCTGCCGGACGGGCTGACCCGCGGCTATTATGTGCGGCCGACCGTCTTCGCGAATGTGACCCCCGGGATGCGCATTGCCCAGGAAGAGATCTTCGGGCCTGTCCTCTCCATCATGCCCTATGATTCAGAGGAGGAGGCGATCGCCGAGGCCAACAACACCGTCTATGGCCTGGCTGCCTATATCCAGTCCGAGGACCGCGAGACGGCAAGGCGGGTCGCCAGCCGCATGCGCGCCGGCACGGTCTATATCAACGCGCCGCCGACGAACATGAGCGCGCCGTTCGGCGGCTTCAAGCAGTCCGGCAATGGGCGCGAATGGTCACATTGGGGGCTTGATGATTTTCTTGAGATCAAAGGTGTCGTCGGCTACGGCGCATGAAGGCCTGACTGTGGCCCATAAAGAGAAAGGCGCCGAAAGGCGCCTTTTTCATAACCGGGTCTGGCGCGCCAGCTTGCGCTGCATCGCAAGAACAGCCGCCATGTCGACGGCGTACGCAGCGTCAATCCATCCACACCGGCTCGATGGTGTAACGGCGCGCGAAGTCGCGCAGATTTTCTTGATTGTTTTCCACAGCCCCGGCGCGTCTGGCGGGCACCGCCACCATGGCGGGCTTGCTTGCCAGGCGTGTACGCGATAGGGTCGTGACGTAACGAAGGTTTTGTCGTCTTGCGGCTGCGGCCGCGCTCGTCGGTTCCCAAAACAACCTGTCAAAATAGACAGGGGACAGAGAGGCAGACACGGACCATGGAGGATACGGCCCAATATTGGGTATTGTTGGTCTATGCCGTTGCCGTGATCGGTTTGGTCGCGGGGATGATCGGTGTGTCCTATTTTCTCGGTCAGCGTCACCTCAAGCAAGCAACGCTCCAACCGTTCGAGTCCGGGATCGTTCCGGTCGGTTACGCGCGGTTCCGCCTCCCGGTCCAGTTCTACCTGGTCGCGATGTTCTTCGTGATCTTCGATCTTGAAGCGGCCTTCCTCTATGCCTGGGCCACCGCCGTGCGGGCGGCGGGATGGAGCGGCTATGTTGTGATGCTGGTTTTCATTGTGACCCTGCTCGCGGCATTGGTTTATCTCTGGCGCGCCGGCGCGCTCGACTGGGGGCCAAAGCCCCGGCCGCTGCGCAAGCAAAGGTCAGGTTGAGGCCATGCGCTTCTCGATCACCAAAGCCCCATCCGGACGCCTAGTCTCGACCACCGCCCCCTATCTGCGCGCCTCCCCCGCCAGCGGCAAAGACGCTGCCCCCCACCCCGAGGGCGCCACGTTCACCGATGCGGTGCGCCGCAACCTGGCTCTGACCAAGCTTGAGGACATGGTCGCCTGGGGCCAGAAACACTCGGTCTGGCCGTTCAACTTTGGGCTTTCCTGCTGCTATGTCGAGATGGCGACCGCCTTTACCAGCAAGTTCGACATCGCGCGCTTCGGCTCCGAGGTGCTGCGCGCCACCCCGCGCGAGGCCGACCTGATTGTCATTTCCGGCACGGTGTTCGTGAAAATGGCGCCGGTGATCAAATGGCTCTACGACCAGATGCTGGAGCCGCGCTGGGTGATTTCAATGGGCGCCTGCGCCAATTCGGGCGGGATGTACGATATCTATGCCGTGGTCCAGGGCGCTGACAGTTTCCTGCCTGTGGACGTCTATGTTCCAGGCTGCCCACCGCGCCCGGATGCGCTGCTGGAAGGGCTTATGCTGCTGCAACGCTCGATCGGCACGGACCGCCGGCCGCTGAGCTGGGTGGTCGGGCCGCAAGGCGTCGAGAAGCTCGACCGACCGAGTTTCCGCGACCTCAAGCGCGAAGAGCGCCGGGCCGCGACTGATCTTCCCTCGCCGGACCACGTGTAGAGGCGCCCGGGATGCCGACGGACGCCGACAGCATCCCCCACACGAGCGCCGAACAGGGGATTCTGCGCGACCTGCACCAAAGATTCGGACCGATCGCGATCACCACGCAGACGGCCAGCGACCAGATTCCGACCTTTTGGGTCGGTCGGGAGGCGGTGCACGACGTGCTCGCACATCTGCGGCGCGGCGCGGCGCGGCCTTTCCGTGTCCTCTACGACCTGACTGCGGTCGATGAGCGGCTGCGCGTCCACCGCCAGGGGCTGCCGCCGTCGGATTTCACGGTGGTCTACCACCTCATCTCCTTTGATCGAAACGAGGATATCCGCATCAAGGTCGCGCTCACGGAAGCTTCGCTTGAACTGCCGACAGCCGCCGATATCTGGCCCAACGCGAACTGGTACGAACGCGAGGTGTGGGATCTGTTCGGCGTCATCTTTGCCGGGCATCCGCATTTGCGTCGCATCCTGACGCCGCCGACCTGGACCGGCCACCCGCTCCGCAAGGACCATGTCGCGCGGGCGACGGAGATGGATCCCTACGTGCTCACCGAGGAGCGCGAGATCGCCGAGCAGGAGGCCTTGCGCTTCCGCCCCGAGGAATGGGGCATGAAGCGGCACAGCGAGACCGCCGATTTCATGTTTCTCAATCTCGGCCCCAACCACCCCAGCGTGCATGGCGTGTTCCGCATCATCCTGCAGCTTGAGGGCGAGGAGATCGTTGATGCGGTGCCCGAGATCGGCTTTCATCATCGCGCCGCCGAGAAGATGGGCGAACGCCAGACCTGGCACAGCTACATCCCCTACACCGACCGCATCGATTATCTCGGCGGGGTCATGAACAACTTCCCCTATGTGATGGCGGTGGAGAAGCTGGCCGGCATCGACGTGCCGCCGCGTGCGCAGATGATCCGGATCATGCTCGCCGAACTGTTCCGGATGGCGAGCCATCTCGTCTTCTACGGAACCATGTCTCAGGATGTCGGCCAGCTCTCGCCGGTGTTCTACATGTTCTCCGACCGCGAGCGGGTTTTTCAGATCATCGAGGCGATCTGCGGTTTCCGCATGCATCCGGCATGGTTCCGGATCGGCGGCGTAGCGGCCGACCTGCCCCAAGGTTGGGACAAGATGATCCGTGACTATCTCGACTACCAGCCCAAGCGCCTCGACGAATACCATAAGCTCGTCATGCGCAACCGCATCTTCAAGGCGCGCACGGTCGGCGTCGGGGCCTATACACTGGAGGAGGCGTTCGACTGGGGGGTCACCGGCCCTGGCCTGCGCGCCTGCGGGCTGGAATGGGATTATCGCAAGCAGCGCCCCTATTCCGGATATGACCAGCTCGATTTCGAGATCCCCACCTGCAGCAATGGCGACTGCTACGACCGCGTGGTCATCCATATCGAGGAGATGCGCCAAAGCCTGCGCATCATCCGCCAATGCCTGGAAAACATGCCGCCCGGTCCTTGCCGGTCGGCGCATAAACTCGCGACGCCGCCGCTCAGGGACCGGACGATGCACGACATCGAAACCCTGATCACCCATTTTCTCAATGTGAGCTGGGGGCCGGTGCTGCCGCCGGGGGAGGCGATGGTCAGTATCGAGGCGACAAAGGGGATCAACGGCTATTATCTCACCGCCGATGGCGGCAGCGTGTCCTACCGCACCCGTATTCGCACGCCGTCCTTCCCTCATTTGCAGATGATCCCGCTCATCAGCCGCGGCGCCTATGTCGCTGACCTGATCGCGATCCTCGGCAGCATCGATTTCGTGATGGCCGATGTCGACCGCTGACCAAAACCACCCGCAAGCGCCGCTGGAGGCCGCGCTGCGCCAGGAGATCGAAGCCGTTGCGGCACATGCCGAATACAAGCGTGCTGCGGGCCTCGACGCCTTGAAAATCGTGCAGAAGCGCTTTGGGTTTGTCTCCGACCCGCACCTTGCCGAGGTCGCTACGCTGCTGGAGATGACACCTGCCGAGCTTGATGGTGTCGCCACCTTCTACAACCTGATTTTCCGCCGCCCGGTCGGCCGCCATGTCATCCTGCTGTGCGACAGCGTCGCGTGCTGGGTGATGGGCGCAACCGCCGCGCGCGCCCAGCTTTGCGAACGCCTGGGGATCCATCCTGGCGAGACAACCGCCGATGGCCGTTTCACGCTGCTGCCGATCGTCTGCCTTGGGTATTGCGACCACGCGCCGGCGATGATGGTGGACGAGGACCAGTACGGCGATCTCGATTCCGGGCGGCTGGATGCCATCCTGGATCAGTACCGGTGAGGACGATGATGGATAAACCGCTCACCGCCAGGATCCAGCCCGACGGCATGCCGCTTGACGTGACCGGCTATGAGCGCGCCGGCGGTTATCAGGCGTTGCGAAAGGCGCTCACCATGACGCCGGACGCCATCATCGACGAGGTCAAGCGCGCAAAACTGCGGGGCCGCGGCGGCGGGGGCTTTCCGACCGGGCGCAAATGGGAAGCCGTGCCGCAAGGCGCCGATGCGCCACGCCAGCGCTATCTCATCGTCAACGCCGATGAGATGGAGCCCGGCAGCTTCAAGGACCGGTTTCTGCTCGAACGCACGCCGCATCAGATGATCGAGGCCGTGATCATCAGCGCCTTCGCGATCCACGCCGATATTGCCTATATCTTTGTGCGCGCCGAATATACGCTGGCACTGGAGCGGCTGGCCCGCGCCCTCGCCGAGGCGCAAGAGCGCGGCTATGCCGGCCACAACATACTGGGGTCCGGCTTCGCGCTCAGCATCCATGTGCATGCAAGCGGCGGGCGCTATATCTGCGGCGAATCAAGCGCCCTGCTCACAGCACTCGAGGGGCGACGCCCCCTGCCCCGCTCCCGGCCGCCGCGCTCGGCGTTGAGCGGCTTGTGGGGCAAACCGAGCGTGGTCAATAATGTCGAAACCCTCTGCAACGTTCCGCACATCATCGAACGCGGCGCCGACTGGTTTCTGGGCCTCAGCCGCGGGGCGGATGGCGGAACCAAGCTCTATGGCATGAGCGGGCGCGTGAAGCGGCCGGGGCTATGGGAGCTTCCGCTTGGCACCACACTTAGTGAAATTCTTGAGGAACATGCGGGCGGGATGCAGGAGGGTTACGAGTGCCGGGCGGTGCTGCCAGGCGGCGGCTCCACCGCCTTTGTCATGCGTGCCGACTTCGATGTCGCGATGGATTTCACCGCGATGCAGAAAGTGGGCAGTTCGGTCGGCACCGGCAATATCATGGTACTCGATCAGCGCCGCTGCCCGATCGGCATGCTGCGCAACCTTGAGCATTTCTTCGCCCAGGAATCCTGCGGCTGGTGCACGCCCTGCCGCGACGGCCTGCCCTGGGTTGAGCGAATTCTGGGGGCGATCGAGGCTGGCGAGGGCGAGCCCGAGGATCTCGAAACACTCGCCCGCCACGTTTCCTTCCTCGGTTCGGATTGCACCTTCTGCGACCTGGCACCAGGCGCGATGGTACCGCTGGCCAGCGCGCTCAAGCATTTCCACGCGGAGTTCGAGCAACATATCAGCGAGAAACATTGCCCCTGGCACGATAAAGCGGAGAGCTGGGCATGACGACATTCCTGGTCGACGGCAAAGCCTATTGCGGAAAGCCGGACGAGAACCTGCTCCAGGCCTGCCTCGGCGCCGGGCTCGATCTCCCCTATTTTTGTTGGCATCCATCCCTCGGCTCGGTCGGCGCCTGCCGCCAATGCGCGGTCAAGCAGTATGCGAACGAGGAGGACAAGACCGGGCGGCTGGTGATGGCGTGCATGACGCCATTGGCCGAAGGTGCACGCTTTTCGCTCACCGACCCGGAAGCGGTGGCATTCCGCGCCAGCGTGATCGAGTGGTTGATGATCAACCATCCGCATGATTGCCCGGTCTGCGAGGAAGGCGGCGAGTGCCACCTCCAGGACATGACAATGATGACCGGACATGCCTACCGGCGCTACCGCTTCACCAAGCGCACGCATATCAACCAGAATCTCGGGCCGTTCATCAAGCATGAGATGAATCGCTGCATCGCCTGCTATCGCTGCACGCGATTCTATCGCGATTATGCGGGCGGACGTGACCTCGACGTGTTCGCCGCCCATGATCACGTCTATTTCGGCCGCCACGCCGATGGCACGCTGGAGAGTGAGTTCAGCGGCAATCTGGTTGAAGTCTGTCCGACCGGGGTGTTCACCGACAAGCCCTTCTCGGCGCGCTATGCGCGCAAATGGGATATGCGCGGCGCCCCCTCGATCTGCGTGCATTGCGGGCTTGGCTGCAACACCACCGCGAATGAGCGCGCCGGCGAACTGCGGCGCATCGTCAATCGCTATAACGGGGCGGTGAACGGCTATTTTCTGTGCGATCGCGGCCGCTTTGGCTACGGCTTCGTCAACGCGCCCGGCCGGATTCGCACGCCGCTGGCGCGCGGGGCAGATGGCCGGCAAACGGCGGTGAGCCGCGAGGGCGCGGTCGCGCATTTCGCCGCGCTGCTTCGCGCGGGGGGGCGGATCGTCGGCATCGGCTCACCCCGCGCCGCGCTGGAAGCCAATTTCGCCCTGCGCGCCCTGGTGGGGGCGGAGAATTTTTACCCCGGCGTCAGCGCGCGCGAGGGCGGCTTGCTGCGCCTGATCGCCGATATTCTGGGCTCCGGCGCCGTGCATGTCCCCTCGCTGCGCGACGTGGAACAGGCGGATGCGGCGCTGGTCCTAGGCTCCGACCTGCCCAACGCCGCGCCCCGCGCCGCACTCGCGCTGCGCCAGGCGGTGCGGGGCGCCGCCTTCGCGGCTGCCGCCAAGGTAAACATTCCGCACTGGCAGGATGCCGGTGTGCGTACGTTCGCGGGTGAGGTGCGCAGCCCGCTCTTTATCGCGACACCGGCGGCAACCCGGCTCGACGACATCGCCCACACCACCTTGCGCGCCGCCCCGGCCGATATCGCGCGGCTGGGGTTCGCGGTTGCCGCCGCCATCGATCCCGGCGCGCCTGCGGTGGCCGATTTGTCCGCCGATCTTGCCGCGCAGGCGCAGGCGATTGCAGAGGCGCTGCTGGCCGCCGCGCGCCCGCTGATCGTCTCCGGCGTCGAGGCGGGCGATGAAAGCGTGATCCAGGCCGCCGCCAACATCGCCGCCGCGCTTTGTGCACGCGGCAAGGCGGGTGCGCTGATGCTAAATGTTCCCGCGTGCAACAGCCTCGGCTTGGCGCTGATGGCGGATGGGCCGGCCAGCTTCGAGGCGGCTTTTGCCGAACCGGCCGCGCTGGTGATCGTGCTCGAGAACGAGCTCTACCGGCGGGCGGGGAATACGGCGATTAACGCGGCCCTCGCCGCCGCGCGGCTGGTGGTGCTCGATCATAGCGAGGGGCCGACCTCGCAGCGCGCCGAACTCGTGCTGCCGGCGGCGAGCTTCGCTGAGTCCGGCGGCACGCTGGTGAGCAGCGAGGGGCGCGCGCAGCGTTTCTACCCGCCGATCTTCCCCGAGACAGATGTCAGGGAGTCGTGGCGCTGGCTGGGCGAGGCCGGGCGCGCCGCCGGCAGCAATGCCTGCGAAGGCTGGACCACGGAGGATGATGTCCTGGCCGCCCTGGCCAAGGCGTTGCCGCGCTTCGCAGCGCTTCCAGGTACGGCACCGCCGGAGACATTCCGCGTTGCGGGGTGCCGGATCTCCAGCGAGCCCCACCGCTTCTCCGGCCGCACGGCGATGCACGCGGAGCGCGATGTGCGCGAGCCAAAGCCGCCGGTGAGCGTGGATTCGCCATTCAGTACCACCATGGAGGGCCATTACGGCAAGATGCCCCCGGCCTTGCTGCCGTTCTTCTGGGCGCCGGGCTGGAACTCGGTGCAGTCGGTCAACAAGTTCCAGGCCGAGATCGGCGGCGCACTCGAGGGAGGCGACCCTGGCGTGCGGTTGCTGCAAGCGCGCGCGGACGCGATGCTGCCTTATTATACTGGCATTCCCGAAGCCTTCGCGCCGCGCGCGGGCGCGTGGTTCGCAGTCATGTTGCCCCGTGTGTTCGGCGACGACGAGCAAAGTGCCCGCGCGGCACCCATCCGCGAGCGCATGGCGCCCCCCGCGCTCGCACTCACTGGCGAGGACGCCGCCCTGATCGGCGCCGCGCCGGGAGAAATGCTCGCGTTCGAACTGGGCGGTGAGCGCCAAAGCCTGGCACTCGAGATTCACCCCGAGCTGCCGCGCGGCGTGGCGGGGATCGCGGGCCTCGCGGCAAAGGCCTATGCGCTGCCAGCCTGGATCCGCATCACCAAAGCCGGGCCGGGTGGCGCATGAGCCATCCCCATAACATCCTGGCGGGCCTGCTCAATATCGGTCTCGGCCTCGCCTTCCTGATGCTGACGGCGGCATTGCTCACCTGGGTGGAGCGGCGGCTGCTCGGCTTCTTCCAGGACCGTTACGGGCCCAACCGCGTGGGACCGTTCGGCGTGCTGCAGGCCGCCGCCGACGGCATCAAGCTCCTGTTCAAGCAGGATTGGATTCCCCCCTTCGCCGATCGCGGTATTTTCGTCCTGGCACCTGCCATCTCCATGGTCACGGTCATGCTCGCCATGGCCGTCATCCCGGCCACGCCGGTCATCGGCATCATCGGCAATCTCAATGTTGGCCTGCTCTACTTCCTCGCCATGGGCGGGCTTGGTGTCTACTCGGTCGTGCTCGCCGGGTGGGCCTCGAACAATAAATACGCGCTTCTGGGCGGCATGCGCGCCGCGGCGCAGATGGTGAGCTACGAGGTGTTCATGGGCCTCTCGCTGGTCGGCGTGGCGATGCTCGCCGGCTCGTTCAACCTCACCGATATCGTCTACAGCCAGCGGCATCTGTGGTACGTGGTGCCCCAGTTTCTCGGCTTCATCGTCTTCTTCCTGGGCGGCATTGCCGAGACGCATCGGCTCCCATTCGATCTTCCCGAAGGCGAAAGCGAGCTGGGGGCGGGATTTCATACCGAATATTCCGGCATGAAGTTCGGCATGTTCTTCATCGGCGAATATATCGGCATCATGCTGGTTTCGGCGATGACGACGGTGTTGTTCCTGGGCGGCTGGTCCGGCCCGGTGCTACCGCCGTTCCTGTGGTTCGGCATCAAGACCGGCTTTTTACTTGGCGTCTTCATCCTGCTGCGCGCCGCCCTGCCGCGGCCGCGCTACGATCAGTTCATGGCCTTCGGCTGGAAGCTGTTGCTGCCGCTCACGCTACTCAACATCCTGGTTACCGGCGCGCTGATGCTTGACCTGCCGGGGTCGTCATAAAGGAGGAAGCGATATGCTGAGTTCAGTGCGCACGCTGTGGTATACCTTCCTGCATCTGTTCCATCGCCCTGTCACGGTCTCCTACCCTGAGGAGATGCCCTATCTCGCACCGCGCTATCGCGGCCGGATCGTGCTCACCCGCGATCCCGACGGCGAGGAACGCTGCGTGTCCTGTTATCTCTGCGCGGTCGCCTGCCCGGTGGACTGCATCAGCCTGCAGAAGACCGAAGAGGAAGGGCGCTGGTACCCCGAGTTCTTCCGCATCAATTTCTCCCGCTGCATCTTCTGCGGCTTCTGCGAGGAGGCCTGCCCGACCTACGCCATCCAGCTCACCCCCGATTTCGAGATGAGCGAGTATGACCGGCAGAACCTCGTCTATGAGAAGCAGGATCTGCTGATCAGCGGTCCCGGCAAATATCCGGACTATAATTTCTACCGCGTCTCTGGCCTCGCGATTCCGGGCAAGGGCAAGGGCGAAGCGGAGAACGAGCGCAAGCCGATCGACATACGCAGCCTGCTGCCATGAACAAGACCGCGCAGGAAAGGCAGGTCGCGCCATGAACATGATGTTCGATCTCTCGGCGATCGTCGCGGTGCTGGCGACCGTGATGACGATCACGCGCCCTTCGGCGGTGCACGCGCTGCTCTACCTCACGGTTTCCCTGCTCGCGGTTGCCCTTGTGTTCTTCGTCCTCGGCGCACCGTTCGCCGCCGCCCTGGAGGTTATCATCTATGCCGGCGCCATCATGGTGCTGTTCGTGTTCGTGATCATGATGCTGAACATCGGGGCGGCGGCGGCTTCCCTCGAAACCGTTTGGCTCAAGCCATCAACCTGGATCGGCCCTTCGTGCCTTGCCCTGCTGCTCGCGATCGAGCTTGGCTCGCTTGCCGCGACCGGCGGCCTCGCCCGCCCCGCGGGCGCGCTGGTCAGCGCCCAGGCGGTCGGCCTCGCGCTGGTCGGCCCCTATATGCTCGCGGTCGAAATCGCCTCCTTCCTGCTGCTGGCCGGTTTGGTCGCCGCGTTTCATCTTGGGCGCTCCGTCATGAGGGGGGCTTAGGGCGATGGCGACGGTTCCGCTCGATCAGGGCCTGCTGCTCGCCGCGATCCTGTTCGCGCTGGGGCTCGCGGGCGTTCTGGTCCGGCGCAATCTTCTGTTCATGCTGATGTCTCTGGAGGTGATGCTGAATGCCGCCGGTGTCGCCTTCATCGTCGCGGGCGCGCGCTGGGCGGCGCCGGACGGCCAGATCATGTTCATCCTGGTGCTCTCCTTCGCCGCGACCGAGGTTTCGGTCGGGCTGGCGCTGATCCTGTTGATGCATCTGCGCCTGCCCACGCTCGACGCCGATTCCGGCGATCAGCTGAGGGGATAGGCCATGTACGAACTGCTCTGGCTGGTCCCCACATTTCCGCTGCTCGGTTCGCTGCTGCTCATGCTGGGCGCCGGGCGGCTTTCCACCCGCTTGGAGGCGCTGATCGGCGCGCTCTCTGTCGGGCTCGCGGCCCTCATCGCCTTCACAATCGCCGCGAATTTCCTGCTCCACCCGCCGGCGGGCGCGCTCTTTCAGCAAACATTGTGGCATTGGCTGGATGTTGGCGGGTTATCCGTAAAGATCGGCCTGCGCCTCGATCCGCTCTCCCTGGTGATGATGCTGGTGATCACCGGAATCGGCTTCCTCATCCATCTGTTCGCGACCGAGTTCATGGAGGGCGAGGATGGCTATGGCCGGTTCTTCGCCCATCTCAATCTGTTTGTCGCCTCCATGCTCCTGCTGGTGCTGGCGGATGATTTCCTCGCCCTCTACACCGGCTGGGAAGGCGTGGGGCTTTGCTCCTACCTGCTGGTCGGCTTCTGGTGGCGCGACCCCGCCAACGGCCTCGCCGCGCGCAAAGCCTTCATCGTGACGCGCATCGGCGATACCGCGTTCCTGATCGGCCTGCTGCTGATCGCAAGCCGGCTCGGCACGCTGGACATCGCGGGCGCGATGCAAAACGCCGCGCAAAGCTGGCAAGTGGGTTCCCCTGTCGCCACGCTGGCTGCCTTTCTCCTGCTCGGCGGTGCGGTTGGCAAATCGGCGCAATTGCCGTTGCAGACCTGGCTGCCCGACGCAATGGCCGGCCCGACGCCGGTGAGCGCGCTGATCCACGCGGCGACGATGGTAACCGCAGGCGTCTATCTCATCGCCCGCACCCACGCGCTATTCCTGCTCGCCCCGGCGGCGGAGCTCGCGGTCGGCGTGATTGGCGGGGCGACGCTGCTGCTCGCCGGCTTCAGCGCGCTTGCGCAGAATGACATCAAGCGCATCCTAGCCTATTCGACCATGAGCCAGATCGGCTACATGTTCCTGGCGCTTGGCGTCGGCGCCTGGAGTGCGGCGCTGTTTCACCTGATGACCCACGCCTTTTTCAAGGCGCTGCTCTTTCTCTCCGCGGGCGCCGTGACCATGCGGCTCCATCACGAGCAGAATATTTTCAAAATGGGCGGGCTGGCGCGGCGCCTGCCGGCCGCGTTCTGGAGCTTCCTCATCGGCAGTGCCGCCCTCGCCGCATTGCCGCTGGTCACGGCGGGGTTCTACAGCAAGGAGGCCATCCTGTCCGGCGCCTGGGCAGGGGGCGTCAGCGGGCGCGTGTTGTGGGTGGCCGGCGTGCTCGGCGCCTTCCTCACCGGGCTCTACATCTTTCGCGCCGTGTTCATCGCCTTTTTCGGCGCGGCGCACACGCAGGTCAGCGGGCGCTATGGCTGGCGCGTCATCCTGCCGCTCAGCGTGCTGTCCGTGCTCTCATTGCTGGGCGGGCTGATCGAGCTGCCGCCTGCCTTCGGGCATGTCACGCTGCTCTCGAACCTGCTCGCCCCAATGCTGCCCGCAACCAGGGAGGTCACCGACGTGACGCCGCTGCTGCTTGCGAGCCTCGCCGCCCTTTTAGGCATCGCGCTGGCCGCTTTGCTCTATTGGCGCCCTGCCCGGCCGCCCGTGGAGACGGCACTCTGGCGTTTCTGGCACGCCGCAGCAGGCTTTGACTGGCTCTATGATCATTTGCTGGTCCGCCCGGTGCTCTGGGCGGCACGCACCGGTTGCGGCGATGTCGTCGACAGGATCTATGACGGCATCGTCTGGGTGACGCGGGCGGCTCACCAACAGGTGCGGCGGACCCAGAACGGGCGCGTGCGCTTCTATACCGCTGGCCTTGCCATCGGCTCGATTTCCCTGATCGCGATCGTGGTGCTGCGATGAGTCTGCTCTGGCTCCTCCTGGTCCCGGCGGTTGGCGGCGTACTCGCCTGGATGGCGGGCGCGCGGCATCCGGCTTGGCCGCGCTGGATCGCGCTATTCGTGCTCGCGGTCGAGCTTCTCATCGCCCTGTCGCTGATCGGCCCCGCGATGTCTTCCGGCCAGACCGCCTGGATCGCGAGCCTTGACCGGTCCTGGATTCCACAGCTCGGCATCTCCTTCGAGCTTGATCTCGACGGGCTGAGCCTGGTGCTCATCCTGCTCACGATCGCGCTCAGCCTCGTCTCGGTGGTGATCTCCTGGACCGAGATCACCGACCGGGTTGGCCTGTTCCACGCCAACCTGCTCTGGACCACCACCGGCGTGATCGGCGTGTTCCTGGCACTCGATCTGTTCCTGTTCTTCTTCTTCTGGGAACTGATGCTGGTGCCGATGTATTTCCTGATCGCGCTGTGGGGCCACGAGCATCGCTTCTACGCCGCGATCAAGTTCTTCATCTTCACCCAGGGCAGCGGCCTCGTCATGCTGGTTGCGATCCTGGTGCTCGTCTTCGTGCACCAGCAGACAACCGGCCACTTCACCTTCGACTATTTGGCGCTGCTCGGCACCAGAATGAGCCCCACCACCGCGTTCTGGCTGATGCTCGGCTTTTTCCTCGCCTTCGCGGTCAAGCTGCCAGCGGTGCCGTTCCACACCTGGCTGCCGGATGCCCATACCGAGGCGCCGACCGCGGGCTCCGTGCTGCTCGCCGGAATCCTGCTGAAGACCGGCGCCTATGGCCTGCTCCGCTTCGTGGTGCCGCTGTTCCCCGGTGCCGCCCATGCCTTCGCGCCGGTCGCGATGGCGCTCGGGGTGATCGGGATTCTCTACGCAGCACTGCTCGCGTTTGGCCAGAACGACATGAAGCGGCTGGTCGCCTATAGCAGCGTCAGCCATATGGGCTTCGTGCTGCTCGGCGTGTTCGCCTGGAACACGCTCGCGCTGCAGGGCGTGGTCGTGCAGATGCTGGCGCACGGCATCAGCACCGGCGCGCTCTTCATTCTGGTCGGCGCCCTGCAGGAGCGCATCCATACCCGCGACATGCGGCTCATGGGCGGGCTGTGGGGCAGCATCCCGCATCTGTCGGCCTTCGGCATGGTCTTCGCCATCGCCTCGCTCGGGCTGCCGGGGCTCGGCAACTTCATTGGCGAATTTTTGATCCTGCTCGGTAGCTTCCGCGCCAGCGTGCCCTTCACCGTGATCGCGGCCGGCGGCCTGGTGGCGGGGGCCGCCTACGCGCTGCTGATGGTGCAGCGGGCCTTCCACGGCAGGGCGTCGCCACGCCCCGGCGCTGCCAAGCCGGTTGATCTCACCGCCCCGCATCTCGCGGTGATGGGGGGGCTGGTGCTGGCGATCATTGGGCTCGGCCTCTATCCGCAGCCGGTCTTTGACCAAGTGGCGCCGGGGCTGGCGGTGCTGCAGCATAACGGCGCGCCCGTGCTGCTCGCGGCGGGCACACGATGACGGCGGCGGCTTTCACGGCCTTCGCGCCCTTTACCCTGCTCGGCGCCGTGACGATCGCGGTGATGCTGCTGATGGCGATCCACCGCAGCCATCATCTCATCGCGCGCTCGACCATCATTGGCCTGTTGCTCTGCTGCATCGCCTTGCCGCTCGCGGCCCCCGCTTCACCCACCGAAGTGACGCCGCTTTTCGCCGTGGACGGCACTGCCCTCTTCTATTCCGGGCTGGTGCTTGGCTCGGCGTTGATTGTCGCCATCCTCTCCTATGCGTATCTCGAAGGCTCGCCGCAGGGACCGCGCGAGGAATATTATCTGCTGCTGCTCACGGCCACGCTCGGCGCCGCCTTGCTGCCGGCGAGTGTCCATTTCGCATCCTTCTTCCTGGATCTCGAGACGCTCAGTATCTCGCTGCTGGGCCTGATCGCATATACGAATCCGCGCGGGAATGCGGCCGAGGCCGGCATCAAATACCTCGTCCTCGGCGGCGCCTCCTCCGCCTTCCTGCTGTTCGGCATGGCGCTGATCTATGCTGATCTTGGCACCATGTCGTTCATCCGCATAGGCCAGCTTGCCCATGCGGATGGCGCGGCCGATCTCTACTGCCTGGTTGGCGTCGCCATGATTCTCACCGGCGTCGGCTTCAAGCTCTCTCTGGTGCCATTTCATATGTGGACACCCGACATCTATGAGGGCGCGCCGGCGCCGATCACGGGTTTCGTCGCGGTGGTCTCGAAGATCGCCGTGTTCGCGGTGATCCTGCGCTATTTCATCCTCGCCGAAGGCCCTGCCGACGCCTCGCTCCGCACCGGCATTGCCGCGATCGCGATCCTTTCCATGCTCGGCGGCAACCTGCTGGCCTTGCTGCAGGACAACGTCAAGCGCCTGCTCGCCTATTCCTCGATCGCCCATCTCGGCTATCTGCTGGTCGCCTTTCTGGCCGCGGGCTCGCTGGGCATCGAGGCGGCGGCCTACTATCTTGCGGCCTATGCCGTGACCAGCCTGGGTGCGTTTGGCATCGTCGCCTTGCTGAGCGCGCCGGGGCCAGGGCGCGATGCGGACCGTATCGAGGATTATCGCGGTCTCTTTCGCACCCGCCCGTTCCTGGCGGGCAGCCTCGCCCTGATGCTGCTTTCACTCGCCGGAATACCGCCGACAATGGGCTTCATCGGCAAGTTCTACCTCATCATCTCAGGCGTCGGCGCCGGATTGTTCTGGCCGGTGGCAGCCCTTGTGGCCGGCAGCGTGATCGGCCTTTACTACTACTTGCGCGTGCTGGTTGCGATGGCGATGCCTGTGCCGGCCGAGCATAAAGCCGCGCCGCCTGAAGCGGCGCCGTTTTTTGGCAATGCGGTGATCGCGGTGCTGCTGATGCTATTGCTGGCGCTCGGCGTCTATCCGGCGCCCGCGATCGCGCTCATCAGGATGACAGTTGGCGCCACGCCCTGGTGAGCGCCGTTGTTTTGGTTCGGCGCTTATCCTGTGCGGGCATGGATGCCTCGCCAAACCCGCGTTCTACCGCAGCGCATTCTGCATGGCTCAACTGCATGTTCAAACGTCTATGCGCTAGATCGCAAGCCGCAAGAAGCGCATAATAGTAGTAGGTTTGGGTGGTTGCCGGTGCATCACGCTAAATGATGTTTATGCCGCGCTGTCTGCTGGATCAGCCACTCGAAAAAATGTCAAATTTGTCTGTGCCGGGGGATACGAATTGGCGTTCTGAGCAGGTCCGGCAGCAAACGCGGAGAAACGAACATGACAACCATCCGCCAGATTCTCGACGAGAAAGGTTGGGGTTCAATTGTGCTCAAAGGCGATTGGACGATTACGCAAGCGGGAAAATTCCTTACCACCAAGCGGGTCGGCGCAGCACCTGTGGTCGATGATCACGGAAACCTGGTTGGCATGCTCTCAGAGCGCGACATCATGCGATTCGTCGGCGAACTCGGCGAGGATATCAAGCATCGAACAGTCGCGGATCTGATGACGACGCTCGTTGCCTCCTGCACGCCCAAGAACACGATCCTGGACGCAATGTTGATGATGACCAACAAGCGCTGCCGCCATCTGCCGGTTTTCGAGGATGGCAATCTCGTCGGAATCGTTAGCATCGGCGATCTCGTGAAGGCACGGCTGGAAGAGGCCGAGTTCGAAGTCGCTTCACTGCGTGCCTATATTGTCTCTTAAAGAGACCGGCTGCTGGAGGCTGAGTGCGCATTGTGCCTCCCGCCCTGCCCGGCGCTGAAAGCGCATGAGGTGATATTCGCATTTTTCCATGCGCCAAGGCCTGGCCTGTGGGACAATATTGCCAAAATTCACCACCGGCCCGTTCATTGGCTATCCATGTATTTTTGGCTTAGCCTGGGCATTTTGTGCTGATCAAAAATTTGCGGCGCGTGGCCGAGCAGATGCTCGCATACCGCACCGCGCGGCAGGCCGCCGATGAACTGGCCGACCGGCTGCATGGCGTGGGCGGGCGCAGGCTCACCCCGGCGCAATGCAGCGGCAGTCGTTGCCTGCTCGGCCTGGTCGATACCGTGCTCGCCGCCGGCAGCGCGTTTCGGACATGGATTTCCCACACGCAACCTCCACCGCAGCGCCATCGCGCAGATGGCGCGCGGCACTAGGCGGTGCGCGGTTCCTGCTGCCGCATCGCCGCCGGATGCGGGGCTTCTTTCGCGAATGTCACAGATCCTGACAGGGGGATAGGATCACCCTGATTGCCTTGCGCCTGCAAATGTTGTCTCTTAGATAAAACGACTGTCTTTGGTGGAGACGCCCCCGATGGAGTACCGCAGACTAGGACGCAGCGGCGTGAAAATCTCGCCGCTTTGTCTCGGAACGATGATGTTCGGCGGACCGACGGATGAGGCAACCGCCTTGAGGATCGTCGCGCGGGCGCATGAGGCGGGGGTGAATTTCATCGACACGGCCGATGTGTATTGCGCCGGCCAGTCCGAGGAGATCACCGGCCGGGCGATCGCCGCGGAGCGTTCGCATTGGGTGCTGGCCACAAAGCTCGCGAACCCGACAGGCCAGGGGCCAAATGACCGGGGGTTGTCGCGGCTGTATATGTTCCGGGCCGTTGAGGCGAGCCTGCGCCGGCTGGGCACCGAGGTGATCGACATTCTCTATCTGCACCGGCAAGACGCTTCAACGCCGCTGGAGGAAACGGTGCGCGCGCTCGCTGACTTGTTGCGCGCCGGCAAGATACGGTATTTTGGGCTTTCAAATTTCCGCGCCTGGCAGGTTGCGGAGATCTGCCGGCTTTGCGACGCGGCCGGGATTGACCGGCCCGTTGCCAGCCAGCCGCTCTATAACGCCCTGAACCGGCAGATCGAGACCGAGCATGTTCCCGCCTGCATGCATTACGGGCTTGGGGTGGTGCCCTATAGCCCGCTGGCCCGCGGGGTGCTGACCGGCAAATACGCACAAGATGCGCCGCCGCCGGCCGATACGAGGGCCGGGCGCAGCGACAAGCGGCTGCTGGAGACCGAATGGCGCGAAGAGAGCCTCGCGATTGCGGCCAAGCTCGCGGCGCGCGCGGCCGAGCGGGGGGTTACGGCCGGGCAGTTCGCGGTCGCCTGGGTGCTGCACAACAAGGCCGTCTCGGCAACAATCGGCGGGCCGCGCACGCAGGCGCAGTGGGAGGATTACCTTGGCGCCCTGCATTACCGCTTCACGCCGGAGGACGAGGCGCTGGTCGATGGCCTGGTCACCGCCGGGCACGCCTCGACGCCGGGCTATAATGACCCGGCCTATCCGATTGAAGGCCGGGTGGTGGCGGGGTAAGGCTCAAGCGGCGGAACAAGCCGTCCGTTTTACTAAGCAAGAATGTTCAATGGAGGGCCGCATGACTCTACCCCTGGAGGGCATCACTGTCGTTTCGATCGAACAGGCCATCGCCGCGCCAACCGCCAGCCGGCATTTGGCGGATTGGGGGGCGCGGGTGATCAAGATCGAACGGCCCGGCACCGGTGATTTCTCGCGCGGCTACGACAAGGCGATGAACGGGGTCTCCAGCCAATTTGTCTGGACCAACCGCTCGAAGGAAAGCCTCGCCATCGATATCAAATCCGGGCTTGGGCAAGAGGTGCTCGAACGCCTGCTGCCCAACGCGGATGTGTTTCTGCAGAACCTGGCGCCTGGCGCGGCGGCCAAGCTTGGGCTTGATTCACAGAGTCTCATAAAAAAATACCCGCGCATCATCGCCTGCGATATCTCCGGCTACGGCGTCGGCGGCCCGTATCAGGAGAAGAAGGCCTATGACCTGCTGGTGCAATGCGAGACAGGCTTTCCTTCGATCAACGGCACGGCCGAGGAACCTGCGAAATGCGGACTCTCGATCGTTGATATCGCGACAGGCATGTACGCGCTGCAGGGCATCCTGATGGCGCTGGTCAAGCGGGGGCGGACGGGCGAAGGCACGGCGTTCGAGGTGTCCCTGTTCGACGCGATGAGTGAATGGATGTCCTACCCGGCCTATTACACGCGCGACGGCGGCAAGCCGCTGCAGCGCGCCGGGCTGAGGCACGCCACCATCGCGCCTTACGGGCCATTCCGGGCTGGCGATGGGAAGATCGTGTTCTTCGGCATCCAGAACGAGCGGGAATGGGGTCAATTTTGCGCCAAGGTGCTGGAGGCGCCTGAGCTGACGCAGGAATCCCGCTTTGCTTCCAACCTGGCGCGGCTTGAGAACCGCAACGCGCTGCAGGAGATCATCGAGGCGCGCTTTGCCGCCTGGGACAGCGACAAGGTGTTAGAAAGGCTAGAGGCCGCCGCCATCGCCAATGCCCGCCTGAACGACGTGCAGGCCTTTCTGCAGCACCCGCAACTGCACGCGCGCAACCGCATTCGCACCGTGGCGAGCGAGACCGGCCCGCAGGATGTGTTTCTGCCGGCGGTGACGATCCCGGGCGTCGAGCCGGTGATGGGCAGCGTGCCGGCGCTGGGGGCGCATAACGCGAAAATCCTCGCCGAACTCGGGCTTGCCGCGCCGGACGCCGCCTGATGCGCCCGTGTCGCACTTATCTCGCGGTGCCGGCCCATCGGCGCAGGATGCTGGAGGGGGCCGCGGCCAGCGCGGCGGATGCCGTATTCCTGGACCTTGAGGACGCGGTACCGCCGGATGCGAAGCCCGCCGCGCTGGCTGGCGCGCTGGCCGCGCTCGCCGAGCTTGACTGGGGACGCAAGCACGTCGCCGTGCGGATCAACACGGTTGCGGGCGGGTTGGCCCGAGAGGAGGTGGAGGCGCTGGGCACGGCCGCGCGGCTTGACGCGCTGATCATCCCGAAAACCGAATCAGCCGGCGATCTCGCCACGGTCGATGCCTGGCTCGACGCGCCGGGTGCGCCGCGCCGCCTCGGCCTGGAGCCGATCATCGAAACGGCGGCGGGGCTGGTTCATGTCGAAACCATCGCCGCCGCGGGCGGGCGGCTGACCACGCTGCATTTCGGCGTCGGTGACTTCGCGGCCTCGATCGGCGCGCGCAGTGCCGAGATCGGTGAGAGCCCGGCCGGCTACGCGCAAATGAACCGGCAGGGAGACTCCTACGTCACCACGGCGCTCGATCTCTGGACATACCCGATGATGCGCCTGCTGGTGGCGGCACGGGCATATGGCCTGCGCGCGATCGACGGGCCGTGCGGCGCGTTCCGGGACCTCATCCTGACCGCCTCCTGGGCGGAAAAGGCAGCGGCGATGGGATTCGACGGCAAGCAGGTGATCCACCCCCAGCAGATCGAGCCGACACGCGCCGCCTTCACGCCAAGCGCCGGGGATGTGGCCTTCGCGCAGCGCGTCGTCACCGCGATGCGCGAGGCGCAGGAGGCTGGCCTCGGCGCGGTGCAGCTCGACGGGCGCATGCTGGACTACGCCAACCTGCGCATGGCCCAGCGCATCCTGGCCATGGCCGGGGCGGACCGGCAAGGAACTGATTGACGTAAGCGCCACAGGCGCTAGATTACATCAGGGGTCTTACATTAAGAACCGCGTCCAATATGAATTAAAAATGGGGGGCTCATAAAATGAAACCTATTTCGCGCAAAACATTCCTGGCCGGCGCTGGCGCGCTTGGCGCTGCGGCACTTGCCCGTCCGGCGATCGCAAAGAAACGCTACGTTATCAAACTCGGCATCGACCTGGCTCCCGATCATCCGAGCACGCTGCACGCGCAGATGGCCGGCAAGGAGATTGCGGCGGCGACGGATGGCGCGGTGACCCTGCAGGTCTTCCCCAGCAGCCAGCTGGGGAATGACACACATATGCTCTCCGGGGTGCGCTCGGGCGCCATCCAGATGATGGCGATCGGCGACAACATTCTGGCAACCCTCGTGCCTTCCGCGGCGATCGACAATATCGGCTTCGCGTTCAAGGACAGCCAGACCGCCTGGACCGCGCTGGACGGCAAAGTCGGCGAGTTGGTGCGCGCGGACATCGAGACCACGGGCCTGCACCCGATGAACCGCATCTGGGACGAAGGCTTCCGGCAGACGACATCCAAAAGCAAGCCGATCAACAGCCCGGCTGATCTGGCGGGCTTCAAGATCCGCGTCCCGCCCAGCCCGATTTCGCTCTCGCTGTTCAAGGATCTCGGCGCCGCCCCCACCGTCATCAATATTGCCGAACTCTACACCGCTCTGCAGACTGGCGTCGTGGACGGGCAGGAGAACCCGCTCTCTAACATCCAGACGCAGAAATTCTACGAGGTGCAGAAATACTGCGCGCTGACCAACCACATGTGGGTCGGCTACTGGCTGGTGATGAATGGCGATTTCTGGAAGAGCCTGCCGGCCGATTACCAGAAGATCGTCAGCGCCGCCTTCGACAAGCAGACTGATGGGCAACGCGCGGCCAGCCTGGCGCTCAACAACTCGCTGCAGGAAAAGCTGACGGGCGAGGGCATGGTGTTCAATTCGCCTGACCTGGCGCCATTCCGCCAGAAGCTGATCAGCGCGGGTTTCTACAGCGAGTGGAAACAGAAATTCGACCCGGCCTTGTGGGCCGCCCTCGAGCAAACCACCGGTTCCCTTGCCTAAAACCGGCTTGGCTGGTGGCGTGATGCTCCCCCCTCCCCCCCTGCCTGGCGAAGCTGCCAGCCCGCTTTGCGGGCTGGGCCGTCGGGCTGCCAGCGTATTGCGGCAGCTCGATCGCTGGACCGGGCTGACCGCAGAAATTCTTGCGGCCATCCTTGTTGTCATCGAGATTGGCATTTTGCTGACCGGCGTGGTGTTCCGCTACGCGCTGGACAATCCGCTCGACTGGTCCGATGAGCTGGCTGAGATGCTCTTTCTCTGGCTTGTCAGCCTCGGCGCCGTTATCGCGCTGCGGCGCTCCGAGCATATGCGGATGAATTTTTTCACCACCCGCGTGCCGCCGCGAGTCGGCAGTTTTTTAAAACGCCTCGGCGCGCTGGTGGTGCTGATTTTCCTGTGCGTCATCTTCGTTCCTGGCATCGGGTTCATGGCGCAGCAGCAGGCGATCACCACGCCCGCATTGCAAATTCCCGGCTCCTGGGAGATCGCCGGCGAACTCGTTGCCTTCGCGATGCTCATCATCTGCGCGGTGCATCAGTTTTTCGACGGTGCGGAGTGGCGGGAACTTCTGTTCGCGGCCCTGCTCGTCGGCGGCGTCGGTGTGGCGTTCTGGCTGCTGGAAACGCCGTTCGGGAATATCGGCAACTGGGACCTGCTGGTCTTCTTTGCCGGCATGGTGGCGGTGTGCATTTTTGCAGGCGTGCCGATTGCATTCTCCTTTGGGATTTCGACCGCCGCCTATATCTTCTACACAACGACCATCCCGCTCAACGTTGTCATCAGCCAGATGGACCAGGGCATGTCCGCGATCGAACTGCTCGCGGTGCCCATGTTCATCGTGCTTGGGCTGCTGCTGGAAATGACCGGCATCGCGCGGGCACTGATTGATGTGCTGAACGCGCTGGTCGGGCATAAGCGCGGCGGTCTCTCCTATTCGCTGATCGGCGCGATGTATCTGATCTCCGGCATCTCCGGGTCCAAGGCCGCCGACCAGGCGGCGATTGCGCCGGTGTTGCTGCCCGAGATGAAGCGGCGCGGCACGCATCCTGGCGAGCTGGTGGCGCTGCTCGCCTCCTCGGCGGCCATGTCCGAGACGATCCCGCCGAGCCTCGTGCTGATCATTGTTGCGGCAGTCACCGGAATCTCGACAGCCGCCTTGTTCACGGGCGGGCTGCTGCCGGCGGGTGTTGCAGCACTTGCGCTGGTCATCCTGATTTTCTTCCGCACGCGCCGGGACAATGCCGTCGGTAAAGCGCCGCCATTGCGCGAAACCCTCAGGCTCGTTGTTGTCGCCATTCCGGCGCTCATCCTGCCGGTTCTGATCCGCTACGCCGTCCTGGCTGGCGTCACCACGGCAACCGAAGTCGCAACAATTGGTGTCGCCTACTCAGTCATCATCGGGATATTCGTCTATCGGAAATTCGATTGGCAGCGCATCTTTCCCATCCTTGTTGAAACGGCCGCACTTTCAGGCGCGATTCTGCTGATCATCGGCACCGCGTCGACAATGGCCTGGGCCCTCACGCAGGCGGGCTTCGCGCAATCGCTCACGGATGTGATGACCACGCTGCCGGGCGGCATCTATGGGTTCATTGGTGTCTCCATCCTGCTGTTCATCGTGCTGGGCAGCGTTCTGGAAGGGCTGCCGGCGATGGTGCTGTTCGGACCGCTGCTGTTTCCCATCGCCCAGCAGATGAACATCAATGTTGTACAATACGCGATTATCGCCATCCTCGCGATGGGCATCGGCCTGTTCTCACCGCCCTTTGGTGTCGGTTTCTATCAGAGTTGCCTGATCGCACGGACCAGCTCCGACCAGGCGCTGGCGCGCGTCTGGCCATTCATGGGTGCCCTTGTCTTAGCGCTCATCCTGGTCGCCGCGGTTCCTTGGCTCTCCACCGGCTTCCTGAACGGGAAATAAGGAAACAGGCTTAGTGCTTTGCCGGGACCACGACTTATCCACAGACATCTTAATAACTTTGTGGATAAGTGTGTGGACGGCAAAGCAGAAGCCGGGACAACATAGTTAGGACCGGACGCGGCCAAAATCTGTACCTGCGCCGCCAGTGTAGCGAAGCCTTTCACAGGTCCGTCATGCCGCAGGCCAGATACACACAGGCATTTTCCGGGACGCCAAGCACCGCAGAACCGGCAGCATGCGGCGCAACGCCGCGGTTCGAATGTTGGTCGCGCAAGCGATCGCCGCAGGGCTGGTTTTCCAATCATCCGAAGCGATCAGGACCCGACCAATTATCGGCAATTTTGAGCGCGAGCGGGACAGTGATGTCGAAGCCCAGCCCGTAAAGCGCAGATCGGGCGGCTTCGCGTCTGCCAGCCCCTCCTCTTGTGGGACCGCATAGCACCCCGCTGCCCGTTCGCGCCAAACGGCCTTACCATCGCGCGGCACTGGCACACGGCCGGGCTGGTGGTACTGCAATTCCATCTTGCTGTAGTTTTGATTTTTTCAAAGGTTGAACGCTACTTCATGATTGCCGGGCATATGTCATTCGGGCTGATGCTGGTCGCAATATTCGACCTGCGCATCTTTTGGCGTCTCATGCCCAGCAGAGGGCATTTCAACGGCCGAGCAGCGGGACGGCGTGCTGCGCCGAATGCCGCCTGGCCGTTCCCCCATTTTCCAACCGACTGAGCGGCGACAACAGAGTGCATCCGAGGCTACTGCAGGGGGCCGGCTTGCTTGCGCTCCCCTGCATGGCGGTGGGGGAGCAATCCTGGATTTGACACAAAAGGCGGGCTGAAATATTCGCCAACCAAACAAGATTAAGTTTCATTCTCAATTACCTGTCAGGACCCGCCTTGCCCCAGCCCGCCTCCCCAGCCCGCCGCGCCGCGTTGCCCTTCCTGGCCGTGTTCGGTCCCGGACTTGTCGTCATGCTTGCCGATACCGAGGTGGGGAGCATCATCACCGCTTCGCAATCCGGGGTGGCCTGGGGATACCGGCTGTTGCTGCTGCAATTTCTGCTGATCCCTATCCTGTATGTCGTGCAGGAACTCACCGTCCGGCTCGGCATCTTCACGGGCAAAGGCCATGGGGAACTCATCCGCGATACATTCGGTAAGGGTTGGGCCTGGCTTTCCGCTGGCGGGCTGGCGGTGGCCACCGTGGGCGCGCTGCTTTCGGAATTCTCCGGCGTGGCGGGCGTGGGAGAGCTTTACGGGGTGCCGCGCGCCGCCACGCTGAGCCTGTCTGTGGTGTTTCTGCTGGTCGTGGCGCTCACCGGCTCTTACCGCCGGGTAGAGCGTGTGGCGATCGCGCTGGGGCTATTCGAGTTCGTCTTCTTCGTGATCGCGTTCGTCTCAAAACCCGACGGCCACCAGATCGCCGCGCAGATGCTGCGGCCCGCCTTGGCCAATCGTGATTATCTCTATCTCGTCGCCGCGAATATCGGCGCGGTGATCATGCCCTGGATGATTTTCTACCAGCAATCCGCCATCGCGGATAAAAGACTGTCCCCGGCCGATTTCCGTTATGCCAGGCTGGATACGGCCATCGGCTCAGTTATCACCCAACTGGTGATGGCCGCTGTGCTGATTTCAACCGCAGCCACGATCGGCCTGAAAAACCCCAATACCAGCCTCAATACGGTGGGGGATATCACGGCGGCGCTCATCCCGTATCTCGGGGTCACCATCGGCAAGCTGGTTTTCGGCATCGGGGTGCTGGGCGCCGGGCTGGTCGCCTCCATCGTCGCCTCCCTGGCGCTCGCCTGGGGGCTGGGCGAAGTCACCGGCTATCGCCGCTCGCTGGAAGATCATCCCTTCCGGGCAAAATGGTTTTACGGCGTCTATGCGGCCTGCCTCATCTGCGGCGCGGTGCTGGTGGGCGTGGTGCCGAATCTCGTGATCCTGAACATCGCCGTGGAGGTGATGAACGCATTGCTACTGCCGCTGGTGCTCGGCTTTCTGGTGATGCTGGGGCTGAAGGCCCTGCCCGCCGAGATGCGGCTGCGCGGCTGGTATGCCGGGCTCACCATCCTGCTCTCCACGATCACCGCGGGGCTTGGGGTTTATGGCGGCTTATCCGGCGCCGGGCTGTTCTGACACCCGGCCGGCCACGAAAGTCACTTTAACAGATTGCGCTGTTGGGCCTATGCGGAGAGGACCTTTCAACAAGGTCCGCCCCCGGCATGACCGCGAACGCCCCCTGCTACCGCCTGCGCCAGCCGGAACAAAGAAGAAGGGGGATGAGAACGTCCTGCTGCGGCCCCTTCCCGATCAGCGCGCCTATGAATGCCTGGCCCGTCTCGCTGCTGATTGTATTGCCGGGCTGGTATCGCAACGAAGCAAAAGTCCCGCCGGCAACCTTGCAGGCACTCATCGGCAGATGATGGCCCTACTCCGAACGCCGGCGCGCGCATCAACCCCAAGCCCAACTGACACAATTGCACATGCGGCCTGACGAGCCCCCCGGGGATATCCGCATGGACCGGCGCAGCCTGCCCCGGGGGGCGATGCTTACCGCACCAGCGCCAGGTTGTGCGGCTCGATCGCGACCAGGGATTCGTAGACGTCCAGATAATCGATTGCCATGCGGCGGGCGGAGAAGCGTTCCTCGAACCGGGCGCGGACCACGCGGCGGTCCAGCGTGTGGATCTGCTTCAGCGCCTCGATAGCCTCGGCCTCGTTGCTGACGATGAAACCGGTCACGCCGTGCTCGATCACTTCCGGCACCGAGCCATGGTTATAGGCGATCACCGGCGTGCCGCAGGCCATCGCCTCGATCATCACCAGGCCGAACGGCTCCGGCCAGTCGATCGGCATCAGCAGCGCCTTCGCCCCGGAGAGGAAACCCGGCTTCTCGGCATCGCCGATCTCGCCGATCAGCGTCGCCTTCGGGTTCAGCATCGGCGCGATCTGGCTGGTGAAATACTCCTCATCCGCCCGGTCGACCTTGGCGGCGAGCTTCAGCGTCTCGCCCGCGCCGGCGGCGATGCGGATGGCGCGGTCGGGGCGCTTCTCGGGGCAGATGCGGCCGAGGAAGGCGACATAGTCCTGCGCGCCCGGCTGCGGCCGCAGCAGGTCCAGCGGCAGGCCGTGATGCACGGTCCCGACGAAATTCGCCTGCGGCAGCGGCAGGCGCTGCGCGTTGGAGATCGACACCAGGTTCTGCTCCGGCAGACCGGCATAAACCGGCTGCAGCTCCGGCAGATCCAGCCGCCCGTGCAGCGTGGTGACGAAGGGCACACGCTGGCGCGAGAACAGCGAGGTGGGGAAATAATCGTTATGGAAGTGCAGGATGTCGAACTCGTCGGCGAGACGGTAGACCTCTTCCATCAGCAGCATATGCGGCGCCATCGTGTCGCGGATGGTCTTGTCCAGGCGCAAGGCCTGCGGCCAGGCCGGTATCAACTTCGCCGTGGTGACGGAATCGCCGCTGGCGAACAGGGTCACGTCGTGACCCATGGCCACGAGTTCTTCGGTCAGGAACGAAACAACGCGCTCCGTGCCGCCATAGAGTTTCGGCGGTACCGCTTCATGAAGGGGTGCGATCTGAGCAATACGCATCGGTTCACCGGGCCTTTCGTCAGTGGATAGGTGATTTCATGCACAAAAAGCAGGCTGATGCGGCAGCATTGTGGCACGGAAAGACTTTTTCCCGCCGCAAAGCCCTTGTTTATGAGGTGATGTGAGATTGAAATAAGCAGAGACAGAAGCGATATGAATGAAAAATCGGCAATGTCGCGGCATGCCGCTCCCATGAAACTCGAACAGCGGCCCGTGCGGTTCGTGTTGAACGTGGTTTCACGCCATGCCGGGGCGCATATCGTCATTCTCCTCTCGGTGCTGACCGGCGTCGGCTGCTCCGTCAGTTCGCAATACGCGGTGAAGAACGTGGTGGATGTGCTGGCGCGGCACGACATCGCGGGGGTCTGGACGGCCTTCCTGCTGCTGGCAGGGTTGATCGCGCTGGATAATCTTTCCTGGCGCGTCGGCGGCTGGGTCGCGGCGCGCAGCTTTGTCGAGGTGACTGGCGATATCAGGCGCTATCTGTTCGACCATACGCTCGGCCATGCGCCGGGATTTTTCACCACGCGGCGCGCCGGCATGCTGGCCGGGCGCATTTCCGCCACCGGCAATGCGGTGTTTCGCATCGAGAGCATGACCGTCTGGAACGTGCTGCCGCCGATGGTGGCGGTGCTGGGCTCGGTGCTGATGATCGCCCTGGTCGACCCGCTGATGGGCGCGGTGATGGTGCTGATTTCCATCGCACTCGGGCTGGTGCTGGCCCGGCTCGCTTATCTCGGCCGGGACCTGCATCATGGCTATGCTGAGGCGGCGGCCTCGGTGGATGGGCAGCTGGTGGACGTGATCAACAATGTCAGCGTGGTGCGCTCCTTCGGCGCGACGCTGCGCGAGCGGCAGAAATTCGCCGCCGATGTGGGCCAGGAACTGCAGGCGCGGCGCACCAGCCTGCGCTATCTGGAAAAAATCCGTGTCGTCCACGCGGTGGTCACGGCAGCGTTGACCGCCTGCCTGCTGTTCTGGGTGCTGTGGCGCTGGCAGCATGGCGGGGCGACACCGGGCGACGTGGTGCTGGTGATCACGCTGGGCTTCACCGTGCTGCACGGCACGCGCGACCTGGCGGTGGCGCTGGTGGAGATGGTGCAGGACTGGGCGCGCCTTGGCGAGGCGCTGACCGCGCTGCTGGTGCCCCATGAGATGCCCGACGCCCCCAACGCCCGGGCGCTGGAGACGCCGCGCGGCAAGGTTGAGTTCACCCAGGTGGATTTCTCCTATGGCGAGGCGAAGCCGGTGCTGCGCGACATCAACCTGACCATCGCCGCCGGCGAGCGGGTCGGCCTGGTGGGGCGGTCCGGCTCCGGCAAATCCACCATGCTGGCGCTGCTGCAGCGGCAATACGACACCTCCTACGGCGCGGTTCGCATCGACGATGTGGATATCAGCACGCTGAGCCGCGACAGCCTGGTCTCCGCCATTTCCGTGGTCTCTCAGGATGTGCAGCTGTTCCACCGCTCGGTGCTGGAGAACATCCGTTACGGCCGGCCGGAGGCGAGCGACGAGGAGGTGCGCGAGGCGACGCGCGCCGCCTATGCCGATGATTTCATCGAGGCCTTGCCGGACGGGTACAACACGCCCGTTGGCGAGCGCGGCCTGCGGCTTTCCGGCGGCCAGCGCCAGCGCCTGGCGATCGCCCGCGCCTTCCTGCGCAACGCGCCGATCCTGCTGCTGGACGAGGCGACCTCGGCGCTCGATTCAGAATCAGAGGCCAGCGTGCAGCAGGCGCTGAACCGGTTGGCCGCGGGGCGGACAGTGATCGCCGTGGCGCACCGGCTCTCCACCTTACGCGATTTCGACCGGATCATCGTCATGCAGGAGGGCCGGATCATCGACGAAGGCTCGCCCGACGAACTCGCCTCCCGGCCCGGCCCGTATCTGGACCTGCTACGTCAACAGAACCAGTTGGCGGTGGCGGGGTAGAGGGAAGCGGGGAAAGGAAGGAAAGCCTCTTTTTGTGAATGCGTCTCTGGTGATGCGCTGGCGTTCTGGGGCATCTTCCCGGGCGATATTCTGATCGCCGGCGCCGCCTCACCTCCGACCCACGGCAAAATCGCGGTGGTTATGCTGCACGGCTCGATCCTGGCCGGCAAGTTCGCCTACCACCACGGCCAATGGCGGCTGGCAACCGGCCAGCCCTAAACAAAATGCCCGTGGCCGGAGACGCAGCCGGGATCTGGGCGGCGGTCACGGGGGTGGTTCGCTCCGAGGCATAAAGCGCATAGCCGCTGCCGCCGCGCGCCCAATCCATGGCCGCATGCCGGTGATCATAGGCGTCGAAGTTCGGACGATATGGCTTGGCGACGGCGGAGGGAAAGCCTCCGATCTGCTGAGGCGTCCGGCGACGACGTGCCGCGGACCTGGCCTATGAGTCGGCTGGTGAGCAATCCGGCGCATAGCGACGCCGGGTTTCTGGAGAGACGTTAATCTTGAAAATGACCTGGGAAGCTGGGGTTGAAGCCATGAGCGAGGAACGCAACCCGGCCGCTTAGGGCCCAGCACTCTAAAACAAAATCAGCAAGGCCAGCTGTAATGGATAAACGGGGCTTGAGACATTTTCCGCCTGTGGAATGCCCGAATGGTCCGGGCGTTGACAGTTGTTACAGCCGTTCGATGCCGATGGCTGCGACGCCCCCTTCACGCTGCTGAAGCGCGAAGCGTACCTTATCTCCCTCGTTCAATTTCTGCAGGCGGGCATGCTGCACAGCGCTGATATGGACGAAGACATCGTTTCCGCCATCGTCAAGGGCGATAAAGCCATAGCCTTTGCCGGGGTTGAACCATTTTACGATCCCCGTAAGGCAAGCGGATGCTTGCTGGGTTCTGTTATCCCAAATCTGTTCCATGCCGGCACGTCCCCCGTCTTTTTTACCAGCCTTGGTTGTTTTCTATGGATTGTCAATAGGTTCCAACTAAACCGGATAGGTCGAGCCCCCAGGTTCTCCGGGGTGGACTCACAGACGTTGGATGTGGGCGCCGTTAACCGGCGATTGAAGGGCCTCTCAGTCCGTTTTCTGCCCACGCGATTATGCGCCACATTATTCGCGTCCATAGGCCCTGAGAAATACGTCCACCGCCCAGCTTGTGCCGGTTTCCTCGTCAAGCCGCGGTGGAGCGCCGTAAAGTGCGGGTTCAAGAAATCCAGCCTCGAGCAGGCCCTTAAAATGCAGCGCGGCAATTTCCGGGTCAGATTTCCGCAAGATTCCAGCATCCATTAGCCCCGCCAGGCGGCTGGCCATCTCCTGCCAGACCCGCTGCGGTCCGCGCGCATAGAGCAATGGGCCCAGACCTGAATTTGCGCCTTCAGCCATCGCCATGCGGATGATGGACAAGACCTTGGCGGATGTAACGAAGCGCATGAATGCGCGGCCAAAATTGCGCAGGACCGTGGCCAAATCCGCATCCTCCCGGTCGAGCATGGCGAGCAATTGCAGGCCTTGTTCCTCGATCGCCTCGAGCATCGCAGCCGCGAACAATTCCTCCTTTGATTTAAAATAGTTGTACAAGGTTGCTTTGGAGCCGCCGACCCGCGCCGAAATCTCGGCCATGCTCGCCCGCTCATAGCCAACCGCCTTGAACACCTCCAACGCCGCTTCAATGATCGATTGACGCCGGCTTTCCGTCTTTACACGCATATCAGGTCCTTTTCCGTACCTTGCTGTACTGTTTTCCGTTGACTGACAACATCCCAGCATATAATACCGTACTGTACGGTTTAATAAAGAGCAGTCTTACCCTGATGCTGGTGAACCGGGTGACGGCTTTGGGTTCTACGAGAGGTTTCCTATGGATACAGGCGTGAACGCTGCGGCCGTTGCCGCGGCAACAGCACCCGCGAATGATGTGCGGCGCTTGCAGTGGCGAAAGAGACTTTTTGGCAGCCTCGCGGCCGGGGGCTTGGCCGTCGCTGTTGCCGGCTTTGGGTACAACACCCTGGTTGCGTCGCATTATGCCGAAACCGACAATGCCTATGTCGGCGCCGACACCGCGACCATTACGCCACTTTACGCCGGGCCTGTCGCGCAGGTGCTGGTGCAGGACGCGCAGGCGGTGAAACGCGGCCAGGTGCTGGTCCAGCTCGATGATACCGATGCACGCATAGCGCTGGCTCAGGCGCAGGCCAATTTGGCCAACACCCGGCGCAATGTGGAAGCCCTGTTCGCCAAAGATGCCAGCCTGCAAGCCGAGATCGCCGCCCGCGCGGCGGACGAGAAGGCGGCCCAGGCCAACCTCGCCAAGGCCAGGATCGATCTCGCACGCCGCCAGTCCCTTCTCGCCTCCGGCGGCGTCTCGGCGGATATCGTCACCGCCGCCCAGACGGCCTACAGCAACGCCGTGGCCGCTGAACAACTGGCCCGCGCCAACTGCGATGCCGCCGTCGCCGCCAGTCAGGCCAACCACGCGCTGATCGGCGGCGCCACCGTCGATACCAACCCGCAGGTGCTCGCTGCCCAGGCCGCGCGCGACGGGGCACAGGTCGATCTCGACCGCACCATCATCCGCGCGCCGGTGGATGGCATCGTCACCAGCCGCAACGTGCAGGTGGGCCAACAGGTGCAACTGGGCCAGACGCTGATGCTGGTTGTGCCTGTGAACCAGGCTTATGTGGATGCCAATTTCAAGGAGGTCCAGCTCGCCAAGGTCAGGCCCGGGCAGAAGGTGACGCTCACCTCCGACCTTTATGGCAGCGGCGTGAAATTCCACGGCACGGTCGAGGGGTTCTCCGGCGGCACCGGCGCGGCCTTTGCCCTGCTGCCGGCCCAGAACGCCACCGGCAACTGGATCAAGGTGGTGCAGCGCCTGCCGGTGCGGATCGCCCTCGATCCTGATGAGCTGGCCAAGCATCCGCTGCGGGTGGGGTTGTCGATGGACGCCGTCATCGACACTGCCAAGTAAGGGGGGCGCCATGGATCTTTCCGCCATTTTCGGCGACGGCAAAGCGCCGCCGCTGCGCGGCACGAAGCTGCTGACCGCCGCCATCTTAATCGGGCTCGGCAACTTCCTCGTCGTGCTCGACACGACGATCGCCAATGTCTCGGTGCCGACCATCGCCGGCTCGCTTGGCGTGTCCTCCGATCAAGGCACCTGGGTCATCACCTCCTATGCCGTGGCCGAGGCCATCACGGTGCCGCTCACCGGTTGGCTGACTCGAAAATACGGCGGGGCGCGGGTGTTCATCACCTGCTATCTCGGCTTCGCCGCCGTATCGTTGTTTTGCGGCATGTCGAGCTCCCTTAACATGCTGCTCTTCGGGCGCGTGCTGCTGGGCCTCGTCGGCGGGCCGATCATGCCGCTTTCGCAGATGCTGCTGCTGCGCGTGTTTCCCAAGGAGCAGGCGACGCTCGGCACGGTGCTATGGGCCATGACCACGCTCACCGGCCCGGTGGCCGGCCCGATCCTCGGCGGTATCATCTGCGACGATTACGGCTGGCCCTGGATTTTCTACATCAAGGTGCCCATGGCCATCCTTGGCGGCCTGGCCGTGCTGTTGCTGCTGCGCGGCCAACCAGATCCGACCGAGCGTGCGACGATCGACAAGGGCGGGTTCGGCCTTCTGGTCATCTGGGTCGCCGCTTTGCAGATCATGCTCGACGAGGGCCGCAACCAGGACTGGTTCAATTCTCCCGAGATCTGCACACTGGCCATCATTGCCGTGATCGGCTTCCTGGCCTTCCTGATCTGGGAACTGACCGAGGAGCACCCGATCGTTGATCTGACCATCTTCCGG
>DATJXU010000028.1:0-5044 GCA_035499915.1 Acidocella sp.
AGTGCGGGATACCCTATAGATGCCGGCGGCTTGTTGCCCTCGCTATCGCCAGCCGGAGCGTAACGGTACTTCCTGTACAGATTCTGCAGCATGTCTGGGCGAAAAGCATTTCAGACCACGATGCGCCTCCGTGCTCGACCATTCACACCTTGCCCGAGCCGGTGGAGGCTAAGGCGCCCGAGCCCTACCTCACCGCCGTGTTCAATGCCTCCCTCCACCCGGCACTTTCGATACCGTGCGGCCTGTCGAGGCCGGCATGCCGATTGGTCTCCAACTCGTCGCGGCGCATTATCAGGAGGCACGGCTCCTGCGCGCGGCTGCGGCGTTCGAGACCACGCACGGCTTTCCGGAACTGCCGATCGGCAAGACGCCGAGCGAGGTCACCTGATCCACAGGCTCAGCCGGGCTGCGTCGATTGTCGGACGCGACCCGGCAGCATGGAGAACGTGACCCCCGCCACCACCACAAGACCGCCAACGCCCTGCTCGGCGTGTTGCTGCGTCCCCTGCAGGGAGGGCCCCCGCCACCGCCAGTCCGGGCGATGGCAAATAGGAGGAGCGTCGTGACGTCGAAACGCGCTTCCGATGCCGCGTTGATCAAGCCCGGTGAGGAGTTCTTTGCCACTGACATAAGAGCCAGCCCACAGGATAACGGCGGCGGCCGCCACGCCGCGCGCTCTGCACATCGTTGGCCTCAGCGGCTCTGTGCCGTGAGGACGGAATGCTCCGCGGCACAGCTCTGTGCCCACATGCGGCCGTTGGACGGTATCCATCCGGTCTGAACCGCCTGCCGCAGCTTCGTAGTGAGCGCTCATAACGGCGCTTGTATGAGCGTCATTATGAGCATGGGACGGTTTGGGATGGAGATTTTATTTGGGGTGGAGCGCCGGCGTCGCTGGCGGTTGGAGGAGAAGCTTCGGATTGTCGCTGAGGCTGAGGCTGAGGCACCTGGAGCGGTGTTTGCCCATGTGGCCCGGCGTCACGATGTTTCTCGTGGTCAGCTCTGGACATGGCGGCATCAGGTTCGCAGCGGTGAATTGGCCCCGGCGCCGGTTGTGCCGGAATTTCTGGCCGTAAGGGTGCTGGAGAGCGAGGGGAGCGCCGAGCGCCAGGTAAAATCTGCCGATAAGCCGATGAACGCGCCCGCGCCATGTGCGGCGCCGCTCGAGGCTCGAGCGGCGGAATTTGGCACGAGCCGGATCGAGATCATTCTGCCGGATGGGACATGCGTGCGGGTCGATGACCAGGTGGGGGCGGCGGCGCTGCGCCAGGTGATGGCGGTGCTGCGCGGATGATTCCGATGGCGTCTGGGGCGCGGGTATGGCTGGCATCTGGCCATACTGACATGCGCCGCGGCATGCGCGGGCTGGCGCTGCAGGTGCAGGAAGGGCTTGGGCGTGATCCGTTCGCGGGCGACATTTACCTCTTCCGCGGCCGCAGCGGCTCGCTGCTCAAGGCGCTCTGGCATGACGGCATTGGCCTGTCACTTTATGCCAAGCGGCTGGACCGTGGAAAGTTTATCTGGCCGCAGACCGTGGACGGTGTCGTGGCACTTTCCCCCGGACAGATGGGTTATCTTCTTGAAGGCATCGATTGGCGCAATCCGCAACAAAGCTGGCGTCCGCAAGCGGCTGGATAACCGGAGTTTTTGTCGTGCTGGCATCAAATTCTGTAGCGCTGTGCGATAGATTTATGATTCTATCCGGCCATGGATATCGATCCTGCCGCTCTGCCCGATGACCTTGTTGCGCTGAAGGAGATCGTCCGCGCCGCACTCGCGCAGCGTGATGATGCTCGGGCGGATGCCGCCGCGGCCCAGGCTGAGCGGTCGGATATCGCAGCCTATATCGCGCATCTGAAGCTGCAGATCGAGAAGCTCAAACGTACCCTCTATGGCCCACGGGCAGAGCGCACGACACGCCTGCTCGACCAGATGGAATTTGAGCTTGAAGACCTCGAGGCCACGGCCACTGAGGACGAATTAAAGGCCGAGCAGGAGGGCGCGAAGAGCCGCACGACCACGGTTACCGGCTTCACCCGCAAGCGCCCTTCGCGTCAGTCCTTCCCCGATCATCTGCCGCGCGAGCGGATCGTTCTGCCGGGGCCAGACACCTGCACCTGCTGCGGCGGCACGCGCCTGGCCAAATTGGGCGAGACGGTGACCGAGACGCTGGAGAGCCTTCCGCGCCAGTACAAGGTGCTCCAATATGTGCGGGAAAAATTCACCTGCCGCGATTGCGAGACGATCAGCCAAACGCCGGCGCCGTTCCATGTCATCCCGCGCGCCTTCGCCGGCCCCAGCCTGCTGGCGATGATCGCGTACGAGAAATTCGGTCAGCACCAGCCGCTCAACCGCCAGTCCGAGCGCTTCGCCCGCGAAGGCGTGCCGCTCAGTGTCTCGACCCTGGCCGATCTGGTCGGGGCCACCTGTGTCGCGCTCGAGCCGGCGTTCCGGCACATGGCAGCCACCGTGTTCACGGCCGCGCGCGTGCATGGCGATGATACCACCGTGCCGGTGCTGGCGCGCGGCCAGACCGATATCGCCCGCGCCTGGGTCTATGTCCGCGACGACCGGCCGTTCGGCGGCGCTGGGCCGCCCTGTGCGGTATTCTATTACTCGCGTGACCGGAGCGGCATTCATCCGCAAATGCATCTGGCCCGGTACAGCGGCATCCTCCAGGCAGATGCCTATGGCGGCTACAACAAACTTTACGAAGCCGGCCGCTCGCCTGGGCCCATCATCGAGGCTGCCTGCTGGTCGCACGCACGGCGGAAATTCTTCGAACTGGCCGATATCGCAAAAAACGCCAAGCGCAAGGCGCAGGGCCGCACGCCTGCGTTCATCGCGCCGATGGCGCTGGCCGCGGTGCAGCGGATCGACGCTTTGTTCGAAATCGAGCGGACGATCAACGGTAAACCGGCCGCCGAGCGGCTGGCTGTGCGCCAGGAATTCAGCGCCGGGCTGGTTGCTGATCTCGAGAGCTGGATGCGGGCCGAGCGCGCGAAACTCTCGCGCCATAACGATGTCGCCAAGGCCATGGATTACATGCTCACCCGCTGGGCATCCTTCTCCCGCTTCCTGAGCGATGGGCAAATTTGTTTGAGCAATAACGCGGCGGAGCGGGCCATTCGCAGCCTGGCTCTGGGGCGCCGCAACTGGCTGTTCGCTGGTTCCGACCGCGGCGGTCAGCGGGCCGCAATGATGTACAGCCTGATCACCACGGCGAAAATGAATAACATCGATCCACAGGCATGGCTCGCTGACGTCCTCGCCCGCATTGCCAACCATCCAGTACACAGACTCGACGAATTGATGCCGTGGAATTGGACCGGGCCACGAACCACAGCGGAGCACCGCGCGGCATGACAACACAGCTGAACAAGATTTACGCAATCAAGACCATCGCTCTCGTCGCCCAAGAGATGGGAGAAGACGAGGAGTGGTTGAACGAAATCATCGATGAAATGGAACCGGAAGATGGGCTGATCTGGGTCTATGGACCCGATGGCAAAGGCACCGCAGCTTTCTCTGACTTCGGCGTCGAAAACCTGGAAGATATCATCAGGGAACACCGGCACCTGAAAAAGTAAGGCCCGCGTCATTCACCGGATGCGTACGTTGGACGTGGGCAGGATCGGCAAGATCTGCGTGTGCGATGCCCCAATTAAGCTGATGGCCGCGCAACGGATGCGCGGCAGTGCGGCCATCAGTGCCGCCCTGTCTAAAGGGACTGACTATGCTTAACATCATCAGTTATGGTGAGGCGCAGGTAACCTGCGGCAGCTAAATATCCTTGCCCGAACTCAGGAAGGGGCCTGGCATGGAGCAAGATTGTGAGTCAGGACGCATCCCTCATAGCGCATAGACCGGCTCGGCACGCCGAGCACCAGGGGCTTCGTCGCCCCGATCATTCGGCATTCCTGCCGGGACTCGTCGACTGGCTCTTTTCCGTGAAAACATTCGTTGCTGCGATGCTCGCCTTCTATATCGCGCTGGCTTTCGATCTCGACCGTCCATATTGGTGCATCGTAACCGTCTACATCGTGTCGCAACCTCTGGCCGGAGCGATGCGCGCCAAGGGTGTGTACCGCCTTGGAGGAACGATTATCGGCGCCGCAGTGGCGATCGTGTTGGTGCCCAATCTGGTCGACGCGCCAGTGCTGTTAACGGCGGCACTCTGCCTGTGGTTGAGACTGTCCCTTTATTTCGCTCTGTGCGACCGCACGCCGCGCAGCTATCTGTTCATGCTCGCAGGTTACACCGCATCGATAATCGGCTTTCCTTCCGTCGATCAGCCAGGCGATATCTTCAATCTTGCGGTGGCGCGGGTGGAAGAGATCAGCCTTGGCATCGTCTGCGCCACCCTCATCGGTTCAATCCTGCTTCCGAATCCGGTGGCGCCGGTGCTAGACGCCCGCATGGCGGCCTGTTTCGCGGCCGCCCGCCGATGGGTGCTTGCCACGGTGGCTGGCACGAATGACGGCGCGGATGCCCAGGCCGACCGGCGGATCATGGCAGGCGCTTTGGCCGAGTTTGTAACGCTGATCGCCCATCTTGCCCACGACACGTCACAGCAATCCGCCATTCGCAAGCCGATCAACCTGCTGGCCGCGCGGCTGAGCTATCTGCTGCCGGTTATTTCCGATCTCGCGCTTTGCCTTGCCGCGCTCCGGCGAGAGCAGGGCTTCACCCGCGAACTTGATATCCTTCTAGCCCGAGCGGTGGATTTCATGTGCTCCGGACCGCAGACGCCGCCGGAGACTGGCAAGCATCTGCGCGCTGAGCTGCCGGGCGGAACCGCGGATGCAGAAACGGGGTGCGGCACGGCTGGCCTGCTCAGGACCTTGTTCCTTGTACGGCTCGCCATGCTTGTGGACAGCGTTCAGGACATCCGAACGCTGCGCCGACAGGTTCTATCCGGCAATCCGCGTCTGCCCTCCTTGGCGCTGCCGCCGGGAATCGGACCGGATGCGGCACGCCATCGCGACCATGCGATGGCGCTGCTCTCCGCGGTCACAGCAATGCTGGCGATTGCGCTCATTTG
>DATJXU010000029.1:0-4061 GCA_035499915.1 Acidocella sp.
GCGATCTGGCCACGCGTACCTTCGAAGTGGTGGACCTATGTCAAATTTCCTACATATACCGGCTGTATGAACACAGCGCTGCTCTACCAGCCGACACAAGGCAGTCCTGAGAGTGCAGTTCAATTCATCAACCGAAACATACCCTACGCAAGTGCGAATACGCGGCGTTGGGCGGCCTCCGATGGGCATGAAGCGGTAATGATTGTGACAACGCAGAAGCCTCCTGGCGATGCTCCTAGGGTCCTTGGCTTCGCAGCATTTGGCGCCTCCCACGAGGCGTGCCTTGAAGCTGTCTCTCGCGGCGTGACCGAATACGGGGAGGACTGATTAAAACAGATTTGCCATTCTCATGCCCCTAAAATGCGGCTATTTCGTTGCAAATTAAGCTGAAGGACGCTTCCCGGCCTGCAAACCCTTTCGCGCCAGGGGGTTCGTTCTCCCGCCCACGGCGGTAGATCTCGGGGTTGCCGGTGTAAACATACTCGCCGGGCAAGTGACCGCCTGCCTCACCTTGAACCAGTTTCAGCGCCGGTCCGTTATCGGCCTCTCGCGCGATATAGCCCTCGCAGGACGTGCTCGGCGCCGCTGAACAGACTCTACACAAAAACGGTCACGTCCAAGGGGAGCACGTCAACCGATCGTCAGCATTGTAATCAAGCACCCTCAGCGAGGCGGTGATGTCGGCGATGGAGCGGAACAGCACCATCGCGTCATCTTTTGAAGGCAGAAAGCCCCTGCGGCGCCAGAACGCAGCCGCCTCATCATCAACAGCATTGACGACGAGCGCCCGCCCGCCGATCAGCGCGGCACCACTCACGCTGCGAGCCAGCGCGTGGTTGAACAATCCCATGCCAATTCCTTGCCCAGCCCAGGCACGATCTGTCGCAAGCTGCCCGAGCAGAATGCACGGCACCGGGTTTGGCGGCTGGCCGGTGCGGATTGAGCGCGGCAGAGTGGTAGGCACGATGGCGGTGGGCGCCAGGCCGTAATAGCCAACGACGCGGCCCGCCACATGGACGACCATGACCACCGTAAAGCCCTTCTGCTGATTGGCCAGCGCCCTGGTCCTTAGCCAATGGTCGAGCGAGGGCTTGCCGCAGGAGAACTGGGATACGTCGTGGTTAGCATTCAGGAGCTCAGGCGCGGAGAGCAACGGCTCCGCCATCAGCGCTTCGCCGCGCCCTTCTCCCACGGCGCCTGGCGGCGAAGGGATGCCACCATTTCCGGCACGGGCGCGGCCGGCGCGGAGACGGCTTGGACGAACGCCTCAAACCCCTCCGGGCTCATGCGCACCAGCGCGCTTTCCATGAGAACCTCCTCGGCGGCCCGTACCGCGGCCTCACGCACGAAGTCGGTCCGCGAGCGCCCGCGCAAATCGGCGGCACGGTCGATGATAGCGATATCGCCTTCCGGGAGCCGCATCGAAAGCGGATAGTCCTTGCGTTTGCCTGAACTGGTCATGGCTGTGGCCTTTATCATTGGAGCCATATAGAGCACTGTAGCGCGTTGTGCAATACAATACACGCTGTTCGCTGCTCCCCGACATCTCTGGTGTTTGCCGGCAGACGGACAAGCGCTCTGGATATAATTGCAGTTTATGCAGCAAGGCCGGTGGCGTCGGTAACCGTGCCACCATCATAGCCTTGACGCTGCGCCATCACCGGCCACGCCGCCTCGTTTGCTGGCGACGATCCACCTGTTCAGGCACTGGTTCGGCCCGCTGACCAATCGTCCGCCAGAATTCTGCTTCACCGTGGCGGCTCACCAACTGGCGGCGGGCCACGCTGACCGAGAGCTCCGCCACATCCGCACCGATACGGGCAACGCGCACCAGTGCCCCGCAATGACGCCGCAGTTGCGCCGCCAAGCCGGGCAACTTCTCCTCGAACGCCCGTGCAATCCGGTGGCTCATCGATCGCTCTCGCAGCATGGACGGCTGCTCCCGGACAGCCCCGCGCGCCTCCGCCGCCTGGTAAACCACGTGCGCCGCCTGGACCGCGCCGCGCCGCAGCCCCGCCGCGCGTTCGATCAACGCCAACGCGGCCTCCTTTTCGGGCTGCTGGGCAAAATTGCGAACCACGTTGTTCAACAGATCGCCGTGCCGAACCTCGCGCTGGTCACCCAGCGGCCGCCGGCCGATGATCTCGGCCCGCTCGGCACCTTCCGACGTCACGATAAAACTCTGCTCCCGATGCCGGCTGCCCGAGGTATAGGCCCCGAACGCCGAGACCAGTTTTGAGCCACCCGGCATCGCGTGAATATGCTCGGTGACCGTCGTCCCTTGCGCGGTGTTGGTGGTGAGCGCATCGCCATACGCCAGCTGAATTCTGCCGCCGGACTCATCCCGCAATGTCTCCCAGGTCACCCCCCCTTCCCTGCCCGCGACATTCCTCAGAGTCAGCCCGGCGGCGTCGATGGCGGTAATTTCAAGCACCGTCCCGTTGCGTCCGATATTCCCGACCGTGCCGGTCTCCATGAATTTGGCATTCACGCGCCGGAATAGACGAACCCGGTCTCCCACGGCAAGCGCCAGCTCGTAGCCTCGTTCCCCCGCCCCATCGGTGGCGTTGACCGTGATCTTATCCGCCCCGATTTCACCCATCGTCCGGCGGCATTGGCGGATGGCGAGGCTGATATCATGTGCCTCAGCATTGCTCGGCGCGCTCACCGATATCGTGAAGTCAGGTCGATCCTGGTTCACCTCCCGCCGCTGCCGCCAAAGCGCCGCGACATGCGCAACCGCCTCTTCATATCCGCCTGGCACGATCCGCAACGTGCCATTGGCATCCTTGCGGCGTACCGCCTCTTCTGTCTGGCCGTTGCGGAACATCAAGACGGTCTCGCGCTCCTCCTCCGCCTTTTGCCGGACCGATGTGCCCAATTCCGGCACCTTGTCCGCGCCAAAAGCCCGGCGCAGCAACTCGATCACCGGTCCGGCCTCGACCGCTTGCATCTGCTTCGGATCGCCGATCATCACCAACTGGAATTTTTTCTCGGCTTGCGCCGCCATGATCGCGTTCAGCTGCCGCGTGCCGAGCAGCCCCACTTCATCGACGACTACCACGGATTTGCGGTCGAGCGTCACGGCACCCGTTTCCAGCCCCCGCAGGAAGGCCGCCACCGCCCTGGTATTGGCCACAGGAATCCCCGCCTCCGCCAAATCATCCGATTGCCGCCATGCCAGGGCAATCCCATGGACAGACCTGCCATCCGCCTGCCAGGCCCGGGCCAGCGGCTTCAGCAGCGTGCTCTTGCCAGAGCCCGCCACGCCAATCGCCAACCCCACCCGCCCGCCCGTGCCCAGCTGGTCGATGATTCGTCTCTGCGCACGGCCATGGGCATTGGTAAAGTCGATCTCCGGGAACGCTGCCACCGCCGCCGCAATGGCTTTGCCCGGGAGCGCGCAGCTGCGATCCTGCGCACCGGCACGTGCCCTCTCGATGAGCCTCTGCTCCTCGCGAACATCAAGCGTGATGGTCATAGCCACCCGGTCCCTGCCTTGCCGCCCCGGCACGCGGCCCCAGATCAACGCGGCGTCCTGACCTCCGCGTTGCACGCCACGCTCCCGGAAGGCGCGAGTAATGGCGTCTACATCACTTGCCTCCCCAATCCCCGCCGCGATCAACCCTTTGGCGGCGGCGATCCTGGCATCGGCGCCGTCGATTACCGCGCGCCGGTCGAACAGCCTGCCCAGCAGCGGCAAGGCGGCCTGGAAGGCTGCCTCCAAGCGCTGCTCACGGCTGGGAAGAGGCGCGATATCCTGCGGGCGCAGCACGCTGCGATGCTCATATCCCAGCCGCGCCGCCGTCGCCCGCCAGGCGGCGAGATCGCTGACATCATCGCTCTTGGCCTCGCGCGGGTTTTGCACACCGGATTTGAGCAGCGCGATTTTCCGGGCGGGGGTAAGAGCTTCCCAATCAAGCCCCTGCGCCCGCGCATAGGCGCGCGCCGCCTCGCTCCCGCCCATCGTCCTCTTGCTGAATTGCGCGACAATGCTCTCGGGCACGGCGGATAGCCGCGCCATCTCCGTGCGGGCATCGAGTTCGACCGCGACGCCATGG
>DATJXU010000030.1:0-2262 GCA_035499915.1 Acidocella sp.
GCAGCATTGTGGGCGCGGTGGCGGATGCGGAAGCACTGGGAACCGAGCTGGGGCGTGAATTGAAGGTGGACAGCCCGGCCGATATTTTCGCGCCGTGAAACTGCTGGTGACCAGGCCGGAGCCGGGGGCAAGCGCCACGGCGGCGCGCCTGGCTGCCATGGGGCACGAGGCGCTGCTGCTGCCCTGCCTGAGCGTGCAGACCATGGCGGTAAAACTACCGGAGCATCCGGCGGCTTTGGTGGTGACGAGCGGGCAGGCTGTGCCCGCACTTCCCGCGCGGCTGCACCATGTTCCGGTTTTCTGCGTGGGAGATGCCACGGCGGCCAAATTGCGCCAGGCCGGGTTTACACGCGTGGAAAGTGCCGCGGGCGACGCGGATGATTTGTTCCGGCTGATTGCGGCGCGGCGTGTAACGGGGCTGCATGTGCTGGCGGTGGGGGAGCGCCACGGGCTGACGCTGCTGGAGCGGCTGCGCGGGGCGGATATCTCGGCCGTGCGGCGGAAGGTTTATACGGTGGCCAAGCTGCGGCAACTGCCCGAGGAGGTGCGGGCGGCGCTGGCTGCGGGCGCGGTGGATGGGGTGCTGTTTTATTCCGCCGAGACGGCGCGGGCTTTTTGCGCCCTGCACCCGCCCGGCACAGCCAAAATGGCAGCTTTTGTGTTAAGTGAAAATGTGGCGAAAGGCGTAACGGGCTTGCCCTGGCGGGAAATTCATGCCGCATTGGCGCCGACGGAGGCGGATTTGATGGCGTTGCTGGCATGAGCGAGAGCGAGAACGCGATAGAACCCCCGAAGGTGGAGGCGCCCCCGGCCCTGCCCGTAGCACCTGTTGCGCCTAAGCCGCGTCGCGCCGCCTGGCCGTATTTTTTCGCGCTGGGTTTTGTAGCACTTGCGGCGGGCGAGGTTTACCTCTGGACCCAGGGCCAGGCGCACCGGGCGGATGCCACGGAGCTGGCCGTGCTGCGGGCGCAGATGGATGATCTGCGCGCGGCACAGAGCCGCGCCACGCCGCCGCCGGACAGCGTGACGGTGCAGGCGGACCTTACGCAGAAATATGCCGCGCTGGCGGCGCAGTTGAACGCGGTGCAGGCGCAGGCGGCGCAGGACCATGGCGCGCTCTCCATGCTGCAGGCCAATGCGGTGGATTTGGGCAAGCTCACCCAGCGCATGGCGCTGCTCAACGCGCTGGGCACGGCGCGGCTGGCCTTGGATGAAGGGCAGCCTCTGGGGCAGATTCCCGGCGCACCGCCCGAACTGGCGCAATTTGCCACGCAGGCGCCGCCGACCATGGCGCAGTTGCGCGATGCTTTTGCCCCGGCCGCCAAGGCGGCGGAGGCGGCAAGTTTGGGGGATAACGGGCAGGTGAGCTTCTGGGCGCGCGTGCGGGCGCGGCTGGAAGGGCTGATGACCATCAGCGATGGCGACCATGTTGTGTTCGGCCCGCCGGCTGCGGCGGCGCTGAACAATGCGCGGCTGGCGCTGGATAATGACGATCTGGCGGGCGCCGTGGCGGCGCTGCGGGATTTGGGGCCGGGGGCGAAGGATGCGATGGCGGGCTGGATTTCCCAGGCCCAGGCGCTGCTCGCCGCCAAGGCGGCCCTGCTCTCCCTGGCGCAGGGGGCCTGATGCTTACGGCGGTCAAGTTTCTGCTGCTGGCCGCTTTGCTGCTGGCGCTGGCCTGGTGGGTTGGCGGGCTGCCGGGCGATGTTACGGCCCATGCCGGGGCCTATACCGTTACCACCTCAACCCCGGCGGCATTGCTGCTGCTGTTTATTATCGCGCTGATTTTTACGATGCTGGTGCGGGTTATCGGCGGCATTGGTGCAGCACCTGGCCGCATGGCGGCATGGCGGGGCAGGAAGCGGCTTGCCGCGGGCGAGCGGGCGACGCAGCGCGGGCTGGTGGCGCTGGCGGCGGAAGATGCGGTGGCGGCGCAGGCCGAAGCGAAGCGCGCGGATAAATTGCTGGGCGACACGCCGCTGGTGCTGCTGCTGCGCGCCGAGGCGGCGCGGCTGGCGGGCGATGTGGCCGGGGCCAAGGCCGCTTTTGCGGCGCTGACCACGCATAAGGAGATGGGGTATCTTGGCCATCGCGGCCTGTTGCGCGGCAGCCTGGAAGCGGCGGACCACGAGGCGGCGCGGCGCCATGCGCTGGCGGCGGAGGATGCTTATCCGGGTGCGGCGTGGACGCGTGCGCAGCGCCTGACCCTGGCGTTGAAGGCGCAGGATTATAGCGCAGCCCTCGGGCTGACCCAGGATAAGA
>DATJXU010000031.1:0-16799 GCA_035499915.1 Acidocella sp.
TCGGTGGACAGGGCCGCGGTGTGGTAGGTCGGCAGCGTGATCAGGTGGTGGAAGATGCCCGCGCGCTTGGCCGCGTCGCGCTGGAAGGTGCGGATCTTCTCATCCGCCTCGGCCGCCAGCTCGCTCGCGTCGTAATCCACGCTCATCAGCTTGGCGCGGTCATAGGCGGAGACATCCTTGCCCTGTTCCTTCCAGGCATCGAACACCTGCTGGCGGAAATTCAGCGTCCAGTTGAAGGACGGGGAATTGTTGTAGGCCAGCTTGGCGTTGGGCACGACCGCGCGGATGCGGTCGACCATCGAGGCGATCTGCTCGATATGCGGCTTCTCGGTCTCGATCCAGAGCAGGTCGGCGCCGTTCTGCAGGGAGTTGATGCAGTCGAGCACGCAGCGGTCCGCGCCCGTGCCGGAGCGGAACTGGTAAAGGTTGGAGGGCAAACGCTTCGGACGCAGCAGCTTGCCGCCCCGGGTGATGATGACATCGCCATTGCCGATCTGGCTGGCATCGACCTCGTCGCAATCCAGGAAGGCATTGTACTGGTCGCCAATATCGCCCGGCGTCTTGGAATACGCGATCTGCTTGGTCAGGCCGGCCCCCAGGCTGTCCGTGCGGGCGACGATGATGCCCTCCTCGACGCCCAGCTCCATGAAGGCATAGCGCAGGGCGCGGATCTTCTGCACGAAATCCTCATGCGGCACGGTGACCTTGCCGTCCTGGTGGCCGCATTGCTTCTCGTCGGAGACCTGGTTCTCGATCTGCAGGGCGCAGGCGCCCGCCTCGATCATCTTCTTGGCCAGCAGATAGGTCGCCTCGGCATTGCCGAACCCCGCGTCGATATCCGCGATGATGGGCACGACATGGGTTTCGAAATTGTCGATCTTGCCCTGGACCTCTTTCTGCTTCGCCAGATCGCCGCTGTTGCGCGCCGCGTCCAGCTCGCGGAACAGCCCGCCCAGCTCACGCGCATCGGCCTGGCGCAGGAAGGTGTAGATCTCCTCGATCAGCGCCGGGACGGAGGTTTTCTCGTGCATGGACTGGTCGGGCAGCGGGCCGAACTCGGAGCGCAGCGCGGCGATCATCCAGCCGGAGAGATAGATATAGCGGCGCTTGGTGGTGCCGAAATGCTTCTTGATGGAGATCATCTTCTGCTGCGCGATGAAGCCGTGCCAGCAGCCGAGCGACTGGGTGTAGTTGGCCGGGTCCGCGTCATAGGCCGCCATGTCCTGGCGCATGATCTTCGCGGTGTAGCGGGCGATGTCCAGCCCGGTGGTGAAGCGGTTCTGCAACCGCATGCGGGCCACGGCCTCCGGGGAGATTCCATCCCAGGTGCCGCCCTTGGAGGCGATCAGTTCGCTCGTGCTACGAATGCTATCTTGGTACGACATCAGGAATGCTCCGCTCAAAGCCCGGAAGGGATTGTTACGGCATCCCAAATACACCCGGTTTTGCGGTGCGTCAGAGGGTTTTGTGAAAAAACAAGGTAAATATGTCAAAAAATGCACCCATATCGCAGGTGCGGTGTAAATGTTTTACAGTCCCGGATGGGCGGCGAAAACCGAGAGATCCTCTGGGCTGTTGAGGTTGGCGAAGGGGTCGTGCGGGCTTGTAAAATTCACCGGCCGGGCACCGCAGAGGGCGAGCGCATCGCGCACCTTGTGCTTGTCGTCGCGGCGCAGAAAATCTTCCAGCGCCGGCAGGAAGGCCACCGGCCAGAGTGCCGCCAGATGATGCTGGCGCCCGGCATAAACCGCCACGGATGGGCCGGGGGAGAGGTCGAGCGCCAGGCTGAGCGGAAAGACCGGCGTATCCACCGGCATGGTGAGCAGATCGTCTGCGCCCTGCCCTGCCGCCCAGCGCAGCCCCGCCGCCACCCCGGCCAGCGGCCCGCACTGTGCGAATGCCGGCGCATCCGCCAGCACCGCCAGCCCATAGGCGGCGAATCGCGCCGGATCGCCATTGGCGCTGATGGCGATGGGCGCGGCCTGGGGGCGCAGCCGCGCCAGCACATGCTCGACCAGCGGCTTGCCGGAGAGGCGCAGAAACGCCTTGTCGGCCCCGCCGAAGCGTGTGGCCTTGCCGCCCGCCAGAACCAGCGCCGCGATGCTCATTTTGTCAGGAAGCGCCGCTGGGGCGAATTGTCAGGAAACACCCCTGGGGCGAACGACGGGGATCGAACCCGCGACAACCGGTACCACAAACCGGCGCTCTACCAACTGAGCTACGTCCGCCATCCAGGGTGTGGCCTCCTAACGCGGTCAAGCCAGCGCCGTCAATGGCCTTGCCGCCACCCAGCCCTCCAGGCGCTGCAAGGCCTCTTCCAGAACCGGCTTCTGCTTGCAGAAGGCAAAGCGCGCATAATGGCGCGGCGCCTCGCCCACATAGAAGGCGGAAACCGGAATCGCCGCCACGCCCGCCTGCGCGGTCATGGCCTGGCAGAAGGCCAGATCATCGCCCGCGAACCCCAAGGGCGAAACATCCGCGGTGATGAAATAGCTGCCCGACGCGCGCAGGGTGCACAGGCCAAGGCGGCGCAGCCCGGCATCCAGCAGGTCGCGCTGCTCTTCCAGCCCGCCCGCCAGCGCCTGGAAATACGCATCCGGCTTGGCCAAACCATAGGCCACGGCGCGCTGCAGGTTGGGCGCGGTGGTGAAGGTGAGGTTCTGGTGCGCCTTGGCCACCAGCCCCATCAGCGGCGCCGGGCCGGAGACATAGCCGACCTTCCAGCCGGTAAGCGAAAACGTCTTGCCCGCGCTGCCGATGCGCAGGCAGCGCTGCGCCATGCCGGGCAGCGTCGCCAGGGGAACATGCCTGGCACCGGAAAACACCAGATGCTCGTACACCTCGTCGCACACCGCATAGGCGTCATGCGCGCGCAGGAGCCCGGCGATGAATTCCAGTTCATCCGGCTCGAAAACCTTGCCGGTCGGGTTCATCGGGCTGTTGAGCAGCAGAAGCTTGGTGCACGGCCCGAAGGCGGCGGCCAGCTCTTCGCGCGGCAGCGCCCACTCCGGCGGCTGCAGGCGTACCAGGCGGGGGATTGCGCCCAGCATCCGCACCACCGGCAGGTAGGTGTCATAAAGCGGCTCGATCAGCACCACCTCGTCACCCGGGTTGAGCAGCGCCATCAGGCTGGCGGTGATCGCCTCCGTGGCGCCGGAGGTCACGACAACCCCCGCAACCGGGTCGATCTCCAGCCCGTAGAAGCGCGCATTCGCCGCCGCCACCGCCTCGCGCAGTTCCGGCAGGCCGGTCAGCGGTGGGTATTGGTTGCGGTTGTCCAGCAGCGCATCCGCCGCCGCCCGCACGATATCCGCCGGGCCCTCGGTATCCGGAAAGCCCTGGCCGAGATTGATGGCCCCGTGCTTCACCGCCAGGGCGGACATGACCGTGAAGATGGTGGTGCCGGTGGCGGCGAGCAGCGAATTGGCTTGTTTCACGATGCGCACAAATCCTTGGTCGTATGGCAGAGTTTACCTGCCCGAAGCGGAGGCGGCAAGATTGCTCAAAATTTAGGCTTAAATCGCCACCCCTTGAGCAAAGTCCCGTTTTAGCCCTTGATAAATCTGCTACAACCATGGCACGGCGCGGAAAAGCTTTCTGGCACGGCGTGTGCAAGACGTTGAATGTCAGCCCTTTGGCTGACGCGCGCTTGCCCACCTTCTGCTCGGGGCGGAGTTACGGGCGTGCTGTCTGACGAACACAGAGGAGGACGCGTGGGCCCGGGCCCCGCGTGAACCAGATGAAGAAGATCGAAGCGATCATCAAGCCGTTCAAGCTGGACGAAGTGAAAGAGGCGCTGCACGAGGTTGGCCTGCAGGGCATCACCGTCGTCGAGGCAAAGGGATTCGGCCGCCAGAAGGGCCATACCGAGCTCTACCGCGGCGCCGAATATGTCGTGGATTTTCTCCCGAAAGTGAAAATCGAAGTCGTCTGTGAAGACAGCCTGGTGGATCGCGCGGTCGAGGCGATCACCAACGCCGCGCGCACCGGCCGCATCGGCGACGGCAAGATTTTCATCTCCACCATCGAGGAAGCCATCCGCATCCGCACCGGCGAAAAGGGCGACGCGGCGGTTTGAGCGGGCATTGCCAAGCTGCCCGGCATGGTTAACATGCCGGGCGCTACGCGTTTCTCAGCGGGCGCATGGTGCGCATCGCGGGCCTGAACGGGTAACATTACACACGGGGAATAGAGCATGGCTAAGAAGGCCGAGGGCGGCGATGCCGTCGCCAAAGTTCTCAATCTGATCAAGGAGAACGGGGTCGAGTATGTCGACCTGCGCTTCACCGATCCCAGGGGCAAGTGGCAGCACACGGCGCAGTACATCTCCACCGTGGATGAGGACTCGCTGAAGGACGGCTTCATGTTCGACGGCTCTTCCATCGCCGGCTGGAAGGCGATCAACGAGTCCGACATGATCCTCAAGCCCGACCTGGACAGCGCGGTGCTGGACCCGTTCTCGGCCAAGCCGAGCCTGATCCTGTTCTGCGACATCATCGAGCCCGCGACCGGCCAGGGCTATGCCCGCGACCCGCGCTCCACCGCCAAGAAGGCCGAGGCCTACCTGAAGTCCACCGGCATCGGCGACTCCGCCTTCATCGGCGCCGAGGCTGAGTTCTTCGTGTTCGACAACGTGAAGTTCGGCACCGGCGGCAATTACGGCATCTACCAGCTGGACTCCATCGAGGGCCCCGGCTCCAGCCTGAAGGATTATCCCGAGGGCAATATGGGCCACCGCCCCGTCGTCAAAGGCGGCTACTTCCCCGTGCCGCCGGTGGACAGCGAGGCCGACCTGCGCGCCGAGATGCTCTCCGCCATGGGCGAGATGGGCCTGCCGATCGAGAAGCACCACCATGAGGTGGCGCAGTCCCAGCACGAGCTGGGCACCAAGTTCTCGACCCTGACCACCATGGCCGACCAGATGCAGATCTATAAGTACTGCGTCCACAATGTCGCCCATTCCTATGGCAAGACCGCGACCTTCATGCCCAAGCCGATCTATGGCGATAACGGCTCTGGCATGCACACCCATCTGTCCATCTGGAAGGCCGGCAAGCCGCTCTTCGCGGGCAATGGCTATGCGGACCTGTCCGAGACCTGCCTGTATGCCATTGGCGGCATCATCAAGCACGCCAAGGCGATCAACGCGTTCTCGAACCCCTCGACGAACTCCTACAAGCGCCTGATCCCCGGCTTCGAGGCCCCGGTGCTGCTGGCCTACTCGGCCCGCAACCGCTCCGCCTCCTGCCGTATCCCCTACACCACCAGCCCGAAGGCCAAGCGCGTCGAGGTCCGCTTCCCCGACCCGACCGCCAACCCGTACCTCTCCTTCTCCGCCATCCTGATGGCGGCGCTGGACGGCATCAAGAACAAGATCCACCCGGGCGACCCGATGGACAAGGATCTGTACGACCTGCCGCCGGAAGAGCTGAAGGACATCCCGACCGTCTGCGGCAGCCTGCGCGAAGCGATCGGCGCCCTGGAAGCCGACCACGAGTTCCTGCTGCAGGGCGACGTGTTCTCCAAGGAGCAGATCGAGAGCTATATCGAGCTGAAGTGGAAGGAAGTGTACAAGTTCGAACACACCCCGCACCCGGTTGAGTTCGAGATGTACTACTCCGCTTAATCAGCGGTATTTGATCCGGAAACGGCGCCCTCGGGCGCCGTTTTTGTTTGGGGGTTGTCAAATATAGGGACAGCGGAAATCGGACCTTCGGCTTGCAGCAAGGCCGGGCCGGCCGGGGCAACGCCCATGACAATTTGACGGCGCCCGGCAGCGGCAGCCAAGACATTTTATAGAAATTCCAGATATTTACGAAAGAACCTGCGGGCTCGCTCGATAAGCAGGTCAGGTAATACCTGGACAATATGGACGTCCGACCGCCTTCGACCTATGGGCGCCGAACGGTCAGGTGCGCCCGCTTAAACCCGAGTTCACCTGGCCAGCGGCAAGTCAGCGGCAACATGAATTATAAAGAGGTACTCGCAAAATTATGAAAAGCTTCAAATCGCCGTCTACCTGGGACGCTGCATATGCTGCGAATATGGCAGTCGCATGTCTTATCACTTATTTTTGCATGACGTATGTTTTATCGGGTTCCGCCTCTTCTGACTCGAAGTACCTGGGCGGGATGTGGGCGGCGATCGCGACGATATACGTCTTCAGGGACACTCACGAGAAGAGCTTGTCAGCTGGCGTTGCGCGTTTCATTGCAACATGCGTTAGTTTTTTATTATGCCTGCTTTATCTCTGCATCTTTCCGCCCAGCCCGGTGGGTATGGTCGTGCTCATTGGTGTAGGTACCCTGGTGATGATCAGCCTGGGGCGTCGTGATGACATTTTCACGACCGGGATAACCACCGCCGTCGTGATGGTCGTGGCGATTATGGATGATCACGCGACATGGACGATACCAATACTACGGCTATTGGACACTGTTGTCGGGATCGCAATAGGCGTTTGTGCCAAGTGGATCGGCGCAGGTCTGTATTACGGATGCGTCAAAAAATCGATTCAATAACCTCCAACTGAGGGGGCGACGCGATCGGTGATCGGCGCAACACGCCGTGCCGCGAAGGCCGCGACCTCCTTCTGATAGACGTGAAGCCATTCCCCCTTGCCGCCAGGCAATGAATTGGCCTGTCCATTCAGGAGGTCGTGACCGATGCCATGGATCCCCATGGTCTGCACCCTGACCACTCCAGCGAATTGACCTACAACGATCGTCATGCCCCAGCTCCGTGCGCCAGACCACGCATCAGCGCCGCCTGACGGAGTGCAGATAAGAGACGTGATGAGCGGCGTCCAATATATTGGGCAGCCATTTTCCATACCTATAAGCTATCACGATCTATAAGCTGTCACATGCTTGGCCGGTGAGTTCCTGACGCGGCGGCAGGCGGCGCGCTTGGCCATCGATCCAGCGAAGGTGACTCTGCAGAAACCGCACGGAGATTGATGATGCTGCGTGCGCCTTGAGCTGGCTGCGTGCCGGCTGAGGGCAACGCTGAACGTCCGCCCCTGAAACCACCTCCAGGGCCGGCCGACGCCCAACTTGGGTCGAGAGCCGATTTCCCCGCCACCCCCCGCCGAATCTCCCCTTGCCGTTTCGCCCCCGCCGGCGTACATAGGCGCCAACAAATACCGCTGCTTCGCAGGGTGGCCTTAACCGGCCGCCTTTTTTATTGGATTTTTGTCTTGTCAGAGAACCGCCCCACCCATACCGGCCTTGAGGGCCGCATCGCGGACATCATCATGGACCCGCTGGAAGCCCAGGGCTATGAGCTGGTCCGCGTGCAGGTGATGGGCACCGAGACGCCGACCGTGCAGATCATGGCCGACCGCGCCGATGGCGCCGCCTTCACGCTGGAGGATTGCGAGAAGGTCTCGCGCCTGCTCTCCGCCGTGCTGGACGTGGAAGACCCGATCGAAAGCGCCTGGACGCTGGAGGTCTCCTCCGCCGGCATCGACCGCCCGCTCACCCGCACCAAGGATTTCAACACTTATGCCGGCTTCGAGGCCCGCATCGAGTTGAATTTCCCCGGCCCCGGCAACCGCAAGCGCTTCACCGGCAAGCTGGTGGGCGCGGATGCCGAGACCGTGAAGCTGCAGCTGGAAGCCGGCGACACCGTCGAGCTGGCGCGCGCAGAGATCAAGAAGGCCAAGCTCGTGCTGACCGACGAGCTGATCGCCTTCACCACCCACCCCAAAGTGACAAACTAGAGGATCGCATGGACACCTCCGTCAACCGCCCGGAATTGCTGCTCGTCGCCGACGCTGTGGCGCGGGAAAAGCAGATCGAACGCGACGACGTGCTCGAGGCGATGGAGCAGGCCATCCAGAAGGCCGGCCGCGCCAAATACGGGCACGAGAAGGACATCCGCGCCGTCATCGACCGCAAGACCGGCGATGTCCGCCTCTCGCGCTGGACCGAGATCGTCGAGACGGTGGAGAACGAGGAAACCCAGATCCCCGTCGCCATCGCCAAGAAGTTCGCGCCCGAGAAAGAGGTGGGCGACTTCCTGGTCGACCCGCTGCCGCCGATCGATTTCGGCCGCATCGCCGCCCAGACCGCCAAGCAGGTGATCGTGCAGCGCGTGCGCGAATATGAGCGCTCCAAGCAGTTCAACGAGTTCAAGGACCGCGTGGGCGAGGTCATCAACGGCGTGGTCAAGCGCACCGAGTACGGCAACCTGATGGTCGATCTCGGCCGGGCCGAGGCGCTGCTGCGCCGCGACGAGTGCATCCCGCGCGAAAACCTCAAGAACGGCGACCGCGTGCGCGCCTATATCTATGACGTGCGCGAGGAGCCGCGCGGCCCGCAGATTTTCCTGTCGCGCTCGCATCCCGGCTTCCTGGCGAAACTCTTTGCCCAGGAAGTGCCGGAAATTTACGACGGCATCATCGAGATCAAGGCGGTCTCGCGCGACCCCGGCTCGCGCGCGAAAATGGCGGTGATCTCCCGTGATGCCTCCATCGACCCGGTCGGCGCCTGCGTGGGCATGCGCGGTTCGCGCGTGCAGGCGGTGGTGGCCGAGCTGCAGGGCGAGAAGATCGACATCATCCCCTGGTCGCCCAATGTCGCCACCTTCGTGGTGAACGCCCTGGCCCCGGCCGAGGTGTCGAAAGTGGTGATGGATGAGGAAGCCGGGCGTGTGGAAGTGGTGGTGCCCGACACCCAGCTCTCCCTGGCCATCGGCCGGCGCGGCCAGAATGTGCGCCTCGCCTCGCAACTCACCCGCTGGGATATCGACATCCTGACCGAGGCTGAAGAGTCCGAGCGCCGCCAGGAAGAGTTCCGCCGCAAGACCGGCCTCTTCGTCGAGGCGCTGGACGTGGACGACGTGATCGCCGGCCTGCTGGTGCAGGAAGGCTTCGAGGCGATCGAGGACCTGATCACCACCCCGCTGGACGAGGTCGCCACCATCGAAGGGTTCGACGAGAACGTCGCCTCCGAGCTGGCACGCCGCGCCTCCACCTTCCTGGAGCGCCAGGCCGCCGAGCAGGAGGAGAAGCGCGTGGCGCTGGGCGTCACCGACGAGATCGCCGCCATCGAGTCCTTCTCCGCGAAGGACCTGATCACGCTGGGCGAGAAGGGCGTGAAGACGCTCGACGACCTGGCCGACCTCGCGGGCGACGAGCTGGTGGAGATGCTGGGCGCCGATGTGCTCAACGAGGAGCAGGCCAACGAGATCATCATGGCCGCCCGCGCCCATTGGTTCGAAGGCGAGGATGGCGACGCAGCCTGAAGACGACACATTGCCTGAAGAGCCGGAGCGCGGGCCGCTCCGGCGCTGCCTGGTCAACAGGACGCAAGGGCGGCGCGAGGAGATGCTCCGTTTCATCGCCGCACCGGACGGGACGCTGGTTTTCGACCCCGGCGCAACCCTGCCCGGACGCGGACTATGGTTGAGCGCAGACGGCAATGTGCTAGAGTTGGCGGTCCGGCGTGGCGTGTTCCCGCGCGCCGCACGGGCGCCGCTGAAGGTGCCGCAGGACCTGAGGGGCCAGGTGGAGGCCGCGCTGACACGGCGGATCATTGATCTGCTTGGCTTGGCACGGCGCAGCGGGGCCGCGATTTCCGGCTTCGAGAAAGCCAGGGAATGGCTGCAGGCGGGCCGGGGCGGCGTGATTGTCCAGGCCGACGATGGCAGCGCAGAGGAGCGCGCCCGGTTTGCGGGCGGGCGGCCCATTCCCCAGCTGGCGGTGCTTCCCGCCGCCGCGCTGGGCAAGATCTTCGGCCGGGAGCACACGGTGCATGTGGTTGTCGCACCGGGGCGGCTGGCCGGAATGATCGAAATCGAGGCGCGGCGCCTGCAGGGTGTTGCGGACGGAAGAGTAAGCGGGCAGTAGAGCCCAGCAAACAAGGTCGGGGTCAAATCCGGCCGCGATGTGAAGATTGGACCGGATTAGGCATGAGTGACGGCAACGACCAGAATGAAACCAAGGGCAGGCTCTCGCTGCGCCCTGCCGCGCGCGGCGATGCCGGGCATACTGTCGATGCCGGGTCCGTGCGGCAGAGCTTCTCGCATGGCCGCTCCAAGGTCGTGCAGGTCGAAGTCCGCAAGAAGCGCGGCGGCGCGCCCGCAGCCGCCGGCACGCCTGCCCCCGTTGCCACGCCGCCCGCTCGTCCGCAGGGTGAGCGCCTCGCCACACCGACACCCGCCCCTGCCGCGCCCTCCGGGCAGCGCCCTCGCCAGGGTGGCGGCGCCGCGCCGCGCGCCCTGACCGCCGCGGAACAGGCCAACCGCCAGCGCGTGCTGGCCGCCGCCGCGCAGCGCGAGGCCGAGCGCCGCGAGCAGGAAAAGATTTCCATCCTCTCCGCCGCCGAGGAAGCCCGCCGCAAGGCCGAGGAAGATGCCCGCCGCCAGGAGGAAGAGGCCGAGGCCGCCGCCAAGGCCGAGGCCGAGGCGCAAGCCGCGGCCGCTGCCGCGGCGAAGCTTGCGGCCGAGGCCCCCCCGGCCAAGCCGGTTGCCGCCGCCCCGCAGGCGCAGCCCTCGCGCCCCGCAGCCCCCGCCCCTGCCCGCCCCGGCGCGCCGCAGCCCGCCCGCCCGGCCACCACCGCCACGGCGCCGCGCGGCACCCTGCAGCTCAAGCCCGGCGGCCGCCCCGCTGGCGCGGAGGAGGATGAGGACGCCCCGCGCGGCCCGCGCCGCCCCGCCACCCCGGCGCCCAAGCGCGGCATGCCCGCCGCCCCGGTCAAGAAGATCGGCGACGGCAACCGCCGCGCCGGGCGTATCGACGTGCAGGCCGCCATCGAGGGCGAGGACGAGAAGACCCGTTCGCTCGCCTCCGTGCGCCGCCAGCGCGAGCGTGAGCGCCGCCAGGCCGAGCTGGAGCTGCTGCGCTCCGACGGGCTGAAGGTGGTGCGCGAGGTCGTGCTGCCCGAGACCATCAGCGTGCAGGAACTCGCCAACCGCATGGCCGCCCCCGGCCGCGACGTGGTGCGCGCCCTGATGAAGATGGGCGTGATGGCGACCATCACCCAGGCCATCGACGCCGACACCGCCGAGCTGGTGGTGCAGGAATTCGGCCACAAGGTCCGCCGCGTCTCCGACTCGGACGTGGAAATCGGCCTGGAGGGCGAGGAGGACACGGATGCCGATCTGCAGCCGCGCCCGCCTGTCGTCACCATCATGGGCCATGTCGACCACGGCAAGACCAGCCTGCTGGACGCGCTGCGCCATACCGAAGTGGCGGCCGGCGAGGCTGGCGGCATTACCCAGCATATCGGCGCCTACCAGGTCACCCTGCCCTCGGGCCAGGCGATCACCTTCCTGGACACGCCGGGCCATGAGGCCTTCACCGCCATGCGCGCCCGCGGCGCCGCCGCCACCGATATCGTGGTGCTGGTCGTCGCCGCCGATGACGGCGTGATGCCGCAGACCATCGAGGCGATCAAACACGCCAAGGCGGCGCAGGTGCCCATCATCGTGGCGATCAACAAGATCGACCGCCCGGGTGCCGATGCCAACCGCGTGCGCAATGAGCTGCTGCAATACGAGATCGTGGTCGAGGACATGGGTGGCGACACCATGGATGTCGAAGTCTCCGCGCTGAAGAAGCTGAACCTGGACAAGCTGCTGGAGGCGATCCTGCTGCAGGCCGAGGTGCTGGAGCTGAAGGCCAACCCTGAGCGTTCCGCCGAGGGTGCGATCATCGAGTCCCGCCTGGACCGCGGCCGCGGCCCGGTGGCGACGGTGCTGGTGCAGAAAGGCACCCTGCAACAGGGCGATATCGTGGTGGCGGGCGCCCAGTGGGGCCGCATCCGCGCCATGCTGAACGACAAGGGCCAGCCCGTGAAGGAGGCGCCGCCCTCCCTGCCCGTCGAGATCCTCGGCCTCTCCGGCGCGCCGACGGCCGGCGAGCCCTTCGTGGTCGTCGAAAACGAGCAGCGCGCCCGCGAGATCACCGAATACCGCCAGGCCAAGCTGCGCGAGCGGCAGGTGGCGGCGCAGACCGCCCAGCGCGGCACCATGGAAGAGATGCTCGCCCGCATTCAGGCCGGCGCGCAGAAGGAAGTGGCCGTGGTCATCAAGGCCGACGTGCAGGGCTCGGCCGAGGCGATCGGCGTGGTGCTCGGCAAGCTCGGCAACGAGGAGGTGCGCGTGCGCGTCATCTACTCCGGCGTCGGCCAGATCACCGAGAGCGACGTGCAGCTGGCCAAGGCGTCCGATGGCCTCATCATCGCCTTCAATGTCCGCGCCAATGTTCAGGCCCGCGAGCTGTCCCAGCGCGAGGGCGTGGATATCCGCTATTTCTCGATCATCTACGAGGTGGCCGACGACATCGAGAAGCTGGTCAAGGGCAAGCTGGCGCCGATCAAGCGCGAGAAGTTCCTGGGCTATGCGGAAATCCGCCAGGTGTTCAACATCACCAAGACCGGCAAGGTCGCGGGCTGCTATGTCACCGAGGGCGTGGTCAAGCGCGGCTGTGGCGTGCGCCTGCTGCGCGACAACGTGGTGATCCATCAGGGCGAATTGTCGCAGCTCAAGCGGTTCAAGGACGATGTGAAGGAAGTGGCCCGCAGCTATGAATGCGGCCTGTCCTTCGCCGGCTTCCAGGACCTGCGTGAAGGCGATGTGGTGGAGTGCTATGAAACCGAGATCGTCGCACCGTAACCCCGGCGGAGCCAGGACATGAAGCGCTCGCACGCCGCCTCCGGGCATGGCGCTGGCCCGAGCCAGCGCCAGCTGCGCGTCGGCGAGGAAATCCGGCATTCGCTCTCGGATGTGCTGCTGCGCACCGAGTTCCATGACCCGGAGCTCGCCAAGGCGCATCTCACCGTCTCCGAGGTGCGGATGTCTCCGGACCTCAAGCACGCGCTGGTCTTCGCCACCGTGCTTGGCCACAAGGATATCCGCCCGCTGCTGCCCGCGCTCAAGCGCGTGGCTCCTTTCCTGCGCGCGCAGATCGCCCCGCGGCTGGGGCTGCGGGTGACGCCGGAGCTGAAATTCGTGGCCGATGAGGCGATGGACGAGGCGACGAAGATCAACCAGATCCTGCACAGCCCGGAAGTGGCGCGGGACCTTGACGGCGACCAGGACTGACACACCCCGCGTGACCAAGCTGATCACCAGCCCCAACTGCGCCGCCCAGCTGCTGCGCAGCGGGCGGCTGGTGGCGTTCGGGACCGAAACAGTCTACGGGCTGGGCGCGGATGCCACCAATGGCGAGGCGGTGGCCGCCATCTACACCGCCAAGGGCCGCCCCAGCTTCAACCCGCTGATCTGCCATTTTTGGTCCGCCGAGGCCGCTTTCGAACATGTGCAGCCGAACCGGCTGGCGGAAAAACTGGCGGACATATTCTGGCCCGGCCCACTCACCCTTGTGCTGGCGCGCCGCCCCCTCTGCCCGGTCTCGCAGCTGGCGGGCGCCGGGCTGCCGACGCTTGCCGTGCGCGTCCCCGCCCACCCGCAGGCCCATGAGCTGCTGAAGCTGGCGGGCCTGCCCATCGCCGCGCCCTCGGCCAACCGCTCCGGCCGGGTTTCGCCCACCAGTGCGGCGCATGTGCTGGCGGATCTGGACGGCCGCATCGCCGCGGTGCTGGACTCCGGCCCCTGCGCGGTGGGGCTGGAATCGACCGTGCTGGACCTCTCCGGCGCCACCCCCACCCTGCTGCGCCCCGGCGGCGTCACGCGCGAGATGCTGGAGGCCGTGATCGGCCCCGTCGCCTGCGCCGCCACGCCGGGCACGGCCCCGGTGGCGCCGGGCATGCTCGCCTCCCATTATGCGCCGGCCTTGCCGGTGCGGCTGAACGTCACCGCCCCCGCGCCCGGCGAGGCCTATCTCGCCTTCGGCCCCGCGCCCTCGGGCACGCTGTCATTCCAGCTCTCCGAAACACGCAACCTGACCGAGGCCGCCGCGAAATTGTTCGAGGCGCTGCATTGGCTGGATGCGCAGGCCGCGCAGCACGGCCTCTGCGGCATCGCCGCCGCGCCGGTGCCCGAAACCGGGCTGGGGCTGGCGATCAATGACCGCCTTTCGCGCGCCGCCGCCCCGCGCGGCTGACGCCTCCCCCCCTTGGCAAACTTGTTCCCGCGCAATATCGGATTGCCGCGGCGTCATCCTGGCGCCACCGCTCGTGTCCCAGGCCACAAAAGGCACTGATTTGGTTCATGGTTTCAGGATAAGCCGCCACCCCCAGGAAGGGCGGCAATTTTGTCACCCCCCACCCGTTACATGACCCGATTTCTGTCGTATTTTCGTCTTAACGCTTTGTCTTGCCTCCCCATCCGGGGGTGGCGTCTCAATTCAAGACCGCTGATCAGGAGGATTCCCCTTTGGTAAAACCCTTGCGCAAGGCCGTGCTCCCCGTTGCCGGCCTCGGTACGCGCTTTCTGCCCGCCACCAAGGCCATGCCGAAGGAGATGCTTCCCGTCGTCGACAAGCCGCTGATCCAGTACGCCGTGGACGAGGCCCGCGCCGCCGGCATCGACCAGTTCTGCATGGTCACCGGCCGCGGCAAGACGGCGCTGATCGACCATTTCGACATCGCCTTCGAGCTGGAGGCCACGCTGGCCGAGCGCAACAAGCGCGAGGCCCTGGCCCTGCTGCGCGAGGAAACAATGCCCCCCGGCGCCATCTCCACCGTGCGCCAGCAGGTGCCGCTGGGGCTGGGCCATGCCATCTGGTGCGCCCGCACCTTCATCGGCGACGACCCCTTCGCCATCCTGCTGCCGGATGATCTGGTGCTGAGCCAGACCCCCTGCACGGCGCAGCTGGTGAAAGTCTATAACGAGACCGGCGGCAATGTCGTCGCCGTCACCGAGGTGCCGAAGGAGCAGACCAACCGCTACGGCATCCTGGATATCGGCGACACGCACGGCGACAGGGTGGAGGTGAAGGGGCTGGTTGAGAAGCCGGCGCCCGAGAACGCCCCCTCCAACCTCTCCATCATCGGCCGCTACGTGCTGCTGCCGGAGGTCATCGCCTATCTCTCGCGCATGGAGGCCGGTGCCGGCAACGAGGTGCAGCTGACCGACGCCATGGCCAAGATGATCGGCAAGAAACCCTTCCACGGGTTGAAATTCGAAGGCCAGCGCTTCGATTGCGGCGACAAGGCGGGCTTTCTGGAGGCACAGATCGCCTTCTCCCTCGCCCGGCCGGATCTCGGCCCCGCCGTGCGTGACTTCCTCAAGAAATACGTGAACGCCTGATCTCACGAACGGGGCGCTCCCGCGCCCTTTTCAATGTTCCCCTTTGACCTGATTTCCACGAGGAATCGATGAGCTTTTCCCATAAATTCCACGCCAGCAGCCTGCGCGAATACGATATTCGCGGCATTGTCGGCGAGACGCTGGGCGAGGCGGATGCCTTCGCCATCGGCCGGGTGTTCGGCTCCATCGTCGCCGAGGCCGGCGGCAAGCGGGTCGCCGTCGGGCGCGATGGCCGCCTCTCCTCCCCCGCCTTGGCGCAGGCGCTGATCAAGGGGCTGATGGCGTCCGGCGCGGAAGTGATCGATGTCGGCCAGGGGCCGACGCCGATGCTCTATTACGCCTCCTTCACCGAGCCCGCCGATGGCGCGGTGATGGTGACCGGCAGCCACAACCCGCCGAACTATAACGGCTTCAAGATGATGCTGAAGAACAAGCCCTTCTTCGGCGCGCAGATCCAGGATCTCGGCGCCCGCGCCGCCGCTGGCCAGGTTGTGCCGCAAACCATGGGCAGCGTGGTCGAAAAGGACATCTCGGACGCCTATGTCGAGCGCCTGCGCAAGGACTGGGACGGCGCGAGAGAGCTGAAAATCGTCTGGGACAACGGCAACGGCGCGGCGGGCGATGTGCTGGCCAAGCTGGTGGCCAAGCTGCCCGGCAAGCATATCGTGCTCAACGGCACGGTGGACGGCAATTTCCCCGCCCATCACCCGGACCCGACAGTGCCCAAGAACCTGGAACAGCTCATCGACGCCGTGAAGAAGGAAGGTGCGGATGTCGGCGTGGCCTTCGATGGCGATGCCGACCGCATCGGCCTCGTGGATAATGAAGGCCATATCCTGTTCGGCGACCAGTTCCTGATCCTGATGGCGCGCGACGTGCTGAAGGCGCATCCCGGCGGCACCATCATCGCCGATGTGAAGGCCAGCCAGGTGCTGTTCGACGAGGTCGAGAAGGCCGGCGGCAAGCCGCTGATGTGGAAGACCGGCCATTCTCTCATCAAGTCGAAAATGGCGGAGACCAAGGCCCCGCTGGCGGGCGAAATGTCCGGCCATATCTTCTATAACGACAAATGGTACGGGTTTGACGACGCGCTCTACGCCGCCGTGCGCGTGCTGGGCGTGCTCGCCCGCACGCAGGGCACGCTGGGGCAATTCCGCGCCGCCCTGCCGCAGGTGCTCAACACGCCGGAGCTGCGCTTCGACTGCCCGGAGGAGAAGAAATTCGCCGTGGTGGCGGAAGTCGCCGCGAGGCTGAAGGAAAGCGGCGCGAAGGTGTCCGACACGGATGGCGTGCGCGTGAACACCGAGGATGGCTGGTGGCTGCTGCGCGCCTCCAACACCCAGGCCGTGCTGGTGGCCCGGGCCGAGGGCAGCTCCGAGGCCGGGCTGGGGCGGCTGAAATCCGCCCTGGCGGCGCAACTCTCCGCCTCCGGGCTGGCGCCTGACTTTTCTGCTCCGCCTTCAGCGGGGCATTAAAGAGAAATGCCACCTTTTTGAAAAAAGGCGGCACCCAAAAACTTTTAAAACTTGGTTGGAAGCCGTGTCTCCGATGGAGGCGCGGCTTCATCGTATCGAATATTATTCAGGAAGCTGCCACTGCATTGTTTGGGCCAGCTTCTGAATTTCAGAATAGAGATTCAG
>DATJXU010000032.1:0-14753 GCA_035499915.1 Acidocella sp.
TGTACTTTGAACCATCGTCTCCTCTTTGATTTTTCTATTCACGCATGGACAGAACAAGGGAAGCGCGGCAGTTTGGCCTTCAGCTTGTTGAAGCGCCCCACCCCGGCCAGGCGCCGGTCCAGAAACGCCAGGGTCTTCTCCGAGTCCAGGGAGCTGTCGCTCAGCCAATAGAGCAAGGTGGCGGACAGCACCGCCGCCAGAATGGCGCGCTTGCTGTACCAGGAAAAATCCGCACTCTCGTCCCCCGCCGCGAACCACACCGCATCGGCCATGCGGGTGATGATCTTCGCCAGCCGCGGCGCCTGGCTGGGCAGCACCAGCCAGGCCATGGCGCGGCGCACAGCCTCCCTCTCGCCGCTCATCAGCTCCAGCCGCGCGGCCACGCCGGCGCGCACGCGCGCGGTCAGCCCGGACTCCGCCATCTGGCCACGCCTGAGCGCGATCATGCGCTCATCGCCCAGGCTGAAATAGGCCTCGATCATCTCCGCCCGGCCGCCGGGAAAGGCCAGCTTCGCCTCTGCCGGGTCCCGCCCAAGGGCGCAGAGCGCCAGGCGCAGAGAGGTCTGCGTCCAGCCATCAAACGCGGCATTCTGCGCCAGCGCGTCGATCAATGCGGCCTTGCCCTCATCAATCTGCATCACAGTAACTCCTGAGGATAGCGATCCAGCTCCTCAGTATAGCCGAACAGCCGGAAATCCTCCATCCGCATCGGGTAGAGCACGCCATCCAGATGGTCCGCCTCATGCTGCACCACCCTGGCCGCGAATCCGCTCAACTCTTCCTCGAACGCCTCGCCGGTCTGGTCCTGGCCGGAGAGCCTGATGACCCGCCAGCGCGGCACGGCGGCCCGCAGGCCGGGAATGGAAAGGCAGCCCTCCCAGCCCAGCTCTATCCCCGCCGCCTCAACCGGCTCAACCACCGGGTTGATGACGGCGCGCAGCGGCATCGCCACCCCGTCTTCATCCCGGCTGGCGGGCACGTGGAACAGGAACAGCCGCAGCTTCACATGCACTTGCGGCGCGGCCAGCCCCACCCCGCCCGCATCCGCCAAGGTCTGCGCCATGGCGCTGATCAGCGCCTGGATTTCAGGCGCGGCGGCGTCCTCCACCGCTTCAGCGCGGGCGAGCAGAACCGGGTGGCCCATGCGGGCAATCTTCAGGATGGACATATTTGCATGATTGCCCCAGCAGAAATGATTTGGCGAGCACGGAATCTGTGCTATAGCCGCCCCGGCTTTGCGGAGACGGCCTTTTCAGGTCGTGATCCGCGTTTGTTTTGGCAATTTTTTTGGAGTTGGCGCCCCGGTGCAAGTTCTCGTTCGTGATAATAACGTCGATCAGGCGCTGAAGGCGCTCAAGAAGAAGCTTCAGCGCGAAGGCGTGTTCCGCGAGATGAAGCTCCGCCGCCATTATGAGAAGCCCTCCGAGCGCCGCGCCCGCGAGGCCGCCGAGGCTGTCCGCCGCGCCCGCAAGATGGAGCGCAAGCGGATCGAGCGCGAGGGTTTCTAAACCCCTCATCCCCGCCTTCGGGCGGTGATTATATCCGAATTGCCAGAATCAGCCGCAGCGCCCAGGCGCATGCGGCTTTTTCTGTTTCAAGCCAAGGCGTCCGCCAGAGCCTGATCGCTTGCGGTTGACGCGCATGCGTCAACCGCAAGCATGGCGCTCCAGAGCGGCGGCTTTCAGGCTTTCTGGATCACCAGCACATGGGTGCCATCTGGCTGTGCCAGCAGGTCCAGCAGCTCATGCCCCTGGTCCGCCGCCGCGCGCGGCACATTGCGCAGCGGGTCCGCGCCTTTCAGCTTCACCAGCAAAATCTGCCCTGCCGCCATCACATCCAGCGCCAGCCTGGTGCGCACATAGGTCATCGGACAGGTTTCCGCCGTGATATCGATGGCTTTGTGATGCGCGGGCAGGGTCGTAATCGTCATGGCAGGTCCCGAATAAGGCGGCTCTGGTTAAGACTGGACCAGAGCGTAAAGTTGGGCCACAAGGCTCAACGATGAATATAAGCATCGAACGCCTGTGCATAGAGAACGGGCTGAAGATGACAGGTCCGCGCCGGGTGATTGCGCGGGTGTTGTCTGAGGCGACGGACCATCCGGATGTGGAAGAGCTGCATCGCCGGGCGAACCGCGTTGACAACCGCATCTCCCTGGCAACCGTCTACCGTACCGTGCGGCTGCTGGAGGCCAAGGGCATTCTCTCCCGCCGCGACCTGGGCAGCCGGCGCGCGCGTTATGAACCCAGTGGCGACGGCCACCATTTCCATCTGGTCGACAAGGAATCCGGCAATGTCATCGAGTTCGAGGCGCCGGCTGTCGAGGCATCTTTGCGCGAGATCGCCAAGGCGCGCGGGCTGGAGATCGATGTGATCAAGATCGAGCTGTTCGGCCGGCGGCCAACGCCATGAACCAGACAATCGTGCCGGAGCTGCCGCGCTTCACCATCGGCAATGCCGCCCCCGGCTTTCCTGAGCTGCGGGCGGGCAATCTCGGCGTGCGGCTGGCCACCACGCAGGATGAGCTGGCCGCCGCCCAGGCGCTGCGCTACCGCGTGTTCTACGAGGAAATGGGCGCCAAGGCGGATGCGCCAACCCTGGCCGCAAAACTCGACCGCGACGAGTTCGACACCATCGCCGACCATCTGCTGGTGGTGGACCACGATCTCGGCGAGGGGGTGGAAAGCGTTGTCGGCACCTACCGGCTCATCCGCGAGGAGGCGGCGCAGGCCTTCGGGCGCTTTTATTCCGAAAGCGAGTATGACATCTCGCCCCTGAAGGCTTTCCCGGGCCGCAAGCTGGAGCTGGGGCGCAGCTGCACCGCCAGCGCCTACCGCAACCGCATGGTGATGCAGCTGCTCTGGCGCGGCATCGCGGCCTATGTGTTCCATCACGGCATCGACGTCATGTTCGGCTGCGCCTCGCTTACCGGCACCAGCCCGGATGCGCTGGCCGAGGAGCTGACCTATCTCGCTCTGCACCACAGCGCCCCGGAGGCGATCCGCCCGAAGGCGCTGCCGGAGCTTTATGTCGATATGCGCCGCCTGCCCCCGGAGGCGATCCACCCGAAACAGGCATTGATGCGCCTGCCGCCGCTGATTAAAGGCTATTTGAGACTCGGCGGCTTCGTGGGTGACGGCGCGGTGATCGATACCCAGTTCAATACGACGGATATCGCCATCATCGTGCAGACCGACCTGGTGACCGAAAAATATTACCGCCACTATGAGCGGGAATCCCGCTGACAGCGGAACTGCAAGCCGGGGCCCCGGCAACACCGGGACTTGAAGGGATTTGACTATGGCTGAAGATGACCTGAACACACCTGAATCGCTGCTGCCCTATGATGACTGGACGCAGGACGCGCTGCGCCAGGTGGTGGTGCGCGCCATACGCCATGTGATGGCTGAGGGGCTGCCCGGCGGGCATCATTTCTACCTCACCTTCATGACCGCCTATCCCGGCGTTTCCATCCCCGACCGGCTGAAAGCCCAGTACCCGGACGAGATGACCATCGTGCTGCAGCACCAGTTCCATTCGCTGTCGGTGGATGATGCCGGCACCTCGATGTCCGTGGGGCTCAGCTTCTCGGGCATTCCCACCACCCTCACCATTCCCATCGCCGCCATCACCAGCTTTGCCGACCCCGAGGTGCGCTTCGGGCTGCAATTCCATGTCGAGTTGCCAGAGCCGGTGAAGCTGGCCGATATTCCCGAACCGCAGGGCGATGACGTGCCCGCGCGCCCCAATGACGGCCCCGCCGACGTGGTCAGCCTGGATGCTTTCCGCCGCCGCCAGAAAGATTAAATTCTGAAAGACTGAGACTCATGAACGCTCCCCTGAAACGCAGCCCCGGTTTCGCCTATTCGCCCATGTTCCCCCTGGGCGAGGACGACACGAGATACCGCAAGCTCGATATCGCAGGCGTCTCGACCATCGAGGTCGAGGGCAAAGCCGTTCTGAAAATCACCGAAGGCGCGCTCTCCGAGCTGGCTTTCGCGGCATTTCATGATGTTTCGCATCTGCTGCGCCCGGCGCATCTGCAGCAGCTCGCCAATATCCTCAAAGACCCCGAGGCCAGCGAGAATGACCGCTACGTGGCCATGGAGTTCCTGAAGAACGCCAGCATCGCCGCCAAGGGCGTGCTGCCGATGTGCCAGGATACCGGCACCGCCCTGGTGTTCGGCAAGAAGGGCCAGCGCGTCTGGGTCGAGGGCAATGAGGAGGAGGCGTTCTCCTGGGGCGTGTCGCGCACCTATACCGAGACCAATCTGCGCTATTCGCAAATGGCGCCGCTCTCGATGTTCGAAGAGAAAAACACCGGCAATAACCTGCCGGTGCAGTTCGACATCATGGCCGCCCCCGGCGAGCACCATGCCGATGAGTTCCATCTGCAATTCATCGCCAAGGGCGGCGGCTCGGCCAACAAGACCTATCTCTTCCAGGAAACCCGCGCGACGCTGACGCCGGAGAAGATCTATGCCTTCCTGGAGCAGAAGATCAAAACGCTGGGCACCTCCGCCTGCCCGCCCTACCATCTCTGCATCGTCATCGGCGGCACCTCGGCCGAGCTGAATCTGAAGACGGTGAAGATGGGCTCCACCAAATATTACGACCATCTGCCCACCAGCGGCGATGCCACCGGCCATGCCTTCCGCGACCTGGAAATGGAACAGAAGGTGCTGGAGATCACCCGCAAGATCGGCATCGGCGCGCAGTTCGGCGGCAAATATTTCTGCCATGATGTCCGCGTCATCCGCCTGCCGCGCCATGGCGCCTCCCTGCCCATCGGGCTTGGCGTCTCCTGCTCGGCGGACCGCCAGATCAAGGCGAAGATCACCAAGGACGGCGTGTTCCTGGAGCAGCTGGAGACCAACCCGGCGAAGTACCTGCCCGAAATCACCGATGAACATCTCGGCGGCGAGGTTGTGGCCATCGACCTGAACCGCCCGATGAGCGAGATTCTGGCGGAGCTGTCCAAACACCCGATCAAGACCCGCGTGGCGCTCACCGGCACCATCGTGGTGGCGCGCGACATCGCCCATGCCAAGCTGCAGGAGCGGCTGAATGCCGGGCAGGGCTTGCCGGACTATATCAAGAACCACCCGGTCTATTACGCCGGCCCGGCGAAGACGCCGGAGGGCATGCCCACCGGCAGTTTTGGCCCCACCACCGCCGGGCGCATGGATTCCTATGTGGACGCCTTCCAGGCAGCCGGCGGCTCGCTGGTGATGCTGGCCAAGGGCAACCGCAGCAAGGCCGTGCGCGAGGCCTGCCACAAGCATGGCGGCTTCTATCTCGGCTCCATCGGCGGCCCGGCCGCGGTGCTGGCGGAGCAGAACATCAAGAAGGTCGAGGTTCTGGAATATCCGGAGCTTGGCATGGAAGCGGTGTGGAAGATCGAGGTGAAGGACTTCCCGGCCTTCATCGTGGTCGACGACAAGGGCAACGACTTCTTCGCCGACCTCGCTTAGCGCGCGCCATGAAATTCACCGTCGATCGGATCGATCATGTGGTGATGGTCTGCCGTGACCTGAACGTCACGGCAGGCTGGTATCAGCGCGTGCTGGGCATGGAGCGCGAGGAATATGGCGGCAAGAACCGCACATCCCTGCGCTTTGGCGCCCAGAAGATCAATCTGCACGAGGTCGGGCATGAGGTGATCCCCCATGCCCAGATGGCCCAGCCGGGCACGCTGGATCTGTGCTTCGTGGTGGCGGTGCGGCCGGACGACGTGGTGGGCCAGCTCCATAGCTGCGGCGTGACCATCGAGCGCGGGCCGGTTTCGCGCATCGGCGCGCTGGGGGACATCATGTCCGTCTATTGCCGCGACCCGGATGGCAATCTGATCGAACTGGCCACCTATCTCGGATTCTGATCGGGCGTTTGATGCAACTCTCTGAGTTTGGCTATGAGCTGCCGCCGGAGCGGATCGCCACCGCGCCCGCCCGCCCGCGCGATTGCGCCCGGCTGCTGCATGTGGCGGCGCAGGGGCTGCATGACCACATCGTGCGCGACCTGCCCGCCCTGCTGCGCCCGGATGATTTTCTCGTGGTCAACGACACCAAGGTGATCCCCGCGCGGCTGACCGCGATGCGCGGCGCCGCGAAAATCGGCATCACGCTGGACAGGCGACTGGATGACGGCGCCTGGCGGGTGCTGCTGCGCAATGCAAAGCGCGTGAAGCAGGGCGACACGCTGGTCATCGACCCTGAATTCTCCGCCGAGGTGGCCGAAATGCTGGAGGGCGGCGCCGCCATCCTGCGCTTTGCCGCCGATGATTTCTACGCCGCCCTGGCCCGCAGCGGCGCGCTCGCCCTGCCGCCCTATATCGCCCGGCCCGACGGCATTACCGACCAGGACAAGAGCGACTACCAGACCCTCTTCGCCGCGCATGAAGGGGCTGTCGCCGCCCCCACGGCCGGGCTGCATTTTACCCCGGAGCTGCTGGCCGGCTTGCAGGCGCGCGGAATCGAGATGGCGAAGGTGACGCTGCATGTCGGCGCCGGGACGTTCCTGCCCGTGCGGGTGGAGCGCATCGAAGAGCACAAGATGCACGCCGAGCGCGGCTTCATCACGCCAGAGACCGCCGCGCGCATCAACGCGGCGAAGGCGGCGGGGCGGCGGGTCATCCCCATCGGCACCACCGCGCTGCGCCTGCTGGAATCCGCCGCCACTTCGGAAGGGGTTCTGAAACCCTTCGACAGCGAGACGGATATTTTCATCTATCCCGGCTACCGCTTCAAAATCGCGGACGCTTTGTTCACCAATTTCCACCTGCCGCATTCCACGCTGCTGATGCTGGTGAGCGCCTTCGCGGGCACGGAGCGGATCAAGGCGGCCTATGCCCATGCCATCGCGGCTGGGTATCGGTTTTACTCTTACGGCGATGCCTGTTTGCTGGAAAAGGCCGCGTGACCTATGGCTGGGCGAGGCTGAGCCTGCTGGCCGCAGGAATCCTCGCCCTCAGGCTTGCCCTTTATGCGTTGATCACCGGCCATCTCAGGCAGATGCCCGAAATTTTGTGCCTGCATGACTGCAGCTGGTACACAAGCATCGCCACGACCGGCTACAACCTGAAACCCATTTCCTCCGGCCCGCAAACTGGTCTCGCGAACTGGGCGTTTTTGCCGCTCTATCCACTGCTGGTGCACTGGCTTGCCGCTTGGGGGCTTAGCGCCGTCCAGGCTGGTTTCATCCTGTCGAACACCTGTTTCCTTGGCTTCATGCTACTGGCGTATCGGTATCTCAGCCTTGTGCATGACGTGCCCAACCCGTTTCTGCTGTTTGGGTTTCTGGCTGCCTTTCCATATGGCCTCTATTTTTCCTTCACTTATACGGAAAGCCTATATGCGCTGCTGACCCTTGCGTGCTTCGTCTCCCTGGCGCGTCGGCAAACCATCCGTGCCAGCCTATTCGCCGCCCTGCTCGGCGCCACGCGTGTGACAGGCATTGTGATCTGGCCCATTCTCGCGATCCGGCTGCTTTATCCAGCCTGGCGGCAAATTCATCAAAACGAATGGCACGAAGCATCACGGACACTCGCCCGCGCTCCAGCGCCGTTATTGATCGCGCCCCTGGGGCTGGGCCTGTTCATCGCCTATCTTGCTTTGCATGTCGGCGATCCCCTCGCCTTCATTCACATACAAAAAAGCTGGCATCGCACGCTCGGCAATCCATTCTTCAACCTCTTTGGCGGCTTGTCTGCCATTTGGGCGGCCGGGCTCGGCCCTTTGCTCCGCTATGATTGCATATTCCTCTCTGCCTGCGGCATCATCGGGCTGGCGCTCTCAGCCTGGATTGCAAAGCTCGGCCGTTTTGAAGAAGCGGCTTTTCTCTGCATGACGATATTGCTCGCAGCGTCCACGAGCCTCGTATCCCTGCAGAGATATGTTCTCGCCAATCCGGTTTTCCTGGTTTTTCTGTTTGTCTTTCTTGCAAAAGCCCGGTGGCGTGGATTTTTTCCCGCCCTGATCCTCCTGTGCGCCGCCGCGCAGATTTATCTGCTGCATCTTTGGCTGCAGAATAACCCACTTATGATCTAAGCCTATTTGCCGCTGCACCGCCCCTTGATTTTGGCCGTCTGGCCAGGCGCGTGATGCAGCCCCCGCCACCGCCATGTTCAATCTGGCACTTTCCCCCCAACCCGGCTAATCCCCCCCCCATGACCGGATCAGAATTTTCCTTCACCCTGGCGGGCCAGGATGGCCAGGCCCGGGCGGGCATGCTCAGCACCGCCCATGGCGAGGTGCCCACCCCCACCTTCATGGCCGTGGGCACCGCCGGCACGGTGAAGGCCATGACCGCGGATGCCGTGCGCGCCACGGGCGCGAAGATCGTGCTCGGCAATACCTACCACCTCATGCTCCGCCCCACGGCCGAGCGCGTGGCGCGGCTGGGGGGCCTGCACAAGATGATGGACTGGCCCGGCCCCATCCTCACCGATTCCGGCGGCTTCCAGATCATGTCGCTCGCCAAGCTGCGCAAGCTGGAGGAGAAAGGTGTCACCTTCCGCTCGCATATCGACGGCACGGCCTATGAGCTGACACCCGAGCGCTCGACGGAGATCCAGCATCTGCTGGATTCCACCATCACCATGCAGCTCGATGAATGCACCAAGTTCCCCGCCACCCACCACGAGGCGGCGGAGTCCATGCTTCTGTCGCGCCGCTGGGCCAAGCGCTCGCGCGATGCCTTCGTGAAGCGCCCCGGCTATGGGCAATTCGGCATCATGCAAGGCAATGTCTATGAGGATCTGCGCCGCGACTCCGCCGCCGCTTTGGTGGACATGGACTACGAGGGCTACGCCATCGGCGGGCTGGCCGTCGGCGAGGGCCAGCAGAGCATGTTCCAGGTTCTGGATTACTGCACGGACTTCCTGCCCGCGCAGAAGCCGCGCTATCTCATGGGCGTGGGCACGCCTGATGATCTGCTCGGCTCCGTGGCGCGCGGGGTGGACATGTTCGACTGCGTGATGCCCACCCGCGCCGGGCGCACCGCGCGGGCCTTCACCGCCAATGGCATTTTCAACATGCGCAACGCCCGTTTCATCGACGATGGCCGCACGCTGGACGAAACCTGCCCCTGCCTCTGCTGCACCCGCCACACGCGGGCTTATCTGCACCATCTCTTCCGGGCCGAGGAAATGCTGGGGCCGATGCTGCTCACCATCCACAACCTCACCTATTACCAAAGCCTGATGCAGGGGGCGCGCGCCGCCATCCTGAACCATGAATACGATGCCTACTGCACCCATGTGCGTGGCAACTGGCAGAGAGGACCAGACGCATGAGCGATGACCGTTACGCCGGGCTGCAACAGCTGGGCGCCAAAACCGAGGCCCCGACCAGCCCCGAACAGGCTGTGCTGGAGCGCGTGCCCGCCAAAACCGGCGGCAAGAACGCCATGGTGCGCTTTGTCTGCCCGGAATTCACCTCCCTCTGCCCGATGACCGGCCAGCCGGATTTCGGCCATATCGTCATCGACTACATCCCCGATGAATGGCTGGTGGAGAGCAAGAGCCTGAAACTCTTCCTGCATTCCTTCCGCAACCATGGCGGCTTTCATGAAGCCTGCTCGCTGATGATCGCCGACCGGCTGGTGGAGTTGCTCAGCCCCAAATGGCTGCGCATCGGCGCGTATTGGTATCCGCGGGGCGGCATTCCCATCGACGTGTTCTGGCAGACCGGCGCCCCGCCCGAGGGTGCCTGGATCCCCGACCAGGGCGTTGCCCCCTATCGTGGCCGGGGCTGATCTAAAGGCCCAGATTGCCAGCAAGGCGGCGGAACTCGGTTTCGCCGCCATTGGCTTTACCCGCGCCGCATTGCCGCCCGAACGGCTGGCCTATCTGCAAGAGTTTTTATCCGCCGGGCAGCACGGCGCCATGGGCTGGATGGCCGAGCGCGTGGACCAGCGCGCCCATCCGCAAGCCTTGTGGCCGGAGGCGCTGAGCGTGATTTCGCTGGGCTTCTCCTACGCGCCGGATTACGACGCGCTGGAAAACCTGGCCCGGCCAGAGGTCGGGAACATCTCCGTCTATGCCCGCAACCGGGATTATCATGACATCATCAAGGGCAAGCTGAAGCACCTCGCCCAGTTCATCGCCGCGCGCGGCGAGGGCGTGAAAGTGTTCGTGGACACCGCCCCGGTGATGGAAAAACCCCTGGCCGAGCAGGCCGGGCTGGGCTGGCAGGGCAAGCACACCAACCTCGTCTCCCGCGTTCACGGCTCCTGGCTTTTCCTGGGCGAGATTTTCACGACATTGGCGCTGGCGCCCGACGCGCCGGAGCGCGACCATTGCGGCAGCTGCACCGCCTGCCAGACCGCCTGCCCCACCCAGGCCTTTCCCGCCCCTTACCGGCTCGATGCACGGCGCTGCATCTCTTACCTCACCATCGAGCATGCCGGGCCGATCCCCGAGGAGTTTCGATCCGCCATCGGCAACCGCATCTATGGCTGCGATGATTGCCTGGCCGTCTGCCCCTGGAACAAATTTGCCCAGGCCGGGCGCGAGCAGAAACTGGCGGCCAGGGAGGATCTGACCGCCCCGTTATTGGCCGCGCTGGCGATGCTGGATGACGCCGCCTTCCGGCAGACATTCTCCGGCTCGCCGGTCAAGCGCATCGGGCGCAACAGGTTTGTCCGCAATGTCGCCATCGCCATTGGCAACAGTGCCGACCCAGCCCTGCGGCCGGTGGCGCAAAGCTTGGCATCGGATGGCGACGCTGTCGTGGCCGAGGCCGGAGCGTGGGCAGGGCGCAGGTTAAATGGTAAGACCTAGCTTGCCCTCTCCGGTCCGCCCCATCGGAACGCTTTGGATACCGTCCCCAAATCTATCATCCAACTTGTCTGGAACGCCTCATGACCACCATCAAATACCGGCTGTACCAGCCGCGCCTGGCCCCCCGCCGCACCAAGGTTGAGGTGCCCGGCTGGGGCGGGACGAAAGAGCCCCGGCAAGACGGCTCGCACGAGCAAGGCTGGCATTGCCTGCCGTTTGTCGAGGGGGCGCAATATGGCATCGAGATTTTCTATCCCTATGACAACGAGCTGCGCGTCTCCCACCGCGACGGCCAATTCCTGTTCGACGGCGATTTCGGCCCCAACCCGGACACCGGCGTCAGCTGGCCGCCCTTCCGGGCGTTCGGCGCGGGCTATTACACCTACCAGCTCCTGCTCGACCTGAAACTGCCGGACCATCTCGCCTTGCGCGCCGAGCCTCATCCGCGGTTTTTTTTGAGCGCTGCGAATGACGTGCCGCTGGCTGTCCCGGCGCTGCTGCGCACCTCCTGGTGGCCGATGATCAATTTCGTGGTGTTCAAGGCCCCGCCTGAAGGCGTTGTGCATGTCTTTCGCCCCGGCGAGCCCTTCATGCAGTTCTGCATCGTGCCGGCCGAGCCGGATTTCACGCTGGAGCCGATGGGCGAAGAGGAAGCGGCCGAACGCGAACTGCAATCGCGGCGGATTCACGCCAGCCGCGACACTCTGGGCCAGGGCACGAAATGGATCTCATCCACCAAGACGGTGTTCGATGGCACCTATCGCCGCATTCTCGGCGCGGCCCGGGCCAGGGACCGGGCCGCGAAGGAAGAAAGCTAGTTAATCATCACGCCGATACTCGGCACCACAATCACCGCGCCGGCATGGTGGTGATGATGGTGATGGTGGTGATGGTGGTGATGGTAATAGACCGGCGGCGGGGGCGGCGCATAATACCCCCAGACAGGCGGCGCGTAATATTCGTGATGGTGGTGATGGTGGTGATGGTGATGATGGTGGTGGTGGTGGTGGTGATGATGGTGATGATCATCTCCACCCCAATCCGCCTGCTGCAGCTTCGCCGGGGCATTGCGGGCCTGTTCCGCGAGCGCCGCATTGCTGGCTTTCAACGCCTCGACGGCATTGGGAATGGGCCGGAGCAGATCGGCATAGGATGTGACGGCCAGGGGCTCAGGCGGCGGGGGGGCAGCGCGGCTGGCGGCCTGCGCGCCCGTGCCCCCAAGGGCCGCAACCCCGGCCAATGCGCCAAGCAACCCGGCGGTTTTCCGTTCCATCCAACACTCCTCCAATCGACCCAAGTCCAGGCTCAATAAATCGTGGAGAAGTCTGACTTTTTTGCTCATGAAAAAGGGTGCAATTGTGGCGCTGGGCCAGGCAGCCATTAAGTTTTGTCAAGGTTCGGCGCGAAGAGGCGCGCCGCGTTTTCCTCACCGTCACATCGGGCGGCGGATGCATCAACGGCACCGAAACTTCCCTTCCACCCTCAAACCGGCTAATTCCCACCGTTATGAGCTGGCTCACTGAATTCGTCCGTCCGAAAATCCGCACCCTGCTTGGCCGCAAGGAGGCGCCGGATAATCTCTGGCACCAATGCCCGGCCTGCCAGCAGATGATCTTCCATACCGAGCTGGCGGCGGGCAAAAAGGTCTGCCCGCATTGCGGCCACCATATGCGCGCCACCGCGCAGGACCGGCTGGCCTGGACCTTCGATGACGGCGCGTTCACCCGCATCGAGCTGCCGAAGGCCGTGCCGGACCCCTTAAAATTCCGCGACCAGAAGCGCTATTCGGACCGGCTGAAGGAAGCGCGGGACAAGACCAGGCAGGATGACGCCATCCTGGTCGCCCACGGCACCGTGGGCGGCATCAATACCGTGGTGGCGGCCATGTCCTTCGAGTTCATGGGCGGCTCCATGGGCTCGGCCGTGGGTGAGGGGCTGGTGGCCGCGGCGCGCCTGGCCGTGCTGCAGAACGCCCCGCTCATCGTCTACACCGCCTCAGGCGGCGCGCGCATGCAGGAAGGCGCGATCAGCCTGATGCAGCTGCCGCGCTCCATCATCGCCAGCCAGATGGTGAAGGAGGCCGGGCTGCCCTATATCGTGGTGCTGACCGACCCGACCACCGGTGGTGTCACCGCCGCCTTCGCCATGGTGGGCGACATCCAGATCGCCGAGCCCGGCACGCTCATCGGCTTCGCGGGGGCGCGCGTGATCGAGCAGACAGTGCGCGAAAAACTGCCCGAGGGCTTCCAGCGCGCCGAATATCTGCACCAGCACGGCATGATCGACATGGTGGTCAAGCGCGGCGAGCTGACCGCCACGCTGGCGCGCATCATCGCGCTTGCCACCGCCAACAAGAAGGCCGCTTGACCAACGAGCTGCAGCGCGAGGCCGGGGCCACCGGCTCCCGGCTGAAAGTCAGCGCGGCGCTGGAGCGCCTGCACAGCCTCTACCCGCGCATGATCGACCTGAAGCTCGACCGGCTGCAAAGGCTGCTGGCGGCTTTGGGCGCGCCTGAGACACAGCTCCCCCCGGTCATTCACGTGGCGGGCACCAACGGCAAGGGCTCGGTCTGCGCCATCGCCCGCGCCGTGGCGCAGGCGGCGGGGCTGCGCGTGCATGTCTTCACCTCCCCGCATCTGGTGCGCTTCAATGAGCGCATCCGCCTGGCCGGAACGCTGGTGAGCGACGAGCAGCTGGCCGAAGCGCTGGACGCCATCGAGGCCGCCAACGCCGACAACCAGATCACCATTTTCGAGGCGATCACCGCCGCCGCCTTCTGGCTGTTCGCGCGCGTGCCCGCTGATCTCTGCCTCATCGAGGTCGGGCTGGGCGGGCGGATGGATGCCACCAATGTCGTCTCCCCCGCCGCCTGCGCCATCACCTCCATCTCGCTCGACCATCAGGATTTCCTGGGCGACACGCTGGAGCTGATCGCGGGCGAAAAGGCCGGGATCATCAAGCCGGGCATCCCCGTTGTCACCGGCGACCAGCCGGCCGAAGTGTTGGCGCGCATCGCCGCCGAGGCCGCGCGGCAGAACGCCCCGCATCTGCGCCGGGGGGTGGAGTGGCGCATCGAACCCGGCGCCGATTGCATGGTGTTCGATGGCATCGCCCTGCCCCGCCCCGCTCTGCCCGGCCCGCACCAGATCGAGAATGCCGGCATCGCCCTGGCCGCCCTGCGCGCCGCCGGTTTCGCGCTGACGCCGCAAGCCATGGCAACGGGGCTGCGCAACGCGCAATGGCCCGCCCGGCTGCAACAACTGCACGGCAAGCTGGCGGCGCTGCTGCCGGAAGGCTCCGCGCTCTGGCTGGACGGCGCCCACAACCCCGGCGGCGCCGAGATCCTGGCCCAGCAGCTGCAAGAGTGGGACGGCCCGACCACCGTGATCCTGGGCATGAAACAGTCGAAAGACGTGGCGCAGTTCATCCGCATCATCGCCCCGCACGCGGCCGCGCTCTATGCCGTGGCGGAGCCCGAGCAGCATCTGGCTTTGCCGGTGGAGAAAATCATCGAGGCCTCAGGCGGCCGTGCCATTCCGGGGCCCGACATTCGCGGCGCGCTGGCGCAGATTGCCACGCCCGCCCGGGTGCTGGTCTGCGGCAGCCTGTATCTGGCGGGCGAGGTGCTGAAGCAAGATGAGGCGGTGACCGCCTGAGGGCGGAAATTTTCCACTTCCGCTTGTCCCCGAATTGTCTCACACATTGGGCGCTCGCGCCTGCTAAACGGCGCGGATCATTGCGAGGAGCCGCCATGTCTCTGACCCGCCGCCAATTCGTCACCACCACCGCCGTTCTGGGCGCGGGTGCTGCCCTTGCAAGCCCGGCGGGGGCTGAGGAGGCCGCGCTCTCCTTCCTGCTGGTGGGCGATTGGGGGCGCAACGGTCATCACCACCAGCGCGCCGTGGCGCGGCAGATGGCCCAAACCGCGCAGGAGACCGGCAGCCTTTATACGGTCTCCGTCGGCGATAATTTC